>CAZIXB010000122.1:0-4874 GCA_964543205.1 uncultured Victivallales bacterium
TGCGAAACCAAACAGGTTCACTGCAGCAAAAATCATCCGCTAAATCGTTTGACACCGTCTCAATTGAAAGTATAAATTTGTCATTTGAAAGTAAAAATTTGAACCAGGTGCACTCACAGGAAGGGAGAGTGATCAGATACAGTGATTGAAGTGAAGATAAAACGCGGCGAAGCCGTTGACAAGGCTTTGAGGCGTTTGAAGAAAATCATGGATAAAGAAGGCATGATGAAGCAGGTTCGTGCAAACCGTTATTTTGAGAAACCCAGCGAAAAAAAACGACGTAAGTCCGCAAGAGCAAGGGCGCGAGCTGCCAAATCAAGATAAGAAACGCAGGCCATAACAAATAAGACACGCGAAGCTCCCCGATCACATCGGGGAGCTTTGCTGCATTGAGGGGAAACCGGCCCTGTAATAATTCCAGATTTTAGGAATAGGAAAGAGTGTGAAATTGAAATCAGGGCCTGGGATCAGGAAAATGACAATAGCCCTTTCTACCAGGTGGAATGCCTCACACCATCGGAATGGCGAGGAATTGGTCCAGGAAATTCTCGATCTTGGCATTACAAGCATCGAACTTGGATACAACCTTACTATGGACCTGGTTCCCGGCGTTTCAAAAATGATAGAAGAAAAGGCCGTAAACGTGACTAGCGTTCATAATTTCTGTCCCGTGCCCGTAGGCGTCTCCAGGGGACATCCGGAGCTGTTTCTTATGGCCAGCGACAGTCAGCGCGACAGGGAAAGCGCAGTTAACCACACTTCCAGAACCCTTGAACTGGCGGCCAAATGCGGCGCATCGGCAATAGTAGTTCATGCTGGATACGTTAAAATGCCCAAAATGACATCGAAGCTGATAACCCTGATGTATAAGAACGAACAGCATTCGCGGAAATTCGAAAAAACAAAAATGAAACTGATGCTCCAGCGCGAGAAAAAGGTTGGTCGTTACCTTGACAATCTGAGCCGATGCCTGGAAAAACTTGTACCGGAAGCAGAAAACGCGGGTATCTTCATCGCCCTTGAGAATCTGCCCACATGGGAGGCAGTGCCAAACGAATCGGAGATGGAAGAGATCTGCAAAAGGTTTCCATCGGCTGTCGCTTACTGGCACGATACAGGACACGCGCAGGTCAGACAGAATCTGGGATTCGGCATACAGAAGAAATGGATAGAAAAGCTTGCGCACTGCACGGCCGGTTATCATATTCACGATACAGACCACTGCGCGAACGATCACATAATGCCGCCCCGCGGATGCATAGGATTCGACGCTATCGGACCGGTAATACAAAAGGGAAAGCCGCTTGTCCTCGAGCCGCGCCCCGGAACCCCGGCAGACGAAATTACAACAGCAGTTGAATTTCTTGAAAATATATGGCAGAAGTAAACGGTGGCAGCATCGAGTAAAAGGTTGCGGAGTTGTTGACAGGGGAGAAGGAGGAAAGATGAAGAAAGCGTTGATTACTGGAATTACTGGGCAGGACGGATCCTATCTTGCAGAATTTCTGCTGGAAAAAGGCTATGAAGTTCACGGGATGGTTCGCCGATCAAGCACGGAAAAATTCGAACGCATCAGTCATATAAAAGATAAGCTGAAGCTGAATCAGGCCGACCTTCTGGACCAGTTCTCTCTGGTCAAGCTGATGGAAGAGGTTCAACCGGACGAAATATACAACCTTGCTGCAATGTCGTTCGTGCCCACTTCATGGAACCAGCCCATTTTAACAGGGCAATTCACGGCCATAGGAGTGGCCCGCATGCTGGAAGCCATGCGCAAGGTTTGCCCCGATGCAAAATTTTACCAGGCATCAAGCAGCGAGATGTTTGGAAAAGTGCGCGAAGTTCCCCAGAATGAGAACACCCCCTTTTATCCAAGGAGCCCATACGGTGTTTCCAAGGTCTACGGCCATTACATCACGGTCAACTATCGTGAAAGTTACGATCTCTTCACCGTTTCCGGAATTCTTTTTAATCACGAAAGCCCGAGACGCGGCAGAGAATTCGTGACAAGAAAAATCACTGACGGCGTAGCCCGGATAAAACTGGGCCTGACTGACGAATTGCGGATGGGTAACCTGGACAGCGAACGCGACTGGGGCTTTGCCGGTGATTACGTCAAAGCGATGTGGATGATGCTCCAGGAGGATAAGCCAGACGATTATATTATCGCTACCGGCCAAGCACAGTCAGTGCGGCAGTTTATCAATACGGCCTTCGGTTACGTCGGATTGAATCCTGACAAGCATGTTAAAATAGATCCAAAATTTCTGAGGCCTGCCGAGGTCGACCACCTTGTTGGCGACGCATCCAAAGCAAAACGAATCTTAGGATGGGAGCCGGAAGTTGACTTTGAGGGTCTGGTCAAACTTATGGTTGATGCGGACATGGAGAGAATCAAAAAAGAAATGTCATCAACATAACCGGAAACATAAACCAAGAAATTCCGTGAGACATGAGGACTCGGCACGAGAGAATATCCAATAATGAGCACGGAATGCCCAATAATGTGAGGCGGAAATTACGCGCAGCCTGTTGAGTGCGGCAAGTTTTGTCAACCTGCCGCGGTGCTGGGTGCGGACGGGGCCCGCCGTGAGACAAGGAAAGCAGGATGTCGATGAAAGCGCTTATTACAGGAGCGGCGGGGTTTGTAGGCCATTACCTCGCAAAGGAACTGTCCGGGGCAGGATGGGAAGTTATAGCCTGCGATATTAGTTTCCCGACCCCTGTCAAGGAAGCTGCACAGAATCTTGAACTCGACATGCTCGACCGGTCAAAACTCAAACAGACATTATCAATGTACAATCCTGATGCTTGCGTACATCTTGCAGGAAGGACTTTCGCGCCTGCAGGCGAGCAAGCTCCGGCCGATATGTTCAATGTCAACGTGACCGGCACACTGAATTTGCTTGAAACTTTGATTGAAAGCAAAACCAAAGCAAGGTTGCTTACAGTTTCTTCTGCCCATGTCTACGGCAACGGCGAACCCGGCAGAATAATTGACGAATCGGCGCCACATAAACCTGGGACCATGTACGCTATATCAAAATCATCAGCAGACCTCGCATCTCTTGTTTTCGCGCGGCATCACGGTCTCGACGTTATCGTTGCCCGCCCGAATAACCATACCGGACCCGGACAGCCCGATTGCTTCGTCGTTCCAGCTATAGTTCGCCAGATAAAACAAATGGCAGAAGACGATACCGGACAACCTCTTCGTATAGGCAACCCGGAGAGTTCAAGAGACTTTCTTGACGTGCGCGATGTAGTAAAAGCCTACAGGCTTCTACTGGAAAAGGGCAAAGGCTGCAATGCGTACAACATTGCTTCAGGCGCCCAGGTCACCATCGGCGCCCTGGTGGAAAAAATATGCGCACAGGCAAACATAAAACCGGAAATTAAAATCGATCCGCATAAATTCCGACCCACAGACCATTCGCCTTTTCTTGACACCACACGGTTGAAAGAGGACACCGGATGGTTCCCTGAAATTACCCTGGAGCAGACAATAAGGGACATACTGGCCTGATGAAACAAAAAAAGAAGAAGCTTCTGGGTTCACTGATCCGACTGGGGATCGGTGTTGGTATTGTTCTTTTCCTTGTCCACAACATTAACAAGGGATCGAAAATCGTTCAATTTGAGACAGGGCAAGTAGCAGCGCCCCGAGACTCGATATACACCAATACTGCAACTGCCGGACAACACTTTACGGTGCTTGAACAAGGGGGAAAAGATGAAGGCGTGAGAATGCTTCTTTCCGCCGAAGGTTCCGAAGAAGTCAGCGAAACCGGAACGCTGGCTTTGCACAAGGGAGAAGGCCCGGAAAAGATTCAATGGAAAAGCAGAGAAATTTCCTACGGCGGCATCAGCCTTTTGAAAAGATCTTTTCTCATTGCAGGCAGCCGGTGGATATTTCTTGCGGGCTCGGTGATGTGTTTTTTTGTATGCCTGGCAGCATGCGGATTGCGCTGGAAGATGATACTGAAGCAACAAGGCCTGGATCTCGGGTTCGGCAAAGTGATGTCTATCCTGTTTATAGGACACTTCTTCAATGCCTTCATGTTCGGCGCCACCGGCGGGGACGTAGTAAAGGCTTTTTACACAGCCAGGGAAACCGGCCACAAGAAAACTGAAGCCGTCTCTACCGTCTTTATCGACAGACTTATAGGTCTGATAGCGCTTGTCAGCCTGACCCTGGGCGTAATGCTGATCCGGTTCCGGTTCTATCTTTCGACTCCGGAAACAAAGTATGTATTCTTCTTCCTATGCACAGTAAGCGGCATAGGGCTAGGCGGATTCCTGACTATGGTGTTTACCAGGGGACTGCTTGAAAAAATCGGTTTTTTCAATCTTCTTTCCAGTTCCAAGGTCGGGGCTGCAATGCTCAAAGCATATACCGCCCTTTATGATTCGCTGACCCAGACCGGCCTGTTTGTCAAAACTTTTGGAATGTCGCTGCTTAATCATGTGATGCTGCTGGTTGCCATGTACCTTCTTGGTCGGGCGGTTCTGGCTGATTTATCCTTTGTTGATGCCCTGTCCCTTGGTCCGACCATCAATGCTATAGGTTCTATACCCGCAACTCCAGGCGGACTTGGACTTCGAGAATATGCGGCTGTAACGTATTTCGGAGTAATCGGTATCGCCGCAACAAAGGCTTTGACAATCTCGCTGCTCGTTTATGCCACCATGCTGTTCTGGAGCATTGTGGGCGGCTTCGTATTTCTCGGCTACAGCTCCACCCCTCGGAAGGATATCGAGGAATCAGAAGAAGAATAAAGAAGAAGAAAAACTACAACAGCCCGCATATCTCACAAACTTCCTGCTGCGAGCGCGGATAGCGCCACTGTGAGGGCACGAATTGGCAAAACGCC
>CAZIXB010000123.1:0-4822 GCA_964543205.1 uncultured Victivallales bacterium
CATGCCCTTCTCCCGTGGCTCTCAGGGACATGATAAATCGAAGTTCATCCTGGTTTAGTCCTGATTGGTCCGGATGCGCAACAATGGAAGGATTGAAAAGCGCGGCGTGTTCCAGGGCATACTCGCTGGTAAAATATGCCCCGATCAGTAAACGTCTTTCCCTGGCCGGATTCCTGTCGGTAACAGAATATTGAGCCACTGTTTCGTAATGATGGAGAAAGACATCTGTAATGTCATTATGACGCGATTCAAAACGCTGAAAAACCAAGTCTAACCGTTGCTTAACTGCGCTGGTGTCAAGTGTCATAACACGGCTGATGATCCTCTCGACGCGATCAGGCGAACCAGGCCAGAAAAAACGAATAAGAACCCGTTTCGGGTCCGGGCGCAGAAAAATATCAGTGCGGTTGACTTTCATGCAAAAAACGAAACCCTCTTTCTTCTGAAAAAACAATACCTGCCCAGATCAATAACATAAAAAGGATACATCATATGAGCCTCCGGTCAACCACTATAGAGTTCTGGACATTGTCATCACAAACTCATGCGCTCACATGCTAACATACAGCGCCCGCAGGCATGTCATACGATTAACCCGCATATCTCACAGAATTTCGTAGCGAGAGCGTGGAGAGCGCTGCTGCGGGGGCGCAAATTGATAAGACGCCGGAGCAGCCGTATAGACATACTGCAATCTGGCGTTTTGTCAATTCGTGTCGTTGCAGTGGCGCTATCCGCGCTGGCAGCAGGAATTCTGTGAGATATGCGGGTTAATCCGTATCCGGGGAAAATTCCCTGGCTTCCCTGATCAAATCGTCAAACAGTTGAGGTACGCTGACGAGTTTTTTGATTCGATATGCGTTTTTTCCACACATGGCAAATCCTTCATCTAAAACCCCATGGGAGGAATTTGACAAGGCGTCGGCAATGCAGTAGTTCGCATTTCTGGCGTCGCATGTGAGCAGGCAGCGGTAAGTGCATGAAAATTTCTGCTTAACCCCGCTTATGCTCTTGTTAACAAATGTGTTTCTAACCACCCTGGCCGGAAGTCCCACAGGCGACTGAATCAGTATTATGTCTTCCTCATCGGCGTCAATAAAAGCCTGCTTGTAAGCCTCGTGCGCGTCACATTCATGCGTCGCTACGAAACGTGTGCCCATTTGTACTCCGGCGGCGCCTAGATTGAGAAAGCGGGCTATATCCTGTCCAGTATAGATACCCCCTGCGGCTATGACCGGAATGGCTCTGCCTTTAATTTCCGCGTAAGGAGCCATGTGATTGATCACTTCTTTTACCAGGGATTCAAGGGGGCCTGCATTGCCTTCAAGCAGCGCCTGGTTGGAAAAGCCCAGGTGTCCGCCGGCCAGGGGGCCCTCTACTACCATAGCGTCTGGCAGTCGGCCCGTTCTTTTCAGCCATGTTTTGCAGATCAAGGCAGCTGCTCGCCCGGATGAAACTATAGGCGCCAGTTTGACCGCTGGGTCTTCGACATAACCAGCCAATTTCATCGGAAGCCCCGCCCCCGAAAAAATCACATCCGCGCCGGCTTCAACACAGGCAGACACAAGACTCTTATAATTCGAAAGAGCCACCATAATATTGACGCCGACAGGTAGATTCTGGTCTTTGACCTTTTTGATCTCCTTTACAAGCGCCTGTCGGGAGGTGGTTTCATAATCCCCTTTACTATTGTCATGCTTGCCCAGGCCGACACTGGCAATTACGCCAAGGCCGCCCGCCTTTGATACTGCGGCAGCCAGGCGAGCTTTTGATACACCCACACCCATCCCACCTTGAATTATAGGCGTCTTGATTTTGAGATCCCCTATCTCTAACTCCGGTAAATCCATCGAATATCCCCTTTTAAAAAATAACATAACAGATAATTGTCATAATTATATCATAGTTATCACAGTCTTTTGCATTTTCTCAGCTTCATAAACCCTCGTCCTTACATTTTCTATCCTCCGCTTTTGTTTTTGAATGAAGCGAAGGGATACAAGGGAATCCGGCAACAAAGCAAAAAAATGAACGCCGATTGTATCGTACATGTCTCGCCGAAGCAAGCGGCGCAGCCCATTACGTAGATTTAGCCCGCATATCTTACGGAATTCCTGCTGTGAGCGCGGAAAGAGCCCCTGTGAGCGCGCGAATCTGAAAGACGCCGATATAGACCTGATTTCGGCGCTGGAATTGACGTTTAAGAGTGGTTATGTCATGCTATATAACATGACAAATGACTCGCGTTACTTGGCAGATGGTTATAAGCGCCGCCTGACCCATAGCCCGCATATCTCACACTTTTTCGAGCAGAAACGGTTCAGAGCGCTGTTAGCGCGGGGCAAAATCGGTTTAACCGGACGAAGCTGTGTGAACACACCGCAAGATCGGGTAAAAAGATTTGGGCTTGCAATAATGGCGCTATCAATTGTTTCCGCCGGAGGATTGTGAGATATGCGGGATAGGTGTCATTATGAGAAATTTCTGTTGAAATTTGCTCGTGAACGCGACCTCCCACTTGAGAATCAATGCACGAGAACTACATGCGAAAGGCGTTGAGACGCGCGGACTGGATCATTTTGACGGCGGTTGTCCTGCTAGGCGGTGTGATACGTCTGCAGTATCTTGATGAACTCTCGGCAACGCCCGACTTTTCCGTGCCGTCAGTGGATGCTCGTTTTAACGACTACCTTGCGCGCGGTATGGCGCTGGACGACTGGTCATTGCGCGGTGATGAAACCGGGTACCGTTTCCTTCCCGATTTCAGATCAACGGCCTATCTGCGGCCGCCGGGATATCCCTGTTTCCTGGCCTTGCTCTACAGGCTTACCGGGGGCGACGCATGGTCAACCCGGCTTATACAGATGGCGCTGGGGCTGGTCAACATTGTGTTGGCTTTTTTTCTCGGGCGCCGTATTTTCGGCAGGCCGACTGCATGGTTGTTTGCTTTGTTCATGGCTGTATACTGGGTTTTTGTCTATTTCGAAGGGCAATTGCAGGAGCCGGTACTTCTGGTCTTTCTTGTGCTGTGCCTGGGGCATATCCTTGCCAGGCTTAGCAGTCGTGTCTCTGTGTTTCCTGCCTTTCTCGCCGGTTTGCTTGTCGGCCTGTTCGCGGTGGCGCGACCGAACATACTTCTTTTTATTCCCGCCTTGATCGGTTGGCTCTGGCTTAGGTCAGGATCTCTTTCCGCCGGCCAACGCCTGCGGACCGCCGTGCTGAGTGTTTGTCTGGGCGCGGGATTGGCTGTGATGCCGTCCGCGATCCGCAACGCCGTGGCGGCGCGTGATACCGTGCTGATTTCCTCGAACGCGGGGATCAACTTATATCTCGGAAATAACGAGGCATCCACAGGATTTTTCGTAAGCGATGCTCCATTGGTGCGTTCGTTCGAGAGTTGTTTTGACTATCCAAGAATCGTCAGTGAACTGGAAAGCCGCCTTGGCCGGCCCATGGCTTACTCGGAGGTGTCCGCGTGGTACGCCCGGCAGGCGTTGCGATATATCGCGTCGAATCCAATCGAATTTGTCGGGCTTACATTCAAACGCTTCATTCTTTTCTGGTCGCCAGAGGAAATCGGACACAACAGGGAAATTCAGTGCGATCGTCTGCATTCCGGGGTTCTAAGAAACCTTCCCGGCGATTTTGCTTCGGTTCTGGCCCTGGCCCTTGTGGGCCTGGCCTTGATCGCGGTCGATTCACGCCGCCGAAAGAGTGACATTGCTTCGCGTCTTCAGGCGTATCGGCAGTCGGGTTTTGCGGCGATAACAGCATGCCTGGCGCTCACATACGCGCTTAGCTTTTCGGTTTTCTTTGTTGTGGGCATGTTTCGTGTTCCAGTTATTGTTATTCTGCTTCTATTCTCGGCGCATGCTGTGGTCCGGTTGGTTCGGCTGTTTGTTGAGCGCCGCTTCCGCCGCGCAATCGCGTGGAGCGCAACGCTGCTTATGGTTGGCGCTCTGACCCGTATTCCATGGATTCAGTACGATCTAGACTGGACGAAATGGCGCTATGATAGGGGACTGGGCGCTCAACTGACGGGACAAACAGATCTTGCGATTCAGGAATACCGGAAAGCGCTATCGTTGCGCCCGGATCACGAGGGCGCGCATACCAACCTGGGGCTGATGCTGGCTGAGCGCGAGGATTTCAAAGTTGCATCAGCCCATTTCCGGACAGCGTTGGAAGCCAAACCGTATGATCTCCTTTCCCTGAAAGGCCTGGGGTACTGCCTCTTGCAGACGGGACAGGATGAGGAAGCGGAAAAGATGTTGCGTCGCGCAGAAGCTCTGTATCCTATGGACAGTTATGTCCTGGAACTGCTTGGCATCTGTAAGGCGCGCGGGAATCAGTTCGAAGAAGCGCTCGGACTCTTGCGTCGCGCCCGGGATATTTCTCCGCAGGCAGCTTCCATTCGCCATAATATCGACGTGGCGCTGTCGCTTGCAGGTTTGGAACAGTCCGTGACGGACGCTGCCAGCTTCGCTGTCGAAAAACAATTTCAGATCGACTCAGTCAGGTGAGCGCTCCTTGTTCTCTCTTTTCTGCAATTCCACAATTGTCAAAAAAAAAATTGACATTGTTCTATGAAAAGATCGAGTATTTCTTAAAACGCGGTCGCTAATGGGAGAGTGAAACAAAGCGCAACTTTGAATATCATTCATCATGTTCAGCAGGAGAATAGAGACCGGCGCTAACAATATGTTTGGTTGATTTCCTGTGGGCGGGCGCCTGCAGGGTGGATCGGAAAAATAAAACTGTATTGTCAAGGAGGCACACATGAGCGCAAAGTTCATGAATCGCGTTTGTTTCTGTTTTCTCA
>CAZIXB010000124.1:0-4813 GCA_964543205.1 uncultured Victivallales bacterium
GGCGATGGCACTATAAACAACCTGACCACGCATGAATGGTGGAATAATAACTATCCGGGCGATATTAAGATAGGAACAAGCGTTTCGCCGGCGGGAAATATCCAGGTGGCCGATATTATCGGCGGATGCAAAGGAGACTCGTATCCTGACCCCGCCTGCGCCATCAATATTTACAGCACGGGAAACGTAATGATTACCAACAGCGCCGGGGAGTTGGGGCAGTTAACGCTTGGTATCGGTTGGTCAGAGTCCGCAGACGATACTATTTCGGTATACCACCGCGGAAATTTCAAGACCGGCCTTGCAGGTATCGACATATTCAGAGATTCTGGCAACAATGAAACTGTACGCATTATAACTTTTGACGGCTGGTTTGGAGGCACAGGTGATCCGACCGGAGCATTTTATGCCACGCAGATTGTTTCGCGGGCCGAAAACGAAAGCACGAGTCATACGCGCGAAATTCACGCAGCGGATGTGAGCATAGTCAATTACGCCGAAGTGCAGGTGACGGGTAATATAGAAACCTACACGGCTAGCCCTGACGGATGGAACAACGAAGGCGATGCCGGCGATATCACGGTCACCAACATCGTGGACGACATCATCATAGGAGGGACTCTTGACGCACACAGCGATAATGATTCCGGCACACTTGGCATCGTAGAACTTGAGGCTGGCGACTCTATTACGATAGGAAGTCTTGATCTAGACAACGTGCAGTATGCCATGTTGAGGCCCGGAGGTGATGCATTTATCGAGGGCGCGCTGGATAACTTTGATACCGCTTCACCTTCCGGCGGGGGCACTAAAGGCAGCCCCTATGATACAGACGAGGGCGGACTGCGGGCGCCGGCAGACACGGTAGTGTACTACGAATACGTTGAGGGCGGGTTGAATGATTCGCTCGGCGGCCATGTGTGGCAGCTTGAAAACCTCTCGGGCACCGGTAACGGCGGGCTGCTGATGGTTCAGCAACAATCCGGTACGGTGATTATGATAAAATAGACGCAACCAGCAGGTCTGCTGTCCGGCGCTTCGAAACAGCCTGACCTCAGGAACGCATACAGCACAAGGATGAGCGCCCGGCATAGCGACAGGGGCACACAATCTTCAACATGAATACTCCTAAGGGTTGAACCACACCCCGGCATGGCGCCATGTATTCGCTAGCTTAAGGGATTCTTTACATGCAGACAGGCAGCAACTACAAGCGCTTCACAGCGGCGCCCATCGATCCAAAAATAACGCGTTGTCGACGTGGCAGAATCAGCGCAATGCTAATCGCGCTAACAGCAACAACCTTACCCTTAACGGCCAATGCCTCCCTCGAAGGCACCGTACTCAAGAACATTGCCGACAGCATGGAACCTGGCTCTTTTTATTATCTTGAAGGCGGAACCAATGATCCGGCGTTGCCGGACGGTTTTGTAGATTACGAAGACGTGCATATCCGCGGCACGTTCTACACCAGCGCCGATGCGTGGTCGCCAGTAGCCGAATGGAGCCCGGACACTCTGCGTGTTTATCAGCTTGCGGACCGCTCGGGTAATACAGTCAGCTACGATCGCACGGCATTCAGCGGATATGACGCAACCAGTCATGCGTGGATAAGGCATAACCTGCATACCAACAGTTCCTCCAGCAAAATCCTTGGCGATGCCCATGTCTACGGCAGATGGGCGCTTGCAAGCGAACGCGGCAAATTCTACAGGCCGCGGCAAACCACAATGTGGGAATACGATCTTTACACGGAAACCTGGTTAAGCCGACCCTTCCCGGGATTTGCCGACACAGATGCGCGCCACCCGGTGGTCTACCATGCCGATATTGATCGCTTGCTCTGTCTAACGACCAGCGGTGAGATCCTGGCATGGGATCCGGACGCAAATACGGTTGAAACATTACCCGGATCGAACACTCTGCACAGTGGATATCATAGCCATGCGGTATATAACCATGTTCGCCATGAAGTCATGTACTGGTATGGAAATTCATGGCGACAGATAACGATCATTGACTCGGACGGAAACGTTGTCGCAAAGCAAGCAGCGCCGACGGCCGTGCATAGCGGCGTCGATAGCTCTTCAGGCATATTTTTGTCTTACGATCCGATTTCCGGAAACTATATTTCCCATGCCAAAGACGAAACGGGACGGCCTATCTGGGAGTACAACCCGGATCGTGATGAATGGCGAAACGCCCTTGATGTGACGGATGCGGGCTCAAGCTTCCCGACATACGAAGGCTATTTCATGACGGCCATTCCTGAAGCGAACGTAATCATGTGGAACCATAAGACTTCTCCTCGCCTCTACAAACATGAGTCGGCCTTTGAGCCACTGCCGATTATTCATGCTGATGCCAGCCGGATATCAGGCTCAACAAATGGAGATCCAGTCGCGCAATGGGACAATGTCTGGAGTTCATACAATTACCTTAAGCAGGATTCCGCCGCCCTGCAGCCGGTGTATGCCGCAGGCATAGGCCCAAGACCTGATGGGGTCCCAGCCGTGCAGTTCAACGGCTCTCACCGGTTGCTCTCCGAAAACGCTTTAACCAACTTTCTGCCTATACAGGTCTTTGCCGTTCTCATGCCGTCGGATCCACAGCAGCGCGACTCAGCTCAGACATTGCTCGGCGGCCATTCGGCTTCCGACTCCACATCACTTCAGACTACGCTCTGGAGCCAGACCAACCGGTGGAGTATCAGCGGCTCCAGCACTCTTGAGTTTGCGCCTCCGCCGGACGCGGCGCTGACAAATTTCGGTGTCTTGACCATCCTTTATAACGGCGATTCGTCGTATGTCCGCTATAACGGCGAGGAATTAGCCGCGGGTAATACCGGCACAAACCATTTGAGCATGCTCTCGCTCGGTTCCGACCATAACGGCATGAACATGTTTGATGGTTATGTGACCGAACTGAGAATTTACGATAATGCTCTTGAAACACAAACAGTTCATGACATAGAGGCCACGCTTCATTCTAAATGGGTCGAGCTTCCGGAGCCGCTTGCCACCGTGATAACAGACGAACCTGTCGGGCTGTCATCAAACGAGGTCACAATGCCAGGAACTCTCACTTATGAAGGCACATCAACTCCAACGCTAGGCGTGTACTGGACCCAAGGGTCGGACAGAGGCACGAATACGGACGATTGGGCCGCGGCGAATGTGCATCTGTTCGACACACATACTGAAGCTATGGGCATTCCTTATACCTACTCAAACCATGTGACGGGGCTTACCCCGAAAACCGGCTATACCTACCGTTATTTTGTCACTAACTCCGCCGGCATCGCATGGGGCGGGCCTATGGGGTTCACTACCTATGCGGAATCGGCGGAGATTTTCGAAATCAGTTCCAACCAGCAAATCGCTCCGGTTGACACGAACGACAGGGCTCGTGTAGAAGGCATAGTCGGCGGCATAGCCATAACCAACGTGGCAACAGGCGCTCACCCGAACTGGACATTCAATATTGACCACGATTTAATCAACTGGGCGGGTCATACACTTACCTACGAGCGCTATCTCAGTAGTCCTGGAGTCATTACCTTCAATTGTGGCGGCGCCGATATTTCCAATGCGGTTATCGGTGTGGAGCATGATGGGCTTTCAGTGCGAATCGAAGAGGTAGCTGTTCCGGATGACTGGGAAAAACACAAAAACGATGATCTTGTCATAACCAACGTCGGAAGCATCTCTCTAGGGGGGTTGAGTACCGCGGGAAGTTATGGCGGTCACTATGCTTTCCCAGGCAATATAACTATCGGAAGCAGCGAAGCGCCCGCCGGTGGCGATATAAGAATAGGGTACCTGGACGCTTCCATGGGCGATAACAACGATGACCACAAGGGGGGCGGAAACGGCAACATTGCCATCTACGCTGCTGGAAATGTATATATCCGGGACAGCGCAGGCAGCCCGGGTTACATTCGCAACCATGCGGAGCATTCTTCCAAATGGTTTACGCGCAATGTCGTTGTTGAGCACCAGGGCACATTTGTCTGCGGTAATATTGAAACATATGCAGTGGGAGGAGAAAGCTCCAGGTACGGGGGAAGCGTGATCCTGGACGGCGGGAATTCCTCCGGTGATATGACTTGCGGTTCAATTCTCAGCTACCAGGACGGGGGAGCCTATGGCGGTTCCGATATCGGTTTAATCCGCATTAGCAATTATAACAATGTGCAGATTGCGGAGATACAGGGCTGGGCCGTCGATAGCGATTGGCGCGATCCGCCTTACCCGTGCGACGTTGTCATTACCAACGGCATTGCAGGGGATATTACAATTCAAGGCGAGATAGACCTGTGGAGCCACGACACGGACGCTGACCACGGAACCCTGGATCTTGCATCGTCAGGCATGGTGAGACTGAAAGAACTGGATCTTGACAGAGTGCGGTACGCGGCGCTTTCCAGCGGCAGCGGAAATTCGGAAATAACCGGCATTATTGCCGATTTTGACACGTCAGGAGTCACAGGAAAGGGCACGCAAACCGACCCCAAGGTATCAGCCGAAACGCGCCTTCGCACACCGGCAGGTCAGCAGATATACTATTCTAAGAAACAAAATCCCATCCTGGGTGGATTTACATGGCGGCTTAGAAATCTCGATGGCAGCGGCGACGGAGGCCTGCTGCAGCCAAAACCTCCGTCGAGCACATATATATTGATAAAATAATAGGGCAACTGCCCCTCCCCTTCGCTTATCTTCTCTAATATAAGCGTGGATTAGTGCGGATCAGTGGTAACCCGCATATCTCACACTCCTCCGGCGGAAACAATTGATAGCGCCATTATTGC
>CAZIXB010000125.1:0-4762 GCA_964543205.1 uncultured Victivallales bacterium
GTTGGTTTTATCTTTTTATACAAGATACTTGCGCGCACGGATCGGGGTCGTTTTGTGGTGGACAAGTTGAAGCTTAAAATGCCTTTGTTCGGGCAGCTTTTTACAAAGAGCGCAGTGGCTCGATTTTCGCGCACACTAGGGACGTTGATGACCTCCGGCGTTCCGGTCTTGCAGGCTCTGAACATTGTGAGAGACACTTCGGGCAACCGGGTTCTGTCGGATGCAATACAGGCTGTTCATGACAATGTCAAGGAAGGCGAAGACATGTCCACGCCGCTGGAGCATTCCAGGGTTTTTCCGGGAATGGTCATCAGCATGGTAGACGTGGGAGAGGAAACCGGCGCGTTGCCCGAAATGTTGTTGAAAATTGCCGATACCTACGAGGATGAAGTTGACACGGCAGTTGAGGGGCTGACTTCTATTATTGAGCCAATAATGATTGTGTTGCTGGCTGGAATAGTCGGAACGATTGTAATCGCCATGTTTGTGCCGCTGATTCACGTTGTAAGCACCATGGCGGGGTAGTGTTTTCTCCTTTTCACAAAAGTGAATAGGTGGTAATATTTACATGGAGGTAAGCAACATGAAAGCTGATAGGCGCAGTTCCTTTACATTAATCGAAGTGCTCGTTGTAATGGTGGTCATAGCAATTCTGTCTGGAATTGTATTCAGACTTTCTAGACTTTCGGGTAAGAGCAAGGCAAAGGCTGAAACTGTTGAAGTTTTGACCAGGGTTGCGGGAGCGCTTGAGGAATTCAAAAGCGAGTATGGCGTTTATCCGCCGATTAAGCCGGGTGTATGCACGTTTCATGGCGGTGATTGCAGAATTTGCTACCAGTACGAGAATACCAATAAAGCTTACATGGCATATTTAGAGAACAATAATTACTTTACTGAAACGAACAATGCCGGTGAGCTGAATTTTGAGTACGGGCTTGTAGCTTTTCTGGATACGAGAGAAAGGGGATCCATGAATCCGCTACACCTGTTCCCGAATACTCCGAAAAACAGCGACAATGCTTGGATACCCGATAATTCACGGGACGAGCGAGCCAAGGGAAGATGGAGCAGGTTTATGACCGGGGTGATTACCACAGAAGAAGGCCCTGTGCACCACACCAAACCGGGAAACCCTTTTACGAATAACGTAGACACAATCAAGGACGGATGGGGACAGGTAATAAAATATGAATCTGATCCGCCTTACCTGAGTTACGAGCTATGGTCGAGGGGCGATCCAGAAACAGAGGATGATTACAACCCTGCTGCAAATGATATACACAGAGACAGCATGTAGCCAGGACATTTGAGGTGAAACGTGATAGAGCCGAACATAAGAGGCGGAGAAGGTAGATGTGGCGTCGATTCGAGGTTAGGGTTTACACTGATAGAGCTTCTTGTTGTTATCGCAATTATCGCCACATTGGCCGGGCTGTTGCTTGGCGCGATTCGCAAAACGCCTGAGCAGGGCAAAAAAGTGGCGTGCAGGCAGATGATAAGTCAGCTTGATACGGCATGGAATTATTATCTGACGGAGAACCAGGGATTTCCTTCTGAAACATTAACCGAGATGGATACCAATTCGATTGATTACATAAAGGGATATGTGGATTTCACTCTCGAGGAGCAGGGAACGAACTCCGCTACATCAGGACTGCGCGATCCATGGGGCGAACTATTGTCAATAAGGCTTGATACGGATCTTGATGGAGAGGTGACCACTCCTCACGGGCAGGTGGATAAATATGTGGCTATCTGGTCAAAGGGCCCTGATGGGGTCGAAGACACAAGGGACGACATAAAGAGCTGGGATAAATAGATGAAAACAAGTTTTACAGCCATTAGAAATCCCGAATCGCTGCCGGCTCGAAAGGGATTTACACTTATAGAGTTGTTGATGGTTGTTGTAATCATCGGCATGCTGTTCGGTTTGCTGACGGTTGCTTTCAGTAGATCGCGAAGAGCTGCTCAGCGCCGTAAAGCCCAGGCAGATGTGCATACGCTTGCCCTGGCCATCTATAATTATCGCCATGAATATGACAGGTGGCCCGGGCTTGATCCGGGTCAATTCACGGGTGTGCATACAAATGACGGCAATACCGGTCACAAGGAGATAATTGATGACCTGTCATCGGATAGCGTCGGGTATAATCCGAGGAAGGTGCGTTTTGTTAACTGGGATGAATACAGGCGTGAAGACGACGCTATTGTCGATCCGTGGGGCGATGCGTACACCATAATCATAAACTGCGAAAATGACAGCGTTACTGTTACGAATTCCACTGTTGAAAAAGGTCAGACTTATTGATGAAAGTTCACCCGGATGCATGCAGGCCGATAAAGGCGGGCAGCGGATTTACTTTAATCGAGCTGCTTACCGTAATGGGAATAGTTCTCATTATGGCCGGGATTGGCATGGCATCGTATTTCAGTTTGACAAAAGGCATTCGAGGGAGCAGCTCTGCGCATCACCTCAGGTCGACCATGCGCTTTGCGCGGCAGGTTGCGATGCTTGAAGGACGGAAAACAGTGGTTTTGTTGCAAAAAGAATCAAACATATGTTTTTATGTTACATGTTCGCACGAAGGCACCGGTACGGAGGATACAGCGGGAGCGGGGCTCATTGACAGATTTGGCAGCCTGGAGCTTAACGCTGGACAGACCTCGAAGATTTACAACTTGGAGACCGGCGAGTCCACTACCGTCACCAGGACCACCACGAATGATGCATTCGCTATAGTAATGGAGACAAGCGAAAATATCTGGAGCGGCAGCGACAACGAGTATGGTTGGGAGGTACGGCCGGTCAACAGATTGCCGCAAGGTCTTGAATGGTCTCAGACGCCGGCAAATGATCGTTTTGAGTTTTATAGCGACGGCACTGCTACGCCGGGCAGTGTTGTTGTTCAAGATACTCGCGGGGCTACCGCGACTGATCTGTTTGAGGTTACAGTAGATGCTCAGGGATCCGCAGAAATTGTTATGGATCCGTAGGGCAGACGCCAAAATGAATATGGAATACAGTTTTAAAAAATCCGCGTTCAGTTTAATCGAAGTGAATCTTGCCATTCTGCTTCTGGCTGTTGGCCTGTTCGGGCTTATGTCTCTTTTCCCGCTCGGACTGCAGGAGTCAAAACAGAACGTTTCCGACACTTACGAGGCCATGTTTGCGGATCATATACTCAATTCGTTCCAGGGCAAAGCGTCGACAGTCACCAACTGGAGCGACTGGATCGACAATTCGGGATTTAAAGACATGCTTGAAGACGGCATTTATCCCGTGGAAACGAAGGGGTGGACCAACATAGCAGTCGGACAAGGCGTGAATTTCCCGGAGGATGCTGCCGATAACTGGATCAGGTATGAGATAAGCATCAGCGCCTCGGAAGACGACAGCAGAAAACAGTGCCGGGTACGGGTTGCGAGGGGCCAGCTTGGCGACTTTGAAGAAGCTGTGGAGGAGTATTTGTCTGAAATGACCTTTCTTGGAATGTGACACGGGAACCTATTTGTGAATTTTGCGATATCATACAGAAATAAGAACGGCTTCACGCTTATCGAAGTGATGAGCGCAACGGTGATACTCGTGCTTATTGTGATGATTATAAGCGCTGTTTTTCACCAGTCCACTATAGCCTGGGACGCGGGAAGCAGGAAGTCGGAGTCTGCCATGGCTGCCCGGGCAACTCTTGGCATCATTTCAACATGGATGCAGCGGGCAGTGAATCCTCCCGATTCTGATTATAAAGGGTACGGCGAGACATCGATTCCGAATAACGGCAGTTCAGTGGATTTTGTTGTCCTTGATATGGAGGGGAGCAACAGGGCAGCCCAGGTGGTAAGCATTGGTCAGAGCGGTGATACGGTGACAATGAATTTGCCGGGACATGGCCAATCTACGCTTGTCGAAGGCATAAGCCTCTTGGAATTCATAAGAAGTGGTGGCGCTCCAGGTGAGCTGCCGGAATATCTGAATGTGCGCCTTGAATTGGAGCGGGAAGACAGGATTTCAGGGCTTGGGGTTCTTTCGTATGGGCCGGACGGCGAGGATGACGATGGAGAAGATGATGACATCAGGTCATGGTAAAAATATGTATACAGATCCGGGTTTTGCAGGCACAGAAACCAGGCGACATGGCTTTACGCTGCTTGAGATGTTGGCGGTGCTGGCGATAATAATGATATTGTCCAGTCTTATGTTTGTTGCCGCCAGATCCGCCAGGCAGAGGGCACACATAGACACTGCGAGGTCTGAGGTTAGGGAGCTGGCAAAAGCCTGGAAAGCGTACCGGATTACTTACGAAAAGTGGCCTTCTTTTGCTTCCGGCGACGAGTATTATGACATGACTAAACAGAGGATGGCTATCCTGCAGGGGGATGACACATCAGAGAATCCAAGGGAGCTTAAATTTCTTGACATTGACACACCCAAATGGGAGGACGGCTACAAGGATCCATGGGGAAGTTTTTATCGGGTAAGATTCGCCCAACCGGATGCGCCTATTGAGACTGAATATTTTGAGACAACTGTCTGGTTTCCTAACAGAGACCGGTATAAATATGATTAGGATGAAGAGGGTTACAGACTACGGCACGGAGAAGTTAACCGTGAATTACGCTAATCACGCGAATGAAGACTGGGTAAGAGAGAGACGTGGGATGTGGAACGTAAGATGTGCGGAGGAGAAGAGGAGAGAATATTCAATGATGAATCCAGCCTTCGCTCAGGTAGCTACGGCGGACTGGGGCACGGAATATCCAA
>CAZIXB010000126.1:0-4743 GCA_964543205.1 uncultured Victivallales bacterium
CCCTCAACTTAAGCTCCATTCGGTTCAAAGCCTAATCCTGAAATCCGTATTCCACCACGGCGCCTGACCTTATGTAACCGGCGGCTCGCGAGTACCATCTATTGCTGTCAGGCAGAAACACGGGAGGGTTTCTTGACTCCGAAAAACCCATCCCGAATTTTTTGGCGGCAGTCTTCATGAAATCAGGATTATTCGTCACTCGGCCCACATAGGAATAAAGACCCGCAAGAAAAATAGGCGCGTCAAAATAAGTTGACGAATCCAGTTCTTTTTCGCATCCCTCCTTTAGAAGCTCAAGCACTTTTGCGTTTCCTGTATGCCGGTGAAGATTGCACAACGGCCCGATTGCCTGGCAGTAAGCCTGGTCTTCCTTTGCGTACCCCTGCCCTTGAAGCTGTCCCAAGCCAGGCGAATGAAGATGCGGTCCATGGGATTTCCATTCCCGAACAATGTTGTTATTGAAAAGCTTCATGGCCTCGTTCAGCCAGCGTTTATCTGCAGTCAGATCATACGCCGCGCAGAAACTGTTAATCGTCCATCCGTTGGCCCCCATATTGGCCTTGCGTCCGCCTCCATAGACCTTTCGTTTTTGAATTATTTCCCAGGCCCGCGCAAGCCCTTCGGCGCTGCGAAGACAGGCCTCTTTGGCTTTTTGCTCGCCGCTCAACATGTACCAGAGCGCGGGGCCTGCGATAAAAGTGCCGCCCGGATCATATCCGCCGACTCTTCCATCCGCATGGAACGAAGGCCAGACCCATCCGCTTTGCACGCCATTCATAATCGGCGGATCACGATCCGACCAGTACTGGTCAATATCAATCCGATGCCTCGCCATTTGAAGGGCCAACTCATATGCAGCAGGTTTGCCGTTGCGCAAATATTCAAACAGCGCCAGCAGCGGCCAGTCGCCGCTCAGCGATACATGTCCTCTCCCCGGCACGCAAATATCGCCAAAATCCATCCAGCCGTACCAGAAAGTCTGATCGCTATGGTAACCAATACTGAAACTTCTGGATATCTTGCGTGCAGCGTATATGCTGCCTTCGTCCTCCGGATCAACCGCGCGCTTGCTCATGTTCGCGCAATTACTCAGTTTAAAATTCGTGAGCTTATTACCGGTATCGACCTTGCCGCTCATGAAAAATTCCGGCAGCGCTTTGGTGGCGGCGTAATAGTCGGCTTTGGCCCTAGGAAACAAGGGACCGTTTAATTCAGCCGCAGTCTGAGCTTTAGTTGCCCCTGAAAAATCCAGGATAAATTCGTGCCCTTTGTGGCTCGAGCCCTGCAGCAGGTATTTCCCTTCCTTCACAACACCTTTGAGGCGGCGGAGCCGAAAAGATCTCCGGTATCTACGGTTCTTGTTCGTAGGCCTGGGCCATTCGCCTTCCTCGGGCCACAGCCAGACTTTCAGATGTTTCCCGCTCTTTTCGATCGCTTTTTCATAGTTCTGCCAGAAATACCGCACCGCAACATTCAGGCTTCCGTTCTGACCGCTGAGGCTCAATAGTCCGTCGGTCTTTTCGCCCTTCTTTGCAACTTCCCCGTTATGCGTAACAGTGTAGACATAATCTTCCAGCGTAAAATAGGGGCTTTTCTCTCCCCTTTTGCACACTTGCAGGACCTTGAAGTCGCCGGATCCTTTTGCTCCTTCGCATTCAGCGGATATCGCGTCTCCAAGCCCAAGCCCGAAATCCAGACCCATTGCTTCAAAAGCAAACCACTCCGGCTCGACCTTTTTGTGTCCTTTTGTGACAGGTTTGTGTCCATCTGCGCCATGATTCTCGAGCCAGAAATGAACCTTCGCAATCTTCCTGCCGGCATACAATGTAATGCGCGCGGTATACTTGAGAAGATCCTTGTGAACACCCGGGAAACCGCCTTTCAGGCAGATTACCGCCCGCATCGGGCCTGAATCCTCAACAATCACTTCCGACGGCGCAGAAGCCTGAACCTGTTTCCCGTCAGCGGTAATAAGAATCGGCCCAAGTCCTTCACCAGTCACAAGTTCCTTGCCATCGACTTTTACTGAGTGCACAAGACCGGGCTTGTTCTTGTTGGAAATCCATACAAGAGGCCCCGTAGAAACTCCGACAGCCTGCTCATTCTCTTTGATTTGCAAAGGCGAAGAAGGCTTCGGATTTTTACCCGAATTAGACAGAGTCAGTTCGATGCTTTTTCCGCCCGCTACTGGAACCTGAGTATCCAGAAGAGCCCAACGAATAGAACCGTCATCCCATGGCACGGTCTTGCGAAACTGTGCCGGGATTGCCTTTCCGTTCACGGAAACTGTCAAACCAGAGACATCTTTAAGTGTGCCCTTTGGAAAGGGCACACCTCCGGTTACAATTGCTCTCCTGAGGCCAACTTGACTGTGGTTGGCCACCTCCAGACTCAGACCTGCCGCGATAACTTCAAAGCCGGACAAACCCATACATATTAAAGCAATCAGAACAATACAAAATCTCTTCATCATCTTCAGTCTCCCTTCTTCTCATCACGCCTTGAAATGTTCGGGTTAGGCTTGCGGCTGCCATAAGCCTTCGAAACTTTTCCGCAAAGATCAAACAGTTCTCTTGCGCGATCCTGCCAGCCGGAGCTGATAAACCAGGCCTCGTTCGCGTCGCCGCCCTTTGCCGAGATATTCACTGTCCGGATTCTCTCGTCCACCAACGACCGGCACTGATCATACAGTTCTTTACCGAGAATCTGCGGACCTGAAGGATCCAGCCATGCCTTTTCCAGATATACCCGCGCTTCCACTTGCTGCGCGGATTCGCGGAACATTTCGGATCTCGCTGTGGCAACAGGACCTTTCCTGCCTTTTGCCAGCAGAGGCGGCGCCCAGAAGTTCATATTAAGCTGCCCCCACGCCGACTCCGGATACCTGCCGGCAAGACTGTGCTTTCCGTCCAGAACCTTCCAGAAATCTCCCACAAGACGCCCCAGCCCCCTTGGGCCGTAACCGGTAGCAATTTCCGGCCAGCGTCCATTGTAGGCGCCAATCCATGTTTCCAGCTTGCACCTGTACTCCGAAAGCGTGCTCCTGTCGCCCATCTGCCGAGGGTAATAGGCCATCCATTGGGGATTCGACCATCCAAAGGCCCGGCCTCTCGACGGATCCGTAGGTCCGCACCTGATACCCCACAGGGCGATAAACATTCCCATGTCATATCCCTGCCAGTTCTCACACTTGTAATGCGAATGAATAGCCCATTCCGCGCCGGGCACTCCGTTTGAGATATCATCCATTGCCTGTTTAGTGGGACGGTGATCTCCAGCCAGACCAAAGAGCATGGAATCCTTCAACCCCCTCTTCTCAAGAACAGGTTGAATTCCATCGGTGAGTTTTTTCCAGAATTCTTTAGCCTCGGCGGTGCCCCATGACGGGCCCCTGGCTGCAGAATATTCACCGCTCTCGGGATCATAGACGGTGTATAGAATCGGCTTATCATGAATCTTTCCTGCCCGTCCTGATCCGCCGGCATGTCCCTGGCTATATGGCGGCTCCCAACAATAAAGGATGACTCCGGGCACTCGCCCCATGTGTTTGATTGCCGTATCCAGATACTTCTCTACGATCGTGAAATCAGGCTGCAGCTCAAAGTTTTCGTCGCGCACCCATCTGACCATCGCGTGCTCGTTGCCGAAATGCGTTCGCCTGATGCATGTAATATAAAGAGTCTTGCCCGCAAGATCGCCAATGAGTTTAAAGCTCTTATCAAGCAAGGCAAAGTGCTTGTCCGACCAGAGCGGAACATCATAGGCCATTGCCACGGACTCAGGCGACTGAACAACATCCATGTGTGCCGCAAATTCCTTCGCAGGAGGAAGCGCCCAGTCGCTGACAATAAGCCTGATACGCGTTTCCCGGGGCTTAATGCCATCTGCCGCCATCGTCGCGATTCCTTTGTACTCGCCGGCGGGCGCATCGGCGGGCACATCCACCGTAAACCAGACAGGCACAACGGCGCGGTCGTATCTGCCGCCAACCGGAACACTGTCGGGAGCAACATCATCCAGCGTGTCAAATGATTTCTTGTGACCGTCAGGCTTTCCGTAGCGAACGCGAACTGCCGAAGACTGAATCGTGCCCGGCCCGTTCAGGTCGGAAACGGATACTTTCAGGTTCTTTATCGCCTTGTCGTTGCCCAGGACAACCTGGCCCGAAAACGCGCCATTCCGCGCGCCGTTAATAACAACCGGATTCTTGGACTCGAACGGATCAGGAAAATCATGAACTGTCACCTTCTGAACAATGCTGTGATTCCAGCTCTGAAATGCTTTGCCTTCCACAGGTTCAATATTCGCTTCGACTGCAGCACCCGGGGCGGCGGTCAGCTCAACCGATTTGAGCCCGAGACGCGTCCACCATTGATCCTGGTTAACCGACATCCCGCCCTTGGCTCGCGTAACATGCCGGGTCGCCGGCGCCGGGGCGCGATGAATAGCAATAGCCAGAGTGTTGACGCCTTTTTTCAGACTGCCGGCAGGAATTTTAACTTCGGTCATTTCACGAGTGCGGCTCGCCACTCGATCCTTGATAAACTGGGGGCGCTGACTGAGTTCCCTCCTAGTCGTCTGCCGACCCCAGGGAAGCGTAAAACCGTTGTCCAGAAAGTCGGCCTCCTTTGGATAGGGTACAGCAGGCGTGTAAAGATTGATATCACCCTTGGGCATATACTCGCGGACGACCTCTTTGCCGTTCATGTACGCCACAACTCCTCCGCGAAAAGCCATCGAAAG
>CAZIXB010000127.1:0-4715 GCA_964543205.1 uncultured Victivallales bacterium
CTATCTGCATCATGTCCTGGCTGTTAGTTACTACTGCTACAGCATTTTCAAAGAATCGCTGGTTGACGTATTCCAGGAATCGCTGGTTTACCATTCTTGCAACGCTGGTCCAGTACATGCAGGAGAGGGCTTCCAGACAGGTATGGAAGCCGCAGATGAACGGCACCTGCATGCGATGCGCGTAATACAGACCGAGCAGTCCGAATGGCCCCGGCGTGACTGAAACTACAACATTCGGGGCGCGTATGCGCAAATTTGTTTCCACGCGGCGAGCATTGGGCATCCAGATGCGCTGAGTATAATCTCCCGGCAGCGGAAGCCGCCATCGGCTGGCAAATCCCTTGTTCTCCCCGTTCCCGGCGCAAATGAGTTCGGCCATGTCTACTTTGTCCGACAAGTGTTCAATGAGGTCGCTGTAATAGGAACCTACGCCGTTGCGGTCTATCCCTGAATCGGAGAATATTGTTGCTCTCAGCCCTTCGCTTTTACATTTTGCAAAAGACGGATCCGGTCTGGGCAAATACATATTTGACGGGAGTAATGATTGCATTAATGAGATCATGTTATGAAGCTTCCGTATTATATTTCTTTCTGCCTGGACTTCTCCCAATAAGGCCGCAAGTTTTTTATTATATCTTCGGCTTCTATTCCGAATTCCTCAAGGGAATAATTGTGGGCGCTTTCGTAGGTTCTGGATTGTTTATGCGCCAATTTCAGTTCCTGTTCAAAATCTATGTCGAGGTCAAGTCCGAGTCTCTGGTAAAGATTGCGCACAGTGTCTTCAAGATTGCCGGAGATCCTTGAGATATCGACCAGGGCGCATTTTTCCGGGGGCAGGGATTCTGCGACACATTCTATGTTTTGGTAATATTCTTTCATGGTTGCCACAATACGCTGCTTAAAAATGCTTTCCTGGTAATCGAGCCCGAACATTTTGATGCCGCTTTGCATGGAGCTTAGCACCGATGGGACGGCTTCGGCCGGATCGCGTGTGCAACATATAATACGGGCATCCGGAAAAGTCTCAGCCAGCGATTCGATTGCCCCGCTGAAAGACGCGTTTTTTGAAAGGAGCCTTTTTGATTCACCGTGAAAATAGATATGTTTTTGTAAGCATAACTTATAGAAAGCGAGTATGGTTTGTTTTTCTTTGAAAGGCATGCTTTTGTCAAAGTCTGCCATTTTCCAGAGAAGATCCAGTCGCGGGAAAGGCAGAACGAGTATGAAGCAAGCAATAACGGGGCATAAAGACAGGTAGTCTTCTTCGGGTTGGAAAAGCGATGTATGGTGCACCTGATTGAAACAAGCGGTCTGCTTTTTTTCCACTGTTTTAAGCAGGCGTTTCAAAGGCGAACCGGCGAACCTGTCGACTGCGGCCAGTCCTTTGATTATTTTTCGAGAAGTTATGGAAAGGCCGAAAAGAAGTTCCCATGTTAAAAAAGTTGTGAACCGTTTATCGCGAGAAAGAGTGCGATGCAGAAGTGTCGTGCCACTGCGAGGCACACCCGTGATGAACACCGGACTGTCGACCCGGGTTTTCCGGTAGTTTCGGAAAAATACCTCGTCCAGTAGAAATCCTGTCCAGTGTATTGTCTGTATTACAATGAAGGCGGGAACAAAGAAGAAAAGCGTTGCAATTCTTTTCGGGCCGGGCCGGCCCAATGAGCGGGGTTTAACCGCGGGAATCTGAACCAGGGCCTTCAATAACAGACGGCAGCTCAAGGTAAAAGCTTTAAACAAATTCTCCCCCCGTTCAGAAAACCGCGAAGGCCTGCGCGCCGAAGACGCTTGCAGAAAGCGCGACGGAATTGCATTCATCTATGCCTGGGGTGGGACTTGAACCCACACGGGCTTTCGCCCAACGGATTTTAAGTCCGTTGCGTCTGCCGATTCCGCCACCCAGGCCCATTAAGACTCCAAAGTTAAACTGATTTTTCCTGAAGCAGCAAAGCTGCTCAGGCCTGCGCGCGACCTGATCGCGCTTGCAGGAAGTCCGTTGCGTCTGCCGATACCGTGTCTGAATTAGAACATTTATCATCTAATCTGTTGAGGCACAAGCAACAACCTTTTCTGATTCACTTATGATAAAGGTTTGACACAAAATTCGAGAGGCGTTTCATGGCCTCCTTGATCTTTTCCATGTCTGTTGCGAACGAGCAGCGCAGAAAGCCTTCTCCCGCCGGCCCGAAAGCTGTGCCGGGAACGCAGGCGACATTTTCCTTTTCGAGAAGCTGGAGAGAGAATTCCTGTGAAGTCAGGCCGGTATCGCCGATATACGGAAAGGCGTAGAATGCACCCTGGGGCAGGTGGCATGGCAGGCCAGCTTCGTTAAGAGCGGTGTGGATGTAGTTGCGTCGCATTTGATACTGATTGCGCATCTCCCGGACATCTTTTCTGCCGTTTATCAGCGCTTCCATTGCAGCCTTCTGGCTGAGGATCGGAGCGCAGAGCATTGTGTACTGATGGATCTTCATCATTGCCTCAATCAGAACGGGCGGAGCGCAGGCAAATCCGGCCCGGAACCCGGTCATAGCCCAGGCTTTTGAAAAACCGTGCAGGAATATTGTTCTGTCCTTCATTTCGGGCAGGGAAACCAGGTTGAACTTTTCATCATTGTAGGTAAGTTCAGAGTAAATCGCGTCGGATATTACGATCAGATTGTTTTCGATTGCCAGCCCGGCAATGTTATCGCGATCCTCTCTGGTCAGGACTGCGCCGGTGGGGTTAGTTGGGAAGTTGATGATCAAGGCTTTCGTTCTGGGGGTTATGGCCTTTTCAAGATCTTCGGTTTTCAAGCGGAAATTATTTTCGCGGGATACTGCCACCGGGATCGGTATGCCGTGGGCCAGGGTTATTGTTGGAGAATAGGAAACGTAGCATGGTTGATGGTAGATAATCTCGTCGCCGGGTTCGACAATGGCTCTAAGAGCCAGATCGAGCGCCTCGCTGACTCCCACAGTCACAAGTATTTCGTTGTCCGGGCTATATTCAGCTCGGAACATTTCGCTGACGTATTCGGAAATGCCTTTGCGCAGATCTAAAAGGCCCAGGTTTGATGTGTAGGATGTTTCGCCCTGGTTGAGCGCGTAGATTGACGCTTCCCGGATGTGCCATGGAGTAGTAAAGTCAGGCTCTCCGATGCCAAGGCTTATGACTCCTTTGCGCGATGAGACGATTTCGAAGAAATCGCGGATACCTGAGCGCGGAATATCCGCCACGTGAGAGGCTACCGGTTTATATGGCTGAGGCTCGACCGGACTGCCGGCCACGCCTTGTCTAAGGGCTGACTTTGAGTCTCTCATGTTCTTTCTCTTTTTCCATGGTTATGCCCTGGTCTTTATAGGTTTTGAGCATAAAGTGTGTTGAAGTGGACAGCACACCTGAAATTGTTGCCAGCCTCTCTGAAACGAATGCGGCCACTGAATGCAGATTGTCGCCCTTGACGAATACCAACAGGTCATAGCCGCCTGACATGAGAAAGCAAGATTCGACTTCCGGGAATTTGCTTATGGTTCGAGCCATCCGGTCGAATCCGCCCTCGCGCTCGGGTGTTATTTTGACTTCTATTACCGCCCGCACCGTCTGCAGGTCTAATTTGTCTTCGTTGATTACTGTTTGATATGCTCGTATTACCCCGGATCTTTCATATTCATCGATTTTGTTGCGCACCCGTTCCTCTGACATCCCAAGCATTTTTGCCAGGTCGGCCGGCGACTCCAGAGCGTTTTGTTTAAGAAGTCTTAGCAATTCATCCATGACTTTTCCTTCCTGTGTTGAACTCAATGCTGCTGAGGCAAACCCGCATATCTCACAAAATTCCTGCTGCCAGCGCGGATAGCGCCACTGCGATGGCGCGAAAGAGCTGTTCCGGCGTTTTACTAATTCGCGTCCCCCCTCATCAGGGTTTTCCACGTTTTTACGCCGGATAGCGGACAGGCCGCCGCGAAATCCTGTGAGATATGCGGGTTAAAAACTTTGTTAGGCGCTGTAAACACATATGGCTACCTCCGAACAATTTACGACTTGCTTGGCTCTTTTCATGAATAGATCAGGCTAAAGTGTTAAAGCAGCTGCATCTGTTGTCAAGTATGTTGTACAGGTTGGTTGGTTACAGCAACGCCGCTTTTTGATACAGTGCCTTCGAAAAAAAAACATATATTTCAGCCAATAAAAGACAACGTCAGGCCGTAGTTATTAATGGAAAAGCGCAATAATAGAGAAGAGACTGAATTGATCCGGCGTTTTCAAGGCGGAGATTTATTGGCGTTTGACCTGATTTTCGGCAAATACAGGAGGAAGCTGTTGGCATATGTTTCAGGGTTGATCATGGACAGGGCTGGCGCTGAAGACATAACGCAAAGCTGCTTTATAGAACTGGCCCGTAATATTGAAAAAATTGACCCGGAAAAGGGTGTATCCGGATGGATGTACAGGGTGGCCAGGAACAAGAGCATTGATTATCTCAGGAAAAGGAACCGTGAGACGGTAACTGACCGTGCCGGACATGCGGAAATGATATGGAAAGATCCTGCCTTTGAAGCCGACCGGAGCGAGCGCTTTGAACGGCTTGGAAAGGCTTTGGCCGGATTGGATGCAGAAGACAGGGATATATTATCGCTTAGATTTTTCGGAGATTTAAAATTCAGGGAAATTGCTTCAGTGGTAGGGAAGCCGTTGGGAACTGTATTATGGAGAAGCCGTAAAGCGCTTGAAAA
>CAZIXB010000128.1:0-4712 GCA_964543205.1 uncultured Victivallales bacterium
TGCCGAAAAACTGCGCAAAGGTGTGAATGTTCTGGCAGTTGGGTTGCATCGCGCGCCTACACCGGTAAAGCGTTATGTAACGCGGAAAAAAAACGCATTTTCGGTAAAATCGACCAGATGGTGGACCCGGCTCGGCCTGGTTTCCATTGAAATGAAAGCCGAACCGAATGCTGCGGTTATTTCAAACGTGGAACCGCATTCCGGGCTGGGATTCCGACGCTGGAATCAGAGTATTGTTCAGAAGGTTACTGAATCCGATTATCCCGACCCGTTTGATACCGCCAATCCTGTGGAGATCACCGCAACACGAAACGGCAGCTTTTCCGGCCAGATAGTCCTTGGCGATGACAAGCCCATTGAAGGGTTGACTGTGGAAGTTTCAGACCTGACCGGACCGGGTGTGATCCCGGCTTCGGCTGTGCTGGTCCGCTACGCGCGGCCGGATGGCCCCGACAACACGTTTGATGCCCTTGACGAAATACCTCTCCCGAAAGTTCCTGTAGGCGGGAAATACGGGCGCTCCGTGCAGCCGGTTTGGCTGACGGTTAAAGTCCCTGCGGTTGCCAAAGCCGGTTCTTATGAAGGAACGGCTACGATTAAGGCTAAAGGCATTGAGCCGCGCCAAACAAAACTGAAGGTTAATGTCAGCGGCTATCTCCTTCCGCCATCGAGGGAATTTCCTGGAAGGATGGATCTGATTCAATCGCCCGAGACCGTGGCTATGGCCTACGATGTGCCACTCTGGTCGGACGAGCACTTTGCGTTGCTTGACAAAAGTTTTGCCCTGATAGAAGGCGTTGGCGGCAAGACATTATATATAACCTGTATAAGGCGCACTCATTTCGGGAATCAACATGCGATGGTGCGTTGGATCAGGGATGAGAATTTCGAAGTGCAACCTGATTTCACCATAGTGGAAAGATATCTGGATACGGCAACAAAACACATCGGCAGGATTCCGGGCGTTATCCTTTATTGCTGGGAACCTCCTGAAAGCGGGGGTCATGCAGGAGGCTCGGGGCGAGCCGCCAGGATTCACGACAGAGAAATTCTCTACAGTATTTACGATCCGGAGACTGGAGAATATACAGGAGTCCGCGGACCTTCGTGGGGAACACCGGAAGCCAAGGCTTTCTGGAAGAAGGTGACAGACGGGATGCAAGCAGTGCTCGAAAAGAGAGGGCTTAGAGATTCGATGCTCTTCGGCCTGGCGGGCGACCATCGCCCTTCAAAGCTGGCCATGGATGATATTTGCAATGCCGTCAAAGACGCCCGATGGGCTATTCATTCCCATTATCGGTGCGAGGAATGGCAAGGCTATCCGATGGGCATGTTTATTGCGCTGTGGGGCGTCGGCGTTGAGCCCATGGACCCGAAGCATGGATACGGGTTTGGATGGTCAAATCCGAAATGGCTGTCCTATTACCCCAGGTCCATGTCGATCAAAAGCAGCCTGACATCATATCGTTGCATGTTAGAGGCATGGATGGGCGCGCGTAATAGAAAGGCTCCATACATTGCCACGCGCCGCGGATCCAAGGGGCTTGGTCGTCTTGGCGCCGATTTCTGGGAGGTTAAAGAAAGCCGCGGAAGCAACCGGGGGACACTTGCCGCGCGTTATCCTGAATCGGCATGGGGGCAGCTGAATCTTAATTACGGGGTGCCCAGGATTTTCGCGAAAGGAACAAAAGGCCCTGTTGCAACAGCGCGTTCGGAAGCTTTTCGTTCATCAACCCAGGAGATCGAAGCGCGCGTGTATCTTGAAAAAGTATGGCTGGATCCTCAGGCGCCGAAAATTATCGGGGAGGATATGGTAAAAGAAATCCGTTCACTTCTGGATGAACGGATACGCATGGTGAATACAGCGCAAGGAAAGGGTTATGTGATCCGCGCCTGGTTTATCAGCTCCGGCTGGAAAGAGCGGAATCAGAGTCTTTTTGACCTTGCCGCTAAAGTGCAGAAAAAATACGGAGACAAAGAGCCTGTTCCCGATTTAGATCCTAGATAAGCTGGTTTCTGGATGCTGGATGCTGGATGCTGGGGGCTGGATGCTTGATGCTGGTTGCTGGATGCTGGTTGCTGGATGCTGGGGGCTGGATACTTGGGCTAGAAGCAAGAAGGAGATTGAATAATGAGTAATTTCAAGGCGAAAAAAGGTGTAAGTTTATTTCTGTGTTTGTTTTTTTTGTATTCCGCCTCCGGTCAGGTTGTTTTGACGCTTGAAAACAGCTACGACACGGATATGAAAGACGCATTAGTTACCGGCGGTGTGCCGTTTAAGAAAGGTGCGCTTAAGGATATTTCAGGCCTGAACGTTTCATTGAACGGCAAGGCTGTTCCGGCGCAGTTCAGGGTAACAGCTCCATGGAATGACGGGTCGGTACGCTGGGTTCTGGTTCACACCCAGATCCCGGTGGCGTCCAAGGGAAGCGCTAAGCTTTCCCTTTCCACCGGCAACAATCCGGCGCCTGCTTCGCCTGTTCGGATAAAAGAGAACGATGACGCGATTGCGGTTTCCACCGGGCCGCTTGGCCTGCTTCTAAACAAGAAGAAGGCGGGGTTTGTGCATTCCCTGCGGGTTGACGGGAAAGAACTTCTGACAGGCGAAGGCAAGGGTCTGGTACTGGTGACCGGGGACGGCAAAACAGTCCGCGGCTCGGCGCCTTCTGAAGTGATTGTTGAGGAATCCGGTCCGATGCGCGCTGTGATTTGCCTGAAAGGCGGGTTTCCCGGCGTTCACAAAGATCTGATCAAGTACACTGCGCGCCTGTACGTGTATGCAGGACGCAAGATTGTAAAAACACATTTCTGGTTGGAAAACCATGGCGCCGACGGGCACGGCAAAGTTAAACCCGAATGGTATGCGTTTGAAGCCATGGGCATTGATTTCGGGCTTGGGCTGGGCGATTCGATAACGGCGGAATGCGAAGGCGAGAAAGGGTCTGGAACATTCAAGGTGTTTCAGACATGCGAGAAGGGGGAAGATAGACCTTATTTCACCTTTGAGAATTTTACTTATGAAATCACCCATAACGGCGAGCCTGTAAAAACCGGAAAGCAAACCGACGGGCTTGTTAGTCTTGAAGGAGAGAATGGCAGTTTGAATGTCGGTATCAGGCATTTCTGGCAGAATTACCAGAAAGCGATAGAAAAAGACGGCAAACATCTTACGCTATGGTTGTGGCCGGAAGGGGGGCAATGGCCGCGAACCACGTCATACACGTATAAAATCGATCGTTTAAAGGGTCTGACCGAAGAAGGCAAATATCTTCTGCCCGGTTCCGTCCATAAAGGGCACGAGTTTATTCTCGATTTCTCCGGCGGGTCGGTAGAGAAGACGAACGCGGATCTTAACGGTCCATTATTCCCGAGAGCTGAAGGCAGTTATTATGTTGAGACCGGGGCAATCCCCGAGTTTTTTGTTGCCGACAGGGTTGCGACAGGAAACAGGTTGTGTGATTTCAAATTGCGTAATTGCGTGGGGATGAGCCGCAGGGCTTTTGACCCGCAGAGCAGGGACAGCATATACGAAGGAAGAAAAGAAACGGAGACTTATCATTTTGGTCCGTATCATGTTGATCAATCGTACTGGTACGGCTGGATGGATTTCGGCGACATATCAGTCTATGGCTTTGGTCAAATATCTCTTATACCTGATTGGCCTTTACTGGCAATATTTGAATATTTACGAAACGGCGACCCCTCCGCCTGGAGATTGGCGCGGCAGATGACGCGACATCGGATTGATATTGACCAGTACTGGTCCGATCGCGACCCGCCGATCATGAATGGAGTTCAAAGCGGTAATGTGTGGCCTTCGCTCCACGCGCAAGGGCGAACTGGCGGGTACGCGCCAGGGGGCACATTTATTGCCGGCCCCGCATTATGGCACATGTTGACCGGAGAACCTAAAGCAAAAGAAGCCTGCCTGCGCAGCGCGGAAGGACTTGTGCGGGCCTGGGAGATAATCAATACACAGAATACAAGATATGCGCGAAACAAAAGGTCTAATATTGAACCTAATGCATGGACAATCAACAGTTTCTGCGCGGCGTATGAACTGACCGCGGATGAACGCTGGCTGGATGAGGCTATGAAGCTTTTCAACGCTAATGTTACGACAACGGTAAGCTATTGGGGCGAGGGCAGGGATAGCTGTCATGCGATCGGGCCCTTGTGCAATCTGCACAGGTTAACAGGCAGCGAGAAGGTTGTCGAACTCCTGAAAGCCGGATTGGATAAGCCATCGCCGGAGTCGTCCTTCTATGATGCGCCGGTTTTTCTGGCAGGGCTCTACGCCTATCTTGGAGCGGTTACAGATAACCCTGAGTTTATGAAAACCGCCGTGAAAAAATTTGGGACTGGGTTTCCTGAATCGAAAAATCCCCGGGTGTTTATACCTAAAAATAAGCACTGGTACATGCGCAGCGCCATGTTGATGCGATCGGGCGCACTGATGGAATACGGGGTACTGAAGGCTGAAAGATAGCCGATAATACAGGCATTCCACGCAATGGCGTAAAAAAGCAATAGCGGAATGAGGAGAGGGGAATAAAAAGATGAAAAATAATAAAGTTTTAACAGGAGGAAAGCGCAGGATGTTCAAGTCCAGGTTGCCTGGTGGTCTTCGGATGGCTATTGGCGTGATGGCCGCTGGGCTGATATTGCCGGCCGCAGCGATGGCGACGGGATACGCAATGAAAATTGAATTT
>CAZIXB010000129.1:0-4691 GCA_964543205.1 uncultured Victivallales bacterium
GCGTCCCATATGGCAAAGGGGGACTAACCACGGAGACACTGAGACACGGAGAAGAGGTCGTGTGAATTCGTGAGGACCCGAATTCACACGACGGTGGTGGTGGGAGAAAGATGAGAGCATGAGAGAAGGCTCCGAGTCTCCGTGCCTCCGTGGTTAGTTTTCTTCTGCAGCAGGAAAATATCGAATGCATTTCGGAGAAGAAAAGGAGAGGCGGCGGGTTGTTCTTTAACCTGTTTTGGATGTGGGGTTTGATGTGTAGTTGGAGGGATGGGATATGGTTAGACTTTTTGTAAGTTCTGCATTCATTATCTTGCTTTTGGCAGGTTGTGCCGGTGAGAAGCAACTTGAGGTTACGCTGACGGACAAGGTCAGGGATCTGACAAATACGGCTGCCTTCGCCCGAAGTCCGCAGGGAACTGCGCGCATGGGGTCGAGTTATGACCAAACAGGCGGCAACGCTGACTGGGCAACGTGGCGCGAAACCGGGCCTGACGGGCTGGTGGATGTTGTTAACCTGCAGGGGCCGGGATGCGTGGAAAGAATTTGGATGACCAGCGTCCGCGGCGATGAATGGTTATTCTTTTTTGACGGCGAAGAAGAACCGCGCCTTCGCTTGACGCGCAAAGAGCTGTTTGGCGGCAAGTTTCCATTTGTTCCGCCTCTTTGCGACAGTTTGAGCGGCGGGTTTTATTGCTATATGCCTTTGCCCTTTGCCGAATCGCTGCGGATCGCTGTTCGCATGCCGGAGATTCAACCGCAGTGGCGCCAGTACTATCATGTTAACTATGAGGTTTTTCCAGAGGGCGCGAAAGTCGAGTCTTTTCCGCGCAGGATTTCTGCGGAACAGGAAGATGCAATGAGGGATGTGATAGGGGTCTGGTCAAATGCCGCCGGGCGCCTGCGCAGCAGGATAGCGCGTTGCGAAGTTGAGCATACAGGCGTTCTGGAACCGGGGTCGGCGGCTACGGTCTTTCAACGTGAGGGCGGCGGATGCATAGAAACGTTAAGTCTCAGGATGGAGACAAAAGACGGAACGACTGCGCTGGAAAAGGTTCAGCCTTTGCGCGATGTGCAGTTGCGGATTTACTGGGACGGGCTGGACAAGCCAAGCGTGGCTGTTCCTGTGGGCGACTTTTTCTGCAACCCGTATTTCAGGCGGGCTTTCGCGGCGTTGCCGATGGGCAATGTTGATGACACTTTTGTGTGCGCTTTTCCGATGCCTTTTGCTGAATCAGCAAAAGTTGAACTGGTGAATACGGGCCGGCTGCCAGTAGAGATACAGTGCGGCGTTGATCTGACTGACAGGAGCCCTGAAGATAAACTGTATTTTCATTCTAAATGGGGCGCCATGCAGAGGGGTGGAGTTCCCTTTGAGATGCTTGCCGCAGCAGGCAAGGGGCATTATGCGGGTTGTTACCTGAATGTGATAGGAACCGACGGGTCATGGCATATCCTGGAAGGCGATGAGGTCATAAGGGTTGACGATGGGGACCGTCCCATGTTGCACGGGACAGGGCTGGAAGATTATTTTAACGGAGGCTGGTATTATTTCGGCATTTTTGACCGGCCGCTGCATGGGCTGGTGGAAAAGGCGCCGATCAGGACAGGGCAATATAGATTTCACTTAAATGACCGCGTTCCCTTTGAAAAGAATATTTCGGTAACTTTCGAATTTGGAGACGCAAATCGTTCCCGGGGATACATGTCGGGTGTTGCTTACTGGTACCAGACAGAGCCTTCTCCTGCCGGCTCGGTAATTTCTCCGGGCAGACTCAAGCCTCCTGCCGATCCTTTAAGGAAGGCAGCTATAATGGCGCATCTGTTTGAATTCGAACGGATAGGTCATTTTGATGAAGCGCGCCAACGGTGCTTGCAATATGCTGAAAGGTTTGAGCCTTCCCCGGCTGCAGAGGTTATCAAGCTGCGCGCGGCGGCTTATGCCGAACTTATTGACGGCATAGACGCTACAGCTCCTGTTTATGAGCGTATCATTAAAAAATCTCCGGAAAGTCCGGCTGCAAGCCAGGCGGAGAAGCTGCTGTGGTTTCACGAGGATCAGGAAAATGCTTTGCTTGGGGTGCATGCGAATGCGGCGTATAAAGTTTACGTGGATGGAAAGCTTGTAGGGGAAGGCGGACATCCGGTTGCGCTGCAAGTTTATCAATTGAAGCTTGAGCCAGGGAACCATGTTGTGACTGCGGAAGTGACGCCACAACGTAACGACGCATGGTTTTCAGCATACTTGCGGACTCATGGCGCCAACATTGTTACAGACAGGACATGGCAATACGTGAAGGAGAAGCCTGAAAACTGGCCGGAGACGGGAGCCCTTGAGGGGTTGGCCTGGACTAACAGCGGTCTTGCCAGCGCAAGGGCAATATTGCCGAAGATGAACTACTGGCAATTTGCTCCCAATGCTTTTGTCAATATGCAGTCCGGCAAGCAACTTCTTCGTCCGTGGAAGGGGTGGGACAGGAATCCGGGACAGTCTACGGCGTACCTGAAAAAGGAATTTACTATTGCCGGGGCAAATGAGGACAACCGTCGCTGAGACGTTGCCAGCGGGCAAGGGAAAAGGCTCTGTTTATTGGCTCCTCTGTAGAACATGTAGGTAGCGTATGCCGTAGCTGATCGTGTTAAGACTTGTATTCTGGAGGTGTTTGGCGCGATTTGAGTTTTGCGATGTTCAGAAATACCTTGTAACGATATGCTTTGGGTTAAATATGAGGAGATTGGTGTGTACGAGTGGGTGTACGAGTAAGGGATTGGCGGTTTTTTCCGTACTCGTACACATACTCTTACACGCAAATCTCTCCTGCATAACCAGGGAACCTAACTGGTTTTCTGACCCACTGATTCTGTGGAAGGCTCTGTTTATTTGAAATCCAGCAGATGTCCAATCACTCTTGCGCCGGCGCGCAGGTAGAAGACTATATCCTGCCATGATCTGATCTGGCGTATTTTACGGAAAATGAAGCGAGGTGTCAGAAAGGATTTGTAGATTCCTCGTGTAAGTCCCATCACCTCTTGATCGCTCATGCCGGTTTTCATTATCGGTTCGCGCATGTCGTAACGGTCCCAGTCTTTTGTCTTCAGCCATCCCTTTTGTTCGCATTCCTTGAATAAGGGGGTGCCTGGATAAGGAATGACGATGGTTGCTTGAAGAGTATCAATATAGCCTTTGTCAAAAAGCTTCTTTGTAAGGTCTATTGTTGCTTTGGCCTGTTCTTTTGTTTCCCATGGATATCCCACCATGCACGTTACATGGGGTTGCAGCCCGGCCTGTTTTGCCATGCGCATTGATTCTTCAATATCTTTTGCCTTTCCGCATTTCTGTATTCTTTCCAATGTGTTTTGGTCTGCGGATTCCAGGCCGAATAGAACAAACCGGAAGTTTGCTTCAGCCATCAGGTTATACAGTTCCTGGTTAAGAACGCCCGGAATCATGTTGCATCCGAGAACAATTTTCCTGTTGTAGCCGCGTTCAATGATTCCTTTGCAGAACTCGCGCAGCCAGTTGCCCGCGGGAAAACAGCCTGTGTCATCGAATACTTCCTTTATGCCGTAGTCATCTATGAGCCTGCCTATTTCGTTCAATACCTTTTCAGGAGACTGGGTCCTCCATTTGTTATACAGGGTTGTCCATGAACAGAAGGCGCATTTGCCCCACCAGCAGTCGCGACCGGCCATTGTGTAAGTGCCCGGGGTATACCTGAAATTTCCGTTCTCGTAGGCGTACAACTCCCACCTGGTCAATTCCCTGTCAAGCATGGGCAGGTCATTCAGATCCCGTTCCAGGCTAAATTGCCCGGTATTTTTTATTTGTTCATCGGCCCTGTAATAGATCCCTGAGGGGAGCCCGCCGCATTCACATAAATCGCCGTTTGCCGCATCTGGGTGTTTTGCCAGAACGGAGAGCAGATCTTTGAGCGTGAAATCGTAGTCTCCTCCTGTGATGATGAAGTCGACAGGGCAATTTGTCATACTCTCTTCCGGCAGGGCGGTGACGTGATCGCCGCAAAGCGCCACCAGTCCAGCCGGGTGCAGTTCCTTTAATCGGCTGATCGTTTGCCAATAATGCTTGATTATCGGGGTCTTGGCCTCTATCAAAACCAAGTCAGGAGAGAATTCAGTGTAACGCTTTTCAAACTCATCTACGCTCCATCCTTCGGCTATACCGTCGGCCCACAGAACTTCGTGGCCGCTGGATTTTGCCATGGTGGCAGCATATGCGGGAACCATGGGGTAAATATAAGTGGGGCGGTTAAACCATTGGAACTGCCTGTTCTGAGAAAGGAGCGGAATGCCTTTTTTCGAGGGTATGGGCGGATAGCCAACAATAACTTTCATAATGAATATATCCTAGCAGAGAATGGCGCTAAGTTAAGCACATTCAACAATTTTCTTGATTCCGCTCACGCGGAGGTTCGCCCTCCCCACCTCAGTTCGTAATCGTACTCGTACACATACTCGTACACGCATATCTTTTCCGCAGGATTTCAAGTCGATCATTCGCATTTCTTGATTCCGCTCACGCGGAGGTTCGCCCTCCCCATCTTTGTTTTGATCTTTGTTGACGAAGATCGGGACAAGGATCGGGACAACGATAAAGATGACGAAGATCAAAGTCGATTATGATTACGATTACGATTATGGTTATGATTATGGTTTGATAAGTTCTGTGTGTTTTG
>CAZIXB010000130.1:0-4587 GCA_964543205.1 uncultured Victivallales bacterium
CGGGTAAGCTGGTCGGGTAAGTGTATCCGAGCAAGGGTTGCGAGTAAGTGTCAGGAATTGACCTTGCTGGATGCTGGTTGCTGGATGCTGGTTGCTGGTTGCATGCTGGATACTGGATGCTGGATGCTGGATGCTGGATGCTGGATGCTGGTTGCTGGATGCTGGGGGCTGGGTTATTGCATTTTTGTTTACAATGCATTAGTGTTTTTCCGCTGAAGGTTTTGTTGGAGAATTGCGGTATGGCGGCTTAAAGTTAATGCCGGAGGATCGTCTTTTATGGAAGTTCTTTTAATTGTGCTTATGACAGTAGCGATCGTTCTTCTGCTGATCTTGAATTTCAGGAGCGGCTCGCGCGATCTGCCGGACCTTAAATCGAGGGTGAACTCCATGTGCGAGGTCCAGGAACGGGTTGCGAGAGATGTGCGCGAAGAAATCGGGCGCAACAGGGAGGAAACACTGAGCCAGCTCAGGGGATTCAACGATTCAATTGTCAGGAATATTGCAGAAAGCTCCGGCTCGCAGAATACGAGGCTGGAGAAGCTTACCAGTTCAAACGAAGAACGAATGGAACGGCTTGAAAGCAAAGTGGAGCAGAAGCTTCTGAGGCTGCAGGAAGATAACGCAAAAAGACTCGAAGAGATGCGAAAAACCGTAGATGAACAATTGCAGGGAACCCTCGATAAAAGACTTGGCGAATCTTTCAAGATGGTGGGAGAACGGCTTGAACAGGTTCACAAGGGGCTTGGCGAGATGCAATCGCTGGCAAACGGGGTAGGGGATCTTAAAAAGGTGCTGGCAAACGTTAAGACTCGGGGAACGTGGGGCGAAATTCAACTGGCAAATCTTCTGGATCAGATCCTGACCCCCGAACAGTACGCGCGCAATGTTCAGACAAAGGATGGCAGCGATCAGCGCGTGGAATTTGCTATACGTCTGCCGGGGAAAGATGAAATGGAAGATGAAAATGTCTGGTTGCCCATAGACGCTAAATATCCGCGCGAAGATTACGAACGGCTCATAGACGCTTCAGACAGGGGAGATGCTGCGGCCGTGGAGAAGGCTTCCAGAAACATAGAACAGCGAATTAAGGCGGAGGCAAGGCAGATCAGAGACAAATATCTTAATCCGCCGCAAACCACGGATTTCGCGATAATGTTTCTTCCTGTGGAAGGCCTTTACGGCGAAGCGCTCCGTCGGCCTGGCCTGGTAGAATATCTTCAGAGGGAATATAAGGTGAATATTGCCGGTCCTACTACGCTTGCGGCTTTGTTGAACAGTCTGCAGATGGGGTTCAGAACTCTGGCGATCCAGAAACGAAGCAGCGAAGTATGGTCTTTGCTTGGCGCTGTCAAAACTCAATTCGGTAAATTTGAAGAAGTGATAAACAAAGTTCAGAAGAAGCTTAACGAAGCGAGCAACGCCATAGAAAGCGATGTTGCGCGCCGCACCAGGGCAATAGAACGGCGGCTCCGCAGTGTTGACGCCATGCCTGCGCCCGAAACAGACAAATTTCTTGACTCCGGCGGAGAAGAGGACGAAGAAAAATAGATGAGCATTAACAAAACACAACTTTCCTCAGAATCGCCTTTTTTTCCCGTCGACACTGACAGGTTGATAGTTGAGAACGAATCAGCCATAGCTTTTTTTGATATTTTCCCTGTCAACACCGGCCATGCGCTTGTGATACCAAGGAAAGTGGTCTCCAGTCTTTTTGACCTTTCCCCGGAACTGCGGGCGGATTCCTGGCGCCTGGTTGATGAAGTGCGCAGCGTTCTTGTTGAACGATTTAACCCCGAAGGCTTCAATATTGGAATCAACGACGGTGTTGCTGCCGGTCAAACAGTTCCCCATGCGCATATTCATGTGATACCTCGTTACCTGGATGATGTCGAAGATCCGCGAGGGGGTATAAGATGGGTTATCCCCGAGAAGGTCGACTACTGGTCTAAGATGAAAAGGGAAACACAATGAAAGCGCTGCATGTCACGCTTGTTCAGCTTGATTCGCTTCCTGAACAGCAGAAAAATTTCGCCAGAATCCAGGATCTGCTTGAAAACATCGGTGAGACTGATCTGATCGTGCTTCCCGAGGTTTTTTCGTGTCGAGGCAGCGACGATGACTACAGGGATACAGCCGAAAGCCGGGGGGACGGACCGGCTGCTCGCTTACTGGCAGGACTGGCGCAGAATTTGAATGCCTGGCTTGCGGGAGGCAGTATAATGGAGAAAGAAGGCGGGAACATCTACAAGACAATGCTGGTTTACAACCGGGCCGGGGAGCTGGCACAAACCTACCGTAAAATAAATCTGTTCTCTTTGCGCAGTGAAGGAGAGGAAAGAGTAAGCGAAAGCCGTGTTTGTTCCGCGGGCGACAGGCCTGGAATTGTAGAAATCGAAGGATGGAAACTCGGCCTGTCAATCTGTTACGACCTAAGGTTTCCCGAGCTTTACCGCTATTATGCTGCTGCTGGATGCAATGTTTTTCTCGCCCCCTCTGACTTTACGCGCGAGACAGGGCGCGACCACTGGCATGTGCTGACAAGGGCGCGGGCAATTGAAAATCAGCGCTTTGTCATCGCTCCGAATCAATGTGGCAGAAATCGTAAAACCGGGATCGATGCCTATGGTCACAGCCTGGCGGCAGATCCATGGGGAGAAATTCTTGCCGAGACCCCGACAGGTGAAAACGTGTTTTCAGTTGAACTGGACCCGGATGGTATAAATGCTGCCGATTCGCGTCTTCCGATGCGTAAAAAAAGCAGCGCAAGTTGGTAAAATATCAGTAAAGACACTTGACACAATAGTTGTAGTAGGTTTCACTTTTTACACTTACGACGGAAAACTGGGCTGAGAATTAATAAGCATGGAGTTCACATGAACAAATTCACACAAATATCCAACGCATCATTACTGGCAATTGGAATGAGCTTTTTATGCGTTAACGTTGCCGGGGCCGCAGAACAGCGCAAGGGCCCGCTCAAGGATCTGCCCAGCGAGCCCAGGGGCGAGCACCTGGCGAAGATCAAGGCGTTGGGAGATAACGAATGGGTGAACCTGGGCTCGCCCGCGCCTGATCCCAAGTGGGGCAAATCTTTCGGCCGCAGTTGGGCTCCGCGGATGCCTTACGCGCCGGAAATGCGCGGGGCGTTTCATACGGGCGAAGGTCCGCATGGAAAAGTCAAACCTGACGGTCACGGCATGGACGATGTGTGGTTTTATGACGCCAATCAGCACCGCTGGATATGCGTGTATCCGGGCACTCCCGCCAAAGGCGGCTATAAGGACATGATCAGTATAGATAAGGAAACCGGCTTCGAGGTTGATAAAGATGGTAATCCTGTTCCAATAGCCGTGGGTGTCCACGCTTATTTGCAGGTTACCTATGATACAGATAGAAAGCTTTTCTTGAGAACGACTTGTGGGAGTTACTTAAAGGACAAAATCAAGGGCCGAAAAGAAACGCTTGAGGCTTATGAGGAATGGAAAGAGAAGCAGGAAGAGCAAAACCAGGATTCAGAAGGCAAGAAAGACAAGAAAAAGCCCAAGATGACAAAAACCCCCTGGATTTACGATACAGTAGAACACCGCTGGGAAAGATATCGCTGTCCAAAACCATATCGCTGGAAAGTCACCGGTTATGCGTCCACTCTTATCTATGTGCCCAGCGTAAAGAAGGCATTTGCCTTTAGAAAAAGAAGCTATAGTTTCGGATGGTATAATCCTGACACGAAGAAATATGAGAAGATTAAAAGGAAGGGCCAGACGCCACCCTGGGACATGGACAGCAACAACTGCTATGACAGCAAGAGGGACCGGATTTACATGGGCGGCGGAATATATCCGACCATTAAGAAAGGCAAGAGCGCGCTTTACGCCTTTGATGTGCAGCCTGAGAGCTTCATACACCTGGAGCCTAAAGATGATCCGGGGTTGCAGTCATATACGAGCAACAATGCCATGTTTATGTATGACAAGGTAAATGATGCGGCAGTACTATTTATGCACGACAGTTCCAGCAGGAACGGTTCCGGAGAGGGTATATATGCTTATCATCCGGAAGAAAACCGCTGGGAAACGGTCCAGCTTAAACCGGAGTTTTACACGTCGAAAGACAATCCGCCTTATCCTCACTGGAGCGGATTCTATGATCCGGTTTTCAACGTTTATTTCCTTTTTGTGGGTACGGACGGCTCCGACTCAGGAACGATGTGGGCTTACAGGTATAAGAGAAGGAAATAGCCGGCTGCTGACAGCATAGCAAATTGCCTGCCGGATAAATCAGAAAATATCGGTACTGTCAAAAGTTTTATAAAAACCATGAAGAGAGTAGCGGTTAACGAGAACGGCCAACGAGCTGGGAGCATAAAAAAATCCTTCACCGTTCTCGTCCACCCATTCCTTGTGTCTACGCTGTTGATGTGTTTGCCAGGCGTCAACATTTGAACATTATCAAAATGTTAATACCAAAGAATAAGAATAAAAGGGGTGTAACACTATGAGAATAACCACGGCAATTGTTCTGATAGGGGTGCTCTTAACCCGCATATCTCACAGGATTTCGTAGTGAGAGCGTGCAAAGCGCTGCTGC
>CAZIXB010000131.1:0-4445 GCA_964543205.1 uncultured Victivallales bacterium
GCAGCAGCGCTCTCCACGCTCTCACTACGAAATCCTGTGAGATATGCGGGCTAACGGCGCTCTGAACCGTTTCTGCTCGAAAAAGTGTGAGATATGAGGGTTATGTGTTTGCACTGTTCCCCGGAGTTTCATAGTGTGCGGCTGAGATCTGGGCAATACGCCGCAACTCCCGGGGCGCGTGAATATATCGGGTTAAAAGGAGGCTTGGATGTTCAAAAAAATTCTGATAGCCAATCGAGGTGAAATTGCTGTGCGTATTATACGCGCTTGCAAAGAAATGGGAGTGGCATCGGTTGCGGTTTATTCCGAGGCGGACCAGGAAAGCCTGCATGTCAGGCTGGCCGATGAAGCCGTATGCATCGGCCCGGCTCGCGCCCTCGAATCTTATTTGCGCGCGGATAAAGTTTTGCGGGCGGCGCGGAAGACCGGAGCACAGGCGGTTCACCCCGGTTACGGGTTTCTTTCCGAAAATGCTGACTTTGCCGCAAGTTGCGCTGATAACAAAATCACATTCATTGGTCCGCTGCCCGCGACTATCCGGAAAATGGGCGATAAGGCGGTGGCGCGGGAAACAATGGAACATGCGGGCGTGCCCCTGCCTCCCGGCACACACAAACCTGTCAGAGAGAGGGCGATAGCATTATCTCTGGCCGGGGAAATCGGGTATCCGCTGCTCATCAAGCCGGCTGCCGGCGGAGGGGGCAAAGGTATGCGCATCGTTCATTCGCGCAAAGAACTCGGACCGGCTATTGATTCTTCGCGAAGCGAGGCGGAAGCGGCTTTTGGTTCAGGCGATATTTACGTGGAAAAAGTGATTCCAAACGCGCGCCACATTGAGATCCAGGTGTTGGCGGATAATCACGGTAATGTTGTGCATCTGGGGGAACGCGAATGTTCTGTTCAGCGCCGTTACCAGAAATTAGTTGAAGAATCTCCGTCTCCGGCTTTGAATCAACAACTCCGTGAAGATATGGGGCAGGCGGCTATTGCCGCGGCAAAGGCGGTGGGTTATTCCGGCGCGGGCACAGTTGAGTTTCTATTGGACAGAGAGGGGAAGTTTCATTTCATTGAGATGAACACCCGCATTCAGGTAGAACATCCGGTCACTGAATGGGTGACCCATGTGGACCTGGTTAAAGAGCAAATCCGCGTTGCTTTCGGTGAAACCCTTGGATTCGAGCAGGGGGATATTCGGATCAACGGCCATGCTATTGAATGCCGGATCAATGCCGAGGATCCGGAACAGGATTTTGCGCCGTCGCCTGAGACCATTTCCGGACTGATCCTTCCCGGCGGTCCTGGAGTGCGTCTGGATACGCATATTTACGAAGGTTACACTGTGCCGCACCACTATGATTCGTTGCTCGCCAAGTTGATTGTGCATGATAAAACGCGCGATGGGGCGGTTGTCAGAATGCAGCGCGCGCTGTCCGAATTCAGCGCCCGGACTATTAAAACGACAACGCCTTTTCTTGAGAGAATTCTTCGCGAAAAGGATTTTCGTAACGGTCGCTATGACACTAATCTGGTGGAAAACATGAAGCGCGGAGAGGTTCGCAAGAAGCTTCATTCGATGATGAGAAGTGTTTCTGAAGCTTTCCATCATCCGTACTATATTCCGGACTGATTTTTTTGCCTGGCTTATCGCATGTTTTGTGTTTTTTTTGTTGGCGGCTTTCCGGAGAGGATGGAACAGCGGCGATTACTCTTCAGTCAGGCCGGATCGTTTGCGTTTGGTCAGGAGGATAACATCCTGCAGCCCCTGATCGTTTTTTGCATCCCACCATCTTTCTTCAAATGCGGGATCCTGGACTATCTGTGCGATGGCAGCAAGCGCCCGCAAATGAAAATTGCGTTCGTCTCGTGACGCCACCAGGACAAAAATTGTGTTTACATTCTCCGCCTCTTCGGAAAACCTGACGCCGCCCTTAATGCGGGCGATCAGTATATCAAAACGGCCCGTGCCTTGGACCACCACGTGAGGAACGGCAACACTGGAGGTTAGAAGAGTGCTGTTTTCATCTTCACGCCGTTTTAAAACATCCGCCAGATTTGAGGGCTCAAGCTGGAGTCTGGGCGCAAGTTTGCCGGCTGCGCGCTCAAAAAAATCGTCCCGTTCCATGGGCGCTTGCTCGTTAATCACCACCGAATTCTGGATCAGCCGGTCAAAACGATCCCAGGTTATTTCGTCGCGCTCCTTTATGATCTGTTTAAGTTCGGCTTCAAGCGTTCCGGTCACCAGCCGCCGGTCGGTCAGGCGCTCAATCAAGTGAAGCAAAGCGCTTTCCTGTTGGGCCTGGCCCCGGCCGTAGAACCAGAACACCCCGAACGCGACAAGAATAAGCACGGCAATTATTGCATAGGCCTCAATGCCGAGTTCAAACAATACCAGACCCAGCCCCAGCAGGCCTGCGATCTGGAGCCATGGATACAGCGGGGACCGGAAGAGGGGGCGATAGTTGCCCAACCCGCTTTCTCGCAGGACGATAACTGCCAAACATGAGAGCATGTAGGTAAGAATCAGCACACAGGAAGCTGCTTCGACCAGCGTTTTAAGAGGCAGAAGCAGGCTCAGCAGCACTGCCGAGCCCGTAAAGATGATTGCAATATGAGGAGTGTGAAACCGGGAGTTTATTTTGGACATGCTTCCTGGCAGCATATTGTCGCGGCTGAGGGCAAGCAGATAACGTGAAGCTGCCATTATGCCCGCATTTGCTGTCGAAACAAATGCAAGGATTGCCCCGATACTCATGACAAAAAACCCGAATCTGCCCATAATTGCCTGTCCGCCGTCGGAAAGCGGCGTCAACGAATTACTCAGGACTTCTTTTTCCAATACGCCGCTTGTCACGGTTACAGCCAGCGCGTACAGAAGGGTTACGAAAACAAGCGCAAGGGTCAGGCCCAGCGGCATAACACGGCCCGGGTTGCGCACTTCTTCGGCGACACTTGCCACTTTCAACAGGCCGCCGTAAGAAACGAAAACAAAACCAGCCGCGGAAAATATTGCGCCCGCCCCGTATGGCGCAAAAGGGATCAACAATTCCGACCTGGTCTGGGGCAGGCCCACCAGGATATAAAGAATCACGAGGGCAAAAAGGGTAAATACCATTGTTGCCTGGGCCCTTGCCGCTTCCTTTACCCCCAGAATATTCAGGGCCACAAAGACAACGGTCAGAATTGCGCCGCTCAACACGCCGTTGATATTCACTACCAGTGTGATAAAGGTGGCCATGCCGAAGACGGCAAATGCGCTTTTAAGGGTAAGCGCAAGCCAGCTTAAAACCCCGGCAATAGATCCGACTCCAGCGCCGAAACCTCGCATTACATAAAAGTAATCGCTGCCTGCCCGCGGCATGGCGGTAACCAGTTCGGCCATGCTGAGAGCCCCGGTTGTAGCGAGTAAACCGGCAAGCACGTAAGACCATATCACTCCAGGCCCGGCCAGCGCAAAGGCCATGCCGGGGAGGATGAAGAGTCCGGAGCCGATCATTGCCCCCGAGGCAATAGTAAACACATGCGCCAGCTCCAGGCCTTTGTTCAATTGGTTATTTTTTTGCATAGCATTTTCAAGCAAGTCATTATTTGAAAATATGTGAAGCGTTCCGAACAGTCTGAGATATTCCGGCTTGCTTGGAAATTTCCTTGAGTTTTTTCTAAACAGCTTGTTCCAGGGCGATTTTCACGTTATTACCGAAGTCTGATTTTAAAGTCAGGCCGAATCCTAATGCAAGCAGGGACATGTGGCAAGCTATCTTTGCGAGATATGAACTGTTTCGCCGCGGGTTATTATTTGATCGTGTCGCTTACGGCTGCGCTCATGGAGGCAGGGAAAGCGACGATAAGAATGCGTTTAAGCGCAAGTACGCTGTCGGAGCCCCATGGACATTTTTGGATGAGGGTCAGGATGAGTCCGACAACAAGCAATGAAAATATGTAGATAGAGATGACCCGCTTGCAATATTCGACAGACTGGCCGCGGAACGCGAAACGGTAAAAATTAAAATAGACAAAAAGGGCAATAAAAAGAAGGGATAGCGCGCTTAGTCCGACAACATTGCTCAGCGGCAGGGTAGCGCCAAGATTCCATGTTTCCTCTGTGAACGCCACGGGCACGGCCAGGATTGACGCTCCGACGATAACCTGCATGAGGTCTCGGGGCCGGAATTCCACCATCAGCGGATTGAGCGCATAGTTCAGAACCTTGCCGGCGCTGTCAACAACCGGCACGACCCTGTGCAGGTAGCCGCCGACTCGTCTGACGCTGATTTTTGGTTTGCTGTTATTCATTTTTTTTGAGCGCGCCATACAGGCCACTACGAGACTAATACTAGAGTATATTCCGGTTGTAAAGGCTGTAATAATATCCGCTGCGGGCAATCAAGCTCTTGTGTGAGCCTTTTTCAACGATGCGCCCTTGTCTCAGCACATAGGTGTAGTCGGCA
>CAZIXB010000132.1:0-4434 GCA_964543205.1 uncultured Victivallales bacterium
CATCAAGCTCAGCCAGTCGAAAGGCGGATTGAGCGGGGTGGCAAAGACCATGGAAGTTAGTCTGTGCGATGGACAGGGCGGGCTGCTTATTGAACATTCCTTGACCAACGAGGGCGAGACCGGCATTGATCTGGCGCCCTGGGCAATTACAGTGATGAGAGAAGGAGGCTCTGCAATCATTCCCCTGCCCGCAAAAATCTCCCATGCCGAAATGCTGACTCACAACCAGGAGTGGAGTATATGGCCGTATACCGACCTTTCGGACGGCCGTTGGTTTTTTGGTTCGAAATTTGTTTTTTTGCATCACGATGCCGCAATGGGGCCTACCAAAATGGGCTTTTCCCATGATGGCTGCGTGTGCTACTGTGTTGGAAAGCAGCTGTTTATCAAGCGATTCCACAGAAAGAAAACAGCCTGCTATCCGGACGGGGGAGTAAACCTTGAGGCGTTTGCATGCAATGATTTTGTTGAGCTTGAAAGCCTGGGGCCGTTGAGGTCTCTTCAGCCCGGGCAGACGGCAAGTCATCGGGAGCAGTGGGAGCTCCATGAATTGCCCGAAAAGCTTGACTGGAAAGCTTCAGAGCAGGAAATTGCGTCTGTTATTTCTCCAGTAACCGGATAAATTCTGCCTCGTCAAGTATCCGGACGCCCAGTTTCTCCGCTTTCGCCATTTTTGAACCCGGCTTATCTCCTGCCAAAAGATAGTCGGTTTTTTCCGACACAGAGGACGACACTGAGCCGCCCTCTCTCCTTATCCGCTCTTCGGCTTGCTTTCGGCCCATGGCGGGAAGAGTTCCGGTGAGGACGAACCTGAGCCCTTCGAGTTTGAGCGAGGCGGCTGGAGTGTCGGTGGATTTCATATTGATGCCTGCCATGCGGAGCTTATCGATCACCGGGATATTATCGGGATGGGCGAAAAACCTGTTTATACTTTTTGCGACGGTTGGACCGATGGTTGGAACCTGTTCGAGTTGGTCGGGCGTTGCATTCATGAGTTCGTCCATGGACGGGAAAGATTCTGCAAGCAGTCTCGCATTTTGAGATCCGACATGGGGTATCCCGAGGGCAAAAATGACCCTGTGATATTCGCGCTTTTTTGACAGGACGATATTCCCGAGCAGTTTTTCAGCCGATTTGTGTCCCATCCTTTCAAGTTTAAGCAGACTTTCCAGTCGCAGGGCGTAGATGTCGGCTGGATCTGAGATAAGTTGAGTTTCTACAAGCTGTTCGACAAGGGAGGTTCCGAGTCCTTCTATGTCCATTGCCTCGCTCGAAGCGAAATAATTGACGCGCCGTTTGAGTTGAGCGGGGCACTGCAGATTCTCGCAACGAACCGCTACTTCTCCTTCCCTGCGAGTGACCGGTCCGGCGCATGACGGACATCTCGGAGGCATGCGAAAAACTGATTCGGAGCCGGTCCTTTCTTCGAGAAGAACCTTAACTACGGACGGAATTATCTCTCCGGCCTTTTCCACAACTACAGAGTCGCCCACTCTTATGTCTTTTCTTGCAATTTCATCTTCGTTATGAAGAGTTGCTCTTGACACTACCGACCCGGATATCTTCACAGGATCCAGATCGGCAACCGGGGTAAGCACACCTGTTCTTCCCACCTGCACCCTTATGCCTGTCACTGTGGTCCGGGCTTGTTCCGGATCATACTTATAGGCGATAGCCGATCTGGGGTTTCTTGCGGTTGCTCCGAGTTTCAGGTTCAAGTTGGTTTCGTTTACTTTTATTACTGCTCCGTCTATTTCGAATTCGAAATCATGCCGTTGGGCCTGCAGCTCATCAAGCCGGGTGAAAACAGCTTGTATATTTTTGCATTTCCAGTAAATGGGAACGGTCTTGATCCCGTCCGCCTTAAGACTCTCGAGAAAACTGCAATGGGTTGGGAATGACCGGCCTTCTACCATGCCGGTTCCATACATAATCGCGTCAAGCGGTCTGGCTGCCACCATGGCTGGATCAAGCAGTTTTAAAGATCCGGCCGCGGCATTGCGCGGGTTGGCGAAAGCCGCCAGTCCGGCGGCTTCTCTTTTGCGGTTGAGTTGCGCGAAACTGCTTTTGGGCATAAATATCTCGCCCCGGACTTCAAATACAGGGCATTCAGAATCGGGTCCGGCAATCTGGAGAGGAATGCTTCGAATGGTCCGGATATTTGCAGTTACGTTGTCGCCAACTCTGCCGTTGCCCCGTGTTGCCCCTGTTAGCAGCTTTCCGTGTTCATAACGAATGGACACAGCAACACCGTCTATCTTTGGTTCCACAATGTAGGTCGGTTTTTCTCCATTCAACAGCTTGCGTGTGCGCTTATCAAAAGAGAGCACTTCATCTTTTGCATAGGTATTATCGAGACTCATCATAGGCAGCTTGTGTTCGACTTCTTCAAACGCTTCCAGAGGCTGGCCGCCTACACGCTGGGTGGGTGAATCGGGCGTAATCAGGGCCGGGTTGGCCTGTTCAATCTTCTGCAGTTCCGAGTAAAGAGAATCGTAATCTCGATCTGCTATCTCTGGAGAGGCAAGAACATAATACAGATAATCATGTCGGCTTATTTCTTCTCTGAGCTGCCGAAGCCTTTCATGAATATTTTTCATATCAACATGCCTGTTCTGTTCTTTTGATCGAATATAATGCCCCAATAGTGGAAGATCTGTTCGCCCTGTCATTGTAACGCCAGAAAGTCGCTAAGAGGATCGGAAAGAGATCCGCTTGCTGAAGCATGTTTTTGGGCCTTCTCCTTGTCGCCATCCATTGCATACAGAAAAAAGCGGACAGCATGGTCGGCGTTCGATCTTGCCCTTCCAAGCCAGCGGGCTTTTTCCGAAGGCTGCAGCCTGGAAACAGGGAAAGTCACTTCTTTCGGGCCGTTGCCAACGGGCCTGGCGTTTATCGTGTTGTTTATGACAGATTTGACAGTTACCGGAATCTCTTTGCCCGCATGATGAATAGTTACATCAAGGCCGACTTTGCGGGCAAAAGCCTGCGCGACTTCAGAGTCTACAGAAGAGAGTTTTTTTATAACCTGTTGCATGGTTTTTAACTGATTCGCCTCCTTGCTGTCTTGAGCGGGGGACTTCCCGTTGAGGCTCGCAAATGCGTCGGCCAGTTTTCCTTCTTTCACTTTTCTCATTAATGCCCGGGTGATTATTGTCTCAGTACTTTCCGCCGGTTGTGGGAGATCCTGAGTTTCTTCCGGCTGTATTTCCGCGTCCTGACCGCCCGGCTCGCCTGGGGACTCTTCATTGCCGTTGCCGGGATTGCCTTTTTCAGAAACAGAAGTTTTAGGGGTCGACAGCTCCTTTTCGTTTTCCTTTGCATCATCCAGTGAAACATCAGCGAATGCAGAGCCTTCTTCTTCAGAAGATGCGGGAGCCGGTTCGCGCATAAGCACTATTCCCGTTCCTGTCCACCATAATATCAGGGCAAGCCATAAAGCCGCATGCAGCCATAGTGGAAATGTAAAAACATCGCTCTGGCGGCCTGGTTCCATTGTTATGCCGGGTGTTTCGGATGAATGAAGATCTCCGATAGTGCTTAATGCCTCTGATTTATGCATGAGGAAAAGACGGCCTTTTTTCGCCTTGTCTATGGCATCAATCGCCTCATCCCAGCTCTTGTGCCGATAATTCGGAGATTTCATCATAAGCCTTGAAAGAAGATTTACAGCGCTGATGCTTGTGCCGGGCGCCAGTTCTTTAGGATTTACAATCTGATCCTGGCGCTGGCCATCAAGCACATCGTCAGCCTCTGTACGGTCGCTAAAGGGAGCCTGCCCTGTAAGCATATGGTAAATCATGGCTCCAAGACTGTACATGTCGGAGCGGCAATCGATATTCTTTCCGGCAGCTAGTTCGGGAGACATGTAGTTGGGTGTGCCCGCGAGCGATTCGCTCTCTTTTTCTTCTGCCCCGTCGGAACATATCTTAACAAGCCCGAAATCGCATATCTTGGCGGTGTTATCCTTTGTGGTGAGAATGTTGGCCGGCTTTAAATTGCGATGAACCATGTGTTCTTCCTGCCATAGGCGTCTAAGTCCATGCGCAACTTGCAGGGCGATATCCAGGGCTTTTTTGTTTGAAAGTTTCTTTTCTTTTCCCAGAAGCTGTTCAACGGTAGGGCCGCCGCAATATTCCATTGTGTAATAACACAGGTTTTCTTTCTCTCCGATGTCGTAAACCTGGATAAGATTGGGATGCTTGATCCTCGCGGTGATCCTGGCTTCCCGAAGAAATTCGGCTTTTTGCTCCGGGTTTGCCGCCATCTCGGGTTTAAGGACTTTGATGGCTACAGGACGTCCCAGGCTGATCTGGTTGGCTTTCCAGATCGTGGAGTTATTTCCTTCGAAAATACATTCTTTGATTTCAAAACCCTTTATTTCCATGAGCTAAATTTTACACAAAACCCGGTGTGATACAAACGTTTTAACCC
>CAZIXB010000133.1:0-4379 GCA_964543205.1 uncultured Victivallales bacterium
ATGGAGTGTATTGAAAATTCCGCAGAATTTTCAAACACTCATGTTAACGTTGGCGCAATAGAGATGGAGAATGATGCGAATACATGGTTTTGTTTTGGGATTGAGCTTGATGTGGGCCATGTCTGCTCCGGCGAATACGATCTACGTGGGGACGGGCAGTCCTGTTGACGGACCGGGCACGGCGTGGAGCAATGCGTTCCATACGATACAGGGCGGCATAGCTGCCTCATCACCGGGTGATATGGTGCTGGTGACCAACGGTGTATACCGCCCCACGGAACCGCCCGAGTATGACCAATGGGGCATTTGCCCCCCCTGGATCGTCATTTCGAATGCCATCCTGGTGACCAGCATGAACGGCCCAGACGTCACCACCATCGATGGCGGCCGTGTCCGGCAGGAGGGCGCATCGATAACCGGCAATGGAATTCTCTCCGGTTTTACCATTACGGGATGGGGTTCGGTGGAATATGATGGTGATGAATGGGAGACCAATTATGAATGGTTCTGCGGGGTGGTTCTGAATTCAGGCACCGTCTCCAACTGTGTGATTACCGGCAATTCAGGACAACAGCAGGGAGGGGTCTTCTGCTTGAAAGGGACGGTCATTGACTGTGTGATTTCAAAAAACAGAGGAAACATGGGTGCCGGTGTGCAATTCCGGGAAGGTCTGATGTCCGGCTGCAGCATTTCAGAGAATTACGGCAGTGGCGTATATTTGTTCTGTTCGGCGGATGACATTGAGATGGTTATGGAAAACTGCCTGATTTCCGACAACTATACTTACACGAGCGGTGCCGGTGCGTGGATCGATCTGGGATCGTCTCCGAAGCGGACTTCCCGAATAAAGCTAAACAACTGCATTATTAGAAACAACATTGCCAGAGAGGTTGGCGGCGGAATCTTTGCGGCGAGTGCGTTTGATGGTCTTGAATTGAGCAACTGCATTTTTTACGGGAATTATTCTGAATGTGCCGGCATCTGGAACAGACAAGGTGGCGGCGCAGTCTATTTCTATTTTGATGAGTATAGAACCGGCACTCTCGCAAGAGTGAGCAACTGCATTTTCGAGGAAAACAGAGCTGTCGTCGGCAACAATACGATTGGGTTTGATGATGTGACCAGACATTCATCGGTCGTTTACCAAAACACCTGTTTTGATCAACCGAGCTGGAGTTCAAGCGGGATTATCCTGGGGGATCCCGATTTTGTCGATCCGGCTAACGGCGATTTCCGCCTGCGCTTCAATTCCATCTGCCGGGATGGCGGCGCGAACAGCAGTGTCGAGGCCGACACAGACTTTGCGGGTAATCCCCGCATCCAGAACGGCACCGTGGATATCGGCGCTTTCGAGTATCCGGAGGATATCAAGGTGGACATCTGGAACGATGACTCGGTGGTCGATCCCGGCAGCCCGCTCGTCGAGCTTCAGGTGTGCACCAGCACCAATGTGACGGGAACCATGTGGTGGATCAATGGCACGGCCGGAACAGGAGGATCGTTCCCGGCCCCCGGGGTGCTGCATGAAACGTCTGTTTCCGTCCCGCTGGCCTTCGGGGTTAATGTGATTGAGGTCTATGGAAACAACAGCGCCGGAACAGCGGCCTATGATGCGGTGACGATGACGATGGAGTGGCATACCAGCGACTCGCCGATCCACTATGTGTCCCCTGACGGTGCCTCTGTCTGGCCCTATACCACTTGGGGAAACGCCGCAACGACGATCCAGGATGCGGTTGATGCCGCCTTCGAAGGCGACACGGTGCTGGTGACCAATGGAACGTACCGTGCCGGCGGGCGCGCTGCGCCCGGTCAGTCCTGCACGAACCGCGTCTGCGTGACCCGCGGCATTTCTATAGAAAGCGTAAACGGCCCGGGGGAAACGGTTATCGTTGGCGACGCGGCGATGCGCGGTGTTTTTCTGTCTGACGGCTCCCGGCTCTCAGGGTTTACCGTGACCGGCTGTCATGTTCCTCTGGCCGAGGGGGCCTCCTATGAATTCGGCGGGGGCGGGGTTTTGATGTTTTTCGGCGGGGAGTTGTTTAACTGCATCATCTCAAACAATATCGCGATGAATGGCGGGGGCATACTATGTTGCGGAGGCGGCTTGGCGTGGGACTGCATCATCAGCGGAAACGAAACCTGCGACGGTGGCAATAACCCGCATACGTACGGCAGAGAAGATGGAAATATGCTTGGCGGCGGGGTGCATATCGATCATAGCGGGACGGTGGCCGACTGCATCATTTCAGGAAACACGGCAAGTTATGAAGGCGGCGGCATAGCCTGCTCCTATGGCGGCGAAGTGGCCAACTCGATGGTTGTGGATAATATGGCTGATTATGGCGGAGGTATCCTTCACGAGTTCGGAGGCTCAACGCTCAATTGCCTGATTGTTAAGAACACAGGCCGTGAGGCCATGATAAGCTTGAATGCGCAGGTGATGAACTGCACGATTGCGGGAAACCATGGCTATGGTGTGTTGCTTGATGGCCTCGATGGTTTTCCTCGTGGAGTCATGGCTAACTGCATTGTTTCCGGGAACAGTGATGGAGCCTATTTCTATAATAGTGGAGACAAATACAACATCTACAGCGGCAGCCTTCCCGCCTTCATCGATGCGGCGAACGGAGACTACCGACTTCAGATCGGTTCTCCCTGCATCGATGCCGGCAGCAACTCCCATACCCCCGAGACCAGCGACCTTGCCGGCAACACCCGCATCGTCAACGGGACGGTTGACATCGGCGCCTACGAGTATGACGCAACCCTCTACGACTCCGACGGCGACAGCCTGACCGATGAGCAGGAACTTACCCTCACCGGCACCAGCCCCACCAATACCAACACCGATGGCGACCCCCATACCGATTATGAGGAATACATCGCCGGAACCAGCGGAACCGACCCCAATGATTGGTTCAGAATCACTGCCGTCACCAACCATTTGCCAGGTTCAGGCCAGGCATCCCTGTACTTTGAATCATCGGCTTCCCGTTTGTACACACTGCTTGGCTGCACCAATCTGATGGAAGCCGCATGGCAACCCGTCGCCCCCGCCCGAATAGGGATCGGTGGCGCGGACACCATGACGGCCCCCAACGCCCCCCCGCAACAGTTTTACAAACTGAAGGTTGAATTGCCATGACAGCTGGAGAAGATATGATGCGCCAACCAGAGCATCGACACGTACGTTTCAAACCGCGGCGGTTTGAAAAAACAGTGAGCACCACGTTGGCTTCTTTAAGATTGAACCGTCCGACATTAGAATGTATTATCATGAATGGAGGTGACATATGAACCTGAGAGTAAGTCTTGAGCCCAGTGATGAGGGTGGATTCACCGCCATCGTCCCGTCTTTGCCCGGCTGTATTAGCGAGGGCAATACCCGAGATGAAGCGTTGGCAAATATTCGCGAAGCAATCGAATTGTATCTTGAGCCGGTTGAGGACGACACTGCCGGCACCCCAAATGCAGAACAACTTGAAGTCGCCGTATGAGCAAGGTTCCCAGTCTGTCCTACGATCGAATCATCCGTGCCCTGCATCGCGACGGGTGGGTAGTCGTTCGACAAAAAGGTAGCCATGTCCGCCTCCAGAAGCACACGTCATCGGACACTCTCAAGCTGACCGTACCCGCCCATCGCCCAGTCAAACGTTCCACACTCGCTCATATTCTGAAACAGGCGGGAATCACGGTGGACGAATTTCTGAAGCTGACATAGAGAGAAGCCAACCAGACAGTTGGAGCGTACGCGGAATACCGCGCCGCTCAACTGCACGTTCTCTGCATGAAGAAGAAGACAAAGCGCTGGATCATCGTGGCGGCCGTCACCGTCGCTGCCGGGTTTGTTGGGCTCAACGTGTTGGCCTACAACCACGCTTCGGCGATGATGCATTTCACAACCGGAGGGGACCGGACAACCAAGCCCGAAGCACTCAGCTTCTTCCAGAAGGTGAAGGTCCTCGTCGTCGGCGTGAACATTCCTCGTCCCTCCGGAAACCGTTCGCCTTCGGACCTTGCCGTCAACGGCAAGGTCGTGACGATCAATGGTCCGGGTGCCATCACTCTTGAGACGTGGTACTGCGATCGGGGCGCAACAACGCCGCTCGTTATTCTGTTTCACGGCTATTCAGCGGAGAAGACATCCTTGCTTCCCGAAGCCAATGCGTTACTCAAGTTGGGTACGTCTGTCATGCTTGTCGATTTCCGAGGGTCGGGTGGATCGTCAGAATCCTACACGACCATCGGCGTACGCGAAGCTGACGACGTGGTGGCAGTCGTCAGATACGCAAAGGAGAATCTCTCGCACGCCTGCACCATTTTGAATCCCCTCTAAGCCCTTTTTGGAGGGGCATTGGCTCCTCCCCGGTGCTACA
>CAZIXB010000134.1:0-4331 GCA_964543205.1 uncultured Victivallales bacterium
TGTCAATAACAACAACCCGCAATTGTTCCCTAGTTTGTTTCACCAGCAACCAGCATCCAGCCCCCAGCATCCAGCATCCAGTATCCAGAAACCAGCACCCAGCACCCAGCAGCAACAACCCTCTTGCATCGATTCGGAAACAGGATTAATATTCAGGCGATGAATAAATCCCGCGCAAACGCATTAGAAATGAGAAATCTTACGGTCTCATTCGGCAGAAAGGACAAGGTTGTTCCGGCATTACAATCCGTCAGTCTTGCTGTGCCCGAAGGCGGAATATTCGGTTTTATCGGTCCGAACGGAGCAGGCAAGACAACTGCCATGCATGTTCTCCTTGGGTTCATCAAAGCCGACTCTGGCGAGGCCTATGTGTTGGGCACGGATGTCCGCAAAACAATAGCCAGGGAAAAGATAGGATATCTTCCAGAGCGGCCTGTGGCTTACCGGTTTCTTTCCGGCCGCGAACTTCTTGTTTTTTCAGGACGTTTGTTCGGCCTCAAAGGCCCCGAAATAAAAAAACGGATTAAATCGGTACTACACCAGGTAGACCTTGAACGGGATGCATCAAGAAGAATCGCAACATACTCAAGAGGCATGTTACAGAGAATATGTCTTGCTCAAACCCTGATCAACGACCCCGACCTGGTGATACTTGACGAGCCCACCAGCGGCATGGATCCTGTAGGCAGGACAAAGATCCGACGCATAGTGGAAGATTTGCGCGAAAGAGGAAAAACGGTTTTTTTCTCTTCTCATGAGCTGTCTGAAGTGGAAACCGTTTGCGACCGAGTCGCCATCATTGTAGACGGAAAAATAATCGCAGAAGGCGAAATTGACGAAATTGTCGAGAAAGGCGAAAGCCTTGAAAAACATTTCCTGAAGACAGTAGGCGCCCTTGGCGAAAACAACACGGGTAATCATACATGAAAATCCTGGCAATTGCAGCAGTCACCTGCATTGAAGTAATTCGCAGAAAAGAAGCATACGTTTTACTTATACTTCTGGCAGGAATCCTGATGGCAGTGGTATCGCTGGATATTTTCGGCCTGGGCGGAGTTGCACGGTACACCAAAGACATTGCCCTGCTGGCTGCATGGGTCTTCTCCTGGATACTGGCGGTGAATGTCGCTTCCCGCCAGATTCCCGATGAGGAGCAGAAAGAAACTGTGCTCCAGGTTCTTTCCAAGCCGGTGAAGCGCATTGAATTGCTGCTGGGGAAACTTATTGGTTCATGGATAGTGGTTTCGTTGGCAACAGTGTCATTTTACCTTCTTTCGGGGCTGCTTGTCAAGCTTAAGGGGGCTGATCTTGACATTGCAACGCTGGCGCAGGGTTATCTTCTTCATTGTATTGCCCTGGCTGTAATCTGTTCCACCGGCCTGCTTTTTTCCACCCGTCTCAACAAGGACGCAGGAGCGACCTTGACATATGCGCTTACGGCGGCTTCTTTCATTGTTGTTCCACGCATTCCCGAGTTTGTTGCGCAGGAAAGAGGTCTTCGAAGCTCCTTGCTTTTCTTCCTCTACAACGTATTGCCGCACTTTGAAGTTTTAGACATGCGAAAAAGAATAGTGCACTCTTACGGGCCTGTTTCAATGGAGATATTTATACAATCAGTTTTTTACGGAATTGCCCTGACAGGCGCAATTCTGATATTGGCGTGGTTGTGCTACAGGTCGAAAAAATTCTCCAGAAGCAATGTACTTTGAGAAGCCAGGAATGATAAAACATTTTATTCAACGCACGCATTTCCACGTAATTGCTGTGCTTTTTCTCTGGACCTGCGCATTTGCGTTTTCATGCAGGCTTTATGCAACAAATTTGAAAGAAGGCCTCCTTACCGCTTCGCGCGGTAGCTCTCTTATATCAACGCTGCTCAGCGATGCCAGGTTTGCCATCTCCGGTGAATTTTATGGCATGGCAGACACCTATTTCCATCGAGGTGTTGAACATATAAAGGAAAAAGAGCTTGAAGAAAGCTTTTTCAGGAAACTGGAAGAAGAAATTTCGCCCAACTCGCATGTGCATGTCAAAGACATGGATATCCAGGAAATTATGCCATGGCTGCGTCTTGCAACCAAGGCTGACCCTCACAATGTACAGGCATACCTTGTTGCCGCCTTCTGGCTGCGAACAGGAATCAACCGACCTGACCACGCGCTAAAGATCCTTAAAGAAGCGCAATGGAATAATCCGATGAATGCAAGGATCCAGTTCGCAAAAGCCAGGATCTACATCTCTCAAAAAGAGCTTTCCAGAGCGCGGTCGGCGCTGGATGCAGCCGTTGCCTTCATGGAAAAGGAGAAAGACAAATCGGGAGTGGAGGACAAGCGCTTCAAGGCCAGAATTCTTTCCTATCGCGCAATCCTGCATGAAATCGCAGGAAATAACCGCCAGGCTGCCCGAGACTTCGGAAAAGTTCTCGCCCTGTTTCCGAACCGAAAACACCTCAAAGATAGAATAGAAGCCCTGAAGACCGGCAAAAAAGTTCAGACCAGGGCATATAAATTACTCAATCTCATGGCTGAAGCGGATAAAGAAGCAACTCCCGGGATGATGTTTCATGATGCCGACGAAGCACACGCGCATCCTGAGAAAACTGAAAAAAAGCAGGGAGCACATGCGCCCTGAAGCGCTTGGACTCCAATCAATATCGGAGGGCTCCATTCTCTGGAGTCAACGCTAACTTCTTGCAGGCATGCCGCTTGTTTTGGGATTAATCGTGCAATGAACCAATACTAAAGGCTAGAATAAAGGTGTACTGGAAATAAACCGGAAGCGCAAAATGTATCTGGAATTTTTTAAACTCAGGGAATATCCCTTTAATATTACGCCGGACCCGCGATTTCTATATTTCGCCCGGCATCATAAAGAAGCCTACGATCACCTGATTTACGGCATACAAAGCCGTAAAGGCTTCATCGAGCTCACCGGCGAGGTTGGATCAGGTAAAACAACGCTTTGCCGGGCCGTTCTGGCCAACCTCGGCAACGAGGTGGAAACTGCGCTGATACTCAACCCCACGCTTACGGAAACCCAGCTTCTCCGTGCCATGCTTAACGATTTTGGACTTGAGGTCAGAGCGAAAGACAGGCTTGCCTACATAGAAAAACTTAATGATTTTCTTCTTCAGAAAAACCACAATGGCATCAACGTAGCAGTCGTGATCGACGAAGCCCAGAACCTCAGCCCCGCCGTAATGGAACAGGTTCGGCTCCTGTCCAACCTTGAAACGGATCAACATAAACTTATACAGATTGTAATGTGCGGCCAGCCTGAACTCAAAAAGAGGCTGGCAAGACCGGATCTTCGACAGCTTCGACAGCGGATTACTATCCGTTACCATCTGTCACCCCTCTCGCAGGAAGATACCGCCATGTATATCCGACACCGATTGTGGATCGCTGGCTCAAACAACACCATTACCTTTGAACCCGGAGCCATTCGGGAACTTCACAGGTATTCAAAAGGCAGCCCCCGACTGATCAACGCTGTAAGTGACAATGCACTGCTGGCAGGCTACGTCAACCGCACACAAACCATCGGCGCGAAATTAGTAAAAAAAGCCATTAACCAACTCGAGGGATCAACATGAGTCTCATACAAGAAGCTCTAAAAAGGCAACAGGAAGATAAAGGCCAGGACGGCCAGGAAATCGAAAAAACTCCGCCCGCTCAAAACCCGGACAAACAGACCACTCCTTCGGAATCGCAGGAAAATCGGGCGCCTGAAGAAAAACAGCAAAAAGAAGAGGAACCTGAAGAATCCTCCGCCGCAAAAAAAGCTCCGCCGCAAAAAAAGGGAAAGATAAACAGGTTAGTCCCGGCAGGAATTATTGCAGTTCTTATTATTATTGCCGCTTCTGCGGCCGCATACTACCTTTTTTTCGCTCATGGCGAAGGCTCGGACACAAAACAGTCCGAAACACAGATTCCGGAAACCGCCATAACCCAGGAAGATCAAACAGCAGATGCGCCTTCTACCCGTGATGAACAAATCACAGCCGAAAAGCAAACCGGAGAACCGGAAAATCAAAAGCCGGAAAAAAAAGTAATGCCATCCACCGGAAAAACCAATACTCCCAATAAAACAGACAAAGAGATTCGCAAACCCGCTCCTTCTGGCGCTAAACCTGAGAAGCAGCCTCGTCCTAAACCTGTTCTCTGGCCGAAACTCACATTGCAAGGCCTTTTGTCCAAAGGTCGCGAAGGAGCGGCGCTGATAAACGGCGAAATAATCAGCAAAGGCGAAAAAATAAAGGGTGTTGAACTTGTTGAGGTGCGCAAAAGCTCAGTAGTTCTGAAATACAAAGGCGAAACCATGGAACTCAA
>CAZIXB010000135.1:0-4244 GCA_964543205.1 uncultured Victivallales bacterium
GAGAAAAAAGAATGAACATAAAGCCTCTTGGAGACAGAGTTCTCGTTGAACCTAAGGAGGATACCGAGGAAAAAAAGGGCGGGATTATCATACCTGATACCGCCAAGGAAAAGCCGCAGGAAGGCGTAGTGAAATCGGTAGGCACCGGCAAAGTTGACGATGAAGGAAAGAAGATACCCTTTAACGTGAAAAAGGGAGATCGTGTGCTTATGCCCAAATACGGTGGCACGGAAGTAAAGATTGACGACAAAGAATATCAGATTCTTCGCGAAGAGGATATTCTTGCCGTTATTGAGTAACGTTAACAGCATCTGAATGTAAACTTGATAAGGAGATTCAACTATGGCTGATAAAGGAAAGCAGCTTAAGTATGACAGCAATGCACGGCAGGCCATGCTGGCCGGTGTTGAGAAACTGAGCCGGGCGGTCAAAGTGACACTGGGTCCAAAGGGGCGCAATGTTGTTCTTGACAAGAAATTCGGTTCACCAACCGTAACCAAGGATGGTGTTACGGTGGCCAAGGAAGTGGAGCTTCCTGATCCGTTTGAAAATATGGGAGCGCAGATGGTGCGCGAAGTTGCAAGCAAGACCAGCGATGTGGCCGGTGACGGAACTACCACTGCCACGCTTCTTGCTGAAGCAATATACCGCGAGGGACTCAAGAATGTGACCGCCGGGGCCAACCCCATGGATATCAAGCGCGGTATTGAGCGCGCTACAGAAGCGGTTGTCGAGAGAATTGCAAAGCAGAGCAAGAAGGTGAAGGAACACACCGAGATTGCGCAGGTTGCAACAATCTCCGCGAACGGCGACAAGACGGTCGGCGAAATTATTGCCGACGCAATGGATAAGGTAGGCAAAGACGGAACCATTACCGTTGAAGAAGCAAAGACCATTGAGACCAGTCTTGATGTGGTCGAAGGCATGCAGTTCGATAAGGGATATCTGTCGCCTTACTTTGCCACGAATACCGATACAATGGAAGCCGTGCTTGAAGACGCATACGTGCTGATACATGAGAAGAAGATATCCAATCTGCAGGATCTGCTTCCGTTACTTCAGAACGTGGCTAAGGCAGGCAAGCCGATGCTGGTTATTGCTGAAGATGTTGAAGGCGAAGCCCTTGCAACAATGGTTGTTAACAGGCTCCGTGGAACGCTTCAGTGTTGTGCCGTTAAGGCTCCTGGCTTTGGAGACCGGCGCAAGGCGATGATGGAGGATATCGCGGTTCTTACCGGCGGCAAGTTCCTGAGCGAAGATCTCGGCATAAAGCTGGAAAACGTTCAAATCGGAGACCTTGGCCGGGCAAAGAGAATTAGCGTTGACAAGGAAAACACAACGATTGTTGAAGGCGCAGGCAAGACAACCGACATACAGGGTCGGGTTGCTCAGATCAAAAACCAGATAGAAGAGACAACCTCCGACTATGACAGGGAGAAGCTGCAGGAACGTTTGGCCAAGCTGGCCGGCGGTGTTGCGGTTATCAATGTCGGAGCTGCGACCGAAACGGAAATGAAAGAAAAGAAAGCGCGCGTTGAAGATGCGTTGCACGCTACCCGTGCGGCTGTCGAAGAAGGCGTTGTGGCTGGCGGCGGCGTAGCGTTGCTGCGGGCACAGAAGGCGCTTGATGACCTGGAGCTGCCGGGCGATGAACAGATTGGCGTGAGCATTGTGCGAACAGCCATGGAAGCGCCTCTGCGTCAGTTGGTTAACAATGCGGGGCTCGAAGGCGCGTTGATAGTCCAGGAAGTCAAGAACAGCAAGGTGAACGTGGGATACAATGTGGCTACTGACACCTACGGTGACCTCATCAAAGACGGAGTACTTGATCCGGCGATGGTTACGAGGACAGCGCTTCAGAATGCAGCCAGCATTGCAGGCCTGCAGTTGACAACCGAATGCATGATAACCGACATTCCTGACGAAGATAAGTCTGCGCCTGGCGGCGATCCCGGCATGGGCGGTATGGGCGGAATGGGCGGTATGGGCGGAATGATGTAAAATTTCGTTCAAAAAAAGTTGACAAAATTGTTGACCAGTCCAGACGGGGCGCATACAATGCGCCCCGTTTGCCTTTACCAGGAGGAGTAGCCGTTGAAAACAGAACTCATTGAAGAAGCAAGAAAGCGAGTGCCCAGCATTCCCGTATTGATAAATATGGTCTCGAAGCGGGTGCGTCAACTTAACACAGGTTTCAGGCCTTATGTCAAACCGCAGGGGCCGAACGAGGAGAAAGTGGATATTGCTCTTCGAGAGATCGCTGAAGGCAAGCTGATTGCCGAGATCGATTTTTCGGCCTAAGCTTTCCCGAATGTCTTACACACAGCTTTGAGCATGCTCTCGCGGGCTTAATAATATTTTGTCAATTCAAGGGTATTTTGTGTGTTTGATCTAGCAGCAATTGGGCTTTGAACAGGAGAGTAATATGGCCGGTGACCGTCGTATTGCCAGTAACCGCAAAGCATTCCGCGATTATCATGTAATGCAGAAATATGAAGCAGGAATTGAGCTTTTCGGCACAGAAGTCAAATCTCTCAAGAATGGCCAGATAAATCTTACCGGCAGTTTCGCCAAAGTGGAGCCAGAGGAAGAGGCATACCTTTACAATCTCACCATCCCCCCTTACGAGCATGGCAACAGGTTCAACCATAAACAGGATCGTCCGCGAAGACTCCTCTTGCACAAGACTGAAATCATGCGGCTTGTAGGTGCGATCAGGGAAAAGGGTCTGTCTTTAATTCCTCTTTCGATTTATACCAGGAGGGGTTATGTGAAGCTTGAACTCGGGCTTTGCCGCGGAAAGAAATTACACGACAAGCGTCAGGACATGAAAGAAAAGACACAGAAAAGAGAGATTAAAAGGGCGGTCTCACGCAAGAGGTAATTAACCCGCATGGCTTGGGAGATGGCGGGGCAGGCGAAAAGAAGACTTGATGAAATGCTGCGGATTTCTGATAATCACTTCGACGCAGAGTGGCGCGATTATATAAGGAGGATCGATTGTGTTTAGCGGCCCATGGGAATGGATTTTAGTTGTTCTTCTGGTGTTGTTGCTTTTCGGACACAAGAAAGTGCCGGATCTTGCAAGGGCATTGGGCAGAAGTCTGAGTGAATTCAAGAAAGGCAGAGCGGAAGGCGAAAACCAGGACAGTCAGCAATCCGAATCAGGGAAAGATGAATCTTCTACTGCAGGCAGTTCTGGAAAGAACGAAAAAACCACAGGCAAATAATTTCACGAAAAGAAATGCTGTGGTTTTATAATACGAGCATTTCTACTCTATATAAAGTTCATCTGGTTCGCTTTCCGGGGAATCGGAAGGATCGCTTTGATTTGTCTGAACGCTTTGCTCGTTAATTTCTTTCTTTGCGATCTTCAACAGTTCTTCGGCGCGAAGCGCCCATACGCTTTGATCGTATTTAACAATTACGTTTTCGTAAATTCTGCGGGCGTCATTGTATTGTTGCATCTGATGCAGGCATCTTCCGCGCCCCACTAAAGCCTGGGGTGTTGCGTAATGCTCCGGCCCCAGTTTGTCGGCGAGTTGTTGAAATTCATCTGCGGCTTTGCTCAGCCGGCCTTGCGCTTCAAGGCAATGTATGCGCCCCAGCTTTGCGCTGATTGCCATCGGGTGGTCAGGATATTTCTTGAGAAAATCGTCATAAGTTTCCATCGCCAGCGTGTAGCTGCCGCTGTCATAGTATGATTTCGCCAGTTTGAGTGTTGCCCTGGGGGCTGCTTCTGTGGATGGAAATTCTTCCACAATGCTTTTGAGTTCTTCCAGAGATTGAACCGACCACAAGGACATTGAAGCGTCAAGTTCCCGGGTGATTTTTTTCTCGCGCACAATGACGCCCGCGATGATGACCCCGATTATCAAAAGAAGCACAGTGGCCGCATGTGTTCCGAATCGTTTGAACAGATCCGAAAAATGTATATGCTGTTCGGGTTTGTCGCCCTGCGCCTGTTCCGGGCTTACTGGTTGATCTTGATTCATGTTTTGATGTTCCGCTGTAACTTTTAAAAACAACAATTTAGTGGCCAAACAGGATAAAATGCAAGAGAATACTTGCATTTGCAACAGAATCTAAATGATCCGCTCTTCCGGGGCAGCGCGACCAAACGAGGCGACGCTGCGTTCGACAGCTGCCCTTGAAGTTCGCGTCAAGTCTCTGGAGCAACTTGTGGCGCTAACCCGCATATCTCACAGAATTCCTGTTGCGAGCGCGGATAGCGCCACTGCGAC
>CAZIXB010000136.1:0-4202 GCA_964543205.1 uncultured Victivallales bacterium
GGAAGTTGCTTAAGATATGGTAGAAGATAAAAAAGTTATACAGGCGACGGGCAGAAGAAAAACATCGATTGCGCAGGTCAGGTTGATTCCCGGCGATGGAAAATGGAGAATCAACAAGCGGGATTTCGAAAATTATTTTCCCCAGGAGGCTCTGCGGCAGTACATTGTACAGCCATTGCAGCTTACCAATATGGCAGGCGAATACGACATTATTGCCAAGCTAACCGGCGGGGGCCTGTCCGGCCAGGCGGGAGCTTTGCGGCATGGCCTGGCAAGGGCATTGGCGCTGAGTGATTCTTCTTTGAGGGAAGTCCTGAAAAACAGCGGCTGCCTTACCAGGGATGCCCGAATGAAGGAGCGCAAGAAAGCCGGACAGCCCGGCGCGCGCAAGAGATTCCAGTTCTCCAAGAGGTAAAACTGCCTTACTGCAGTTTCTGCATTTCATATATTCAGGACCGGCATGGAACCTTTTTTGATTAAAGAAGAAGCGCTGTCTGAATTGTTTTGATCTAAAAGAAACCAACCACGAACCACACTGATAAAACGGAAGCATCAGGGCGATCAGGCAAACTATGGATGGACAGGCGCGATCTATTAAGTCGGTGGCAGGTTCCTGATTTGGACGAACCTTTCTTTGGAATCTTTCCAGTAAGTCGGGACTCGTAGAAGATGCGGGAATGGGATAAATGCCGGCGGGTTGAAAATGAGTGAATTTGCGATTGTAAACGGGGGCGTAGCAGCGCCCCTCGGGTTTCGCGCTTCTGGCGTATGCTCGGGTATAAAACGAAAGTCTCCTGACCTGGCTCTTGTGTATTCTGACCGGGATTGCGATGTTGCCGGTGTTTTTACTTCCAATAAGCTCAAGGGCTGGCACGTTTTTCTCTGTCAGGACCGGATCAGTAAAGGCGAAAAAGTCCGTGCGGTTGTGGTGAATAGCGGGAACGCCAACGCCTGTAACGGCAAGCAGGGCAGGAAAGACGCGGAGAAGACAGCGGAGCTTGCCGCCGGGCGGCTTGGCGTTGATTCACGCAAGGTCATGGTGTGTTCCACGGGGACTATCGGAATTCCCCTGCCAATGGATAAGATTGAGGCGGGAATTGCGGCAGCCGCCGGTTCTCTTGATGAATCCGACGGTTTTTCGGCCGCAAGCGCCATACTTACCACCGACACCGTGGAGAAGCAGGGCGCGGTGGAGCTGAGTATTGATAACCGGCCTGTTCGTATAGGCGCCATGGCCAAGGGGTCGGGCATGATTGAACCGGACATGGCCACGATGCTTGCGTTCTTCACGACCGACGCAGTCGTGGAAAGTGAAGCCCTGAGCGCATGTCTTCGTGAAGCGGCGGGCATGAGCTTCAACAAGATTTCAGTTGATGGCGATCAGAGTTGTAATGACAGCGTTTTGTTCATGGCAAACGGGGTTGCAGAGAACAGGCCTTTGAGCAGGGAGCATCCCGAATGGCCCGTGTTTGAGGCAGCCGTTAGAGATCTGGCCATGGACATGGCATTGCGTCTTGTCCGCGACGGCGAGGGAGCAACAAAGCTGGTTACTGTGCGGGTGGATGGCGCGCCTGGCGCCGCGGATGCCCGGATGGTTGTCAGGGCAGTTGCAAGTTCCTTGCTGGTGAAGACTTCCTGGTTCGGCAACGAGCCCAACTGGGGAAGGATTGTTAACGCCATAGGTTATTCAGGCGCCGGTATTGACGTTGATAAAATAGATGTAAGCTATGATTCCGAATGCATAGTAAAGGGCGGGCAGCCGACGCCGAATTTTGACGCGAAGCAATTCAGTCGAATACTTGCGAAGGATGAATTCACGGTTAATATTAACCTGAATATGGGGAAATACAGCGACATTGTCTACACATGCGATTGCAGTGTGGATTATGTAAAGATTAATGCCGAGTATATGACCTGAACCGTGTTGAACCAGTGCGGTGCGGCTTTGAACGGGAGAATAGACGCCACGATGGAAAAGGTAATACAGAAAGCGCGGGTTTTAATAGAAGCGTTGCCGTATATCCAGAAATTTCGCGATGAAATAACTGTTATCAAGCTCGGCGGCAGCGCCATTGAAGATGAAGCTCACGAGCGCGGCATTCTTGCGGATGTGACCTTCATGGAATGCGTGGGCATGTATCCGGTTATTGTGCATGGGGGCGGCAAGGAGATTAGCCGGATGATGAAAAAAAGAGGCATTGAACCCGAATTTCGACAGGGCGTGAGGGTTACATGTCAAAAGACTATTGAAGTAGTCAGGGATGTGATGGAGCATATCATCAATCCCAGAATAGTGGCTATTCTGGAAGAAATGGGGGCCCGTGCCGAAGGTATATCTGGCGAGGAAGTTTTTGAAGTGCGCAGAAAAGAGGGGATAGAATCCCGGACAGGGCGAAAAATTGACTGGGGTTACGTTGGCGAGCACGAAAGCATTGATGTTGGGCCTGTAAAGAAGGTTCTGTCGCGGCGCGCCATTCCCGTGCTTACTCCCCTTGGCAGGGATAAAGGCGGAAATCTTTACAACATGAACGCAGACACTGCTGCCTCTGCGCTGGCTGGCGCTGTTAAGGCCAGAAAGCTTGCCCTTCTTTCCGACGTGCCCGGCCTGTTGCAGGACAAAAACGATCCTGAAACGCTGATAGAAACTTTGAGCGCCGGAGAAGTCGAGAAACTTGTGAAGGCAGGAATAATTGCTGGGGGGATGTTGCCGAAGGTGCGAGGCGCGCTTGACGCGTTGCGCGCCGGAGTTCAGAAAGCGCACATGATTGACGGCAGGATGGCGCACTCGCTACTGCTTGAAATCTTTACTGATAAGGGAGTAGGAACGGAGATGATAAAGGATGATTAACGCAGAGGAAAACATAAGCAATCTTTATGACAAGCACGTGATGTCCACATACAAGCAGAACCTTGTTTTAACCAAGGGCAAGGGAACGAAGGTCTGGGATATTAACGGCAAGGTTTACCTGGATTTTGTTTCAGGGATATCCGTGTTGAATGTGGGACATTCGCATCCTGCCGTGGTGTCTGCCATTCAAGATCAGGCTGAGAAGCTGATCCATGTTTCAAATCTTTATTTCAACCAGCTTCAGCCCTGGCTGGCGGAAAAACTCGCCGGTGTTTCATTAAAGGGCAAGTGCTTTTTTTGTAACAGCGGCGCAGAAGCCAACGAAGCGTTGATCAAGCTGGCGCGTTTGTGGGGTCATGAATCCGGCAGGTATGAGATTGTCACAATGAGGAACTCGTTTCATGGCCGAACGCTTGCCACGGCTGCTGCCACTGGCCAGACCAAGGTTCAAAAAGGCTTTGAGCCAATGCCGGAAGGCTTTGTCCTGGCTGATTTCAATGATATTGATTCGGTCCAAAAAGCCGTGGGAGATAAAACAGTGGCGGTGTTGGTGGAAGCTGTACAGGGCGAGGGTGGCATTGTGCCTGCGACCGATGATTTCATGACTGCGCTCAGGGCGTTCTGCGACGAGAAGAACCTGTTGTTACTTTGCGACGAAGTTCAATGCGGAATGGGCCGGACTGGAAAGTGGTTTGGCTACCAGCATTATGGGGTAGAGCCTGACGCAATATCGGTGGCCAAATCCCTGGGCAGCGGATATCCGATTGGAGCGATTGTAGCTGGGAAGAAAGTTGCCGATGTATTTCAACCCGGGCACCATGCCAGCACATTCGGCGGCGGACCCCTGGCATGTGCCGCGGCGCTGGCCACATTGGGCGCAATCGAGGACGATCGGCTTCTGGACAGGGCGGAAAAGACCGGCAAGGTCTTTCGTTCCGGGCTTGAGAAATTTGTTGAGAAATATGAGAAGGTTGCGGAAGTTCGTGGCAAAGGACTGATGCTTGGCATGGTTCTTGATTGTGATGCCAAGCAGTTGGCCGATGAGATGACCGATATAGGTTTATTGACTCTGGCCACAGCCGGCAACGTGATCCGGTTCCTTCCGCCTTTGAACGTCAAGGGCGGCGAAGTAGAAGAGGCGCTGGATATTATTGACGATTGTCTTGCAAGGATGCACGGTTTGGGCGAAGAGGACGCCGTCGATACAGAAACAGCGCCTGGCGGGGAAGAAACCGCTAAAACCGACGAACAACCGAACGTTGAAACTGCTTCGCAGAAATCTGAGTCCGCGGAGAATAGCAATGACTCTTGACGAACTGAAAAAAGAAAAGGTCGGCTTGTGCGTATCTGGCGG
>CAZIXB010000137.1:0-4199 GCA_964543205.1 uncultured Victivallales bacterium
AAAACGCCAGATTGCAGTATGTCTATACGGCGGCTCCGGCGTTTTACCAATTTGCGCCCCGCAGCAGCGCTCTCCGCGCTCTCACTACAAAATCCTGTGAGATATGCGGGCTCTAACCGACATCAAAATGATAATTTCTGATCATAACATGGATGTGTCGAAAGGAGTCTCTGGAATTTTAATTTTTTCGCTGGTATCGGCGTCAAAGACCTTTTTTCCTGCCAGCCAGGTCTGGCGAACATTTATGGACCCGGAGGTTTCGTCGTATTCATAGACCGTAAAGGTGGCTTCCTTGCCCTCTTCGATGCCAAGCCTTTCTGGAATGTCCAGCAGCTCCGCCGGTCTGACTGAAGCAAGCTCCCAGGCTTCAGAGTGAGTCAGCCGCGCGGTCCCGGGCGCGACCTCAACACATTCCCTGAGGTTGCTTGAACTTCCTGCCAGGTTAGTGGTTCCAACCAGAACCAGACGGCCCGTCGGCAGCAACTCAACAGAGCCTGAAGAATATTTTCCAGGTTTCATCCCGCCCAGGCGGACACAATCAGAGACTATTATCGACAGTCCTTTGCCTTTTGCTCTTATCATGGAAGAGGCGCATTCGGATGGAAGATGATGACCGTCAATTATAAAAGAAGCATAGGTCTGGCGCGAATCAAGCTGGAGCCAGATATAATTGTTGTGGCGCTGAATCATGTCATGCGCCCCGTTGCCAAGATGAGTGCTCAGCTTTGCCCCTGCATCAACTGCCCGGCGCATGTCTTCCCTGCCCATATTGGTGTGCCCCATTCCAACAATTACACCGGAATCTGAACATTTGCGTATAAAAGATTCCGCGCCATTAAGCTCGGGGGCCACAGTCACATATTTAATCCTTCCCCCGCTTGCTTCTTGAATCTGCTGAAATTCCTCCCAGTCCGGTTTGCGCACATGCTCAAGGCTATGCGCGCCTCTCGGTCCGTCATCCGGGGATATATACGGACCTTCCATGTGAAAACCTGGAACGGCGCTTGCAAGCTCGCTATCCTCGTCGAGAGCTCGGCCAAGGTATTTGAATGCCTTGGTCAATGTCTCACGGGACGCCGTGCATACCGTAGGTATCCACATTGCAATACCGTTCTGCCAGAAAATATCAGTTATATATCTTACTGCATCCCGTTTATCTTCGCAGGCTATTTCACACGTGCGTCCGGCATATCCGTTGACCTGTATATCAAAGAGGCCGGGGCCCAGGCAAAAATCGTTCTGCCCGGAACTCTTCTTTACGTCTTTAATGACACTTCCATCAAAACTGATTTCGAAATTCCCGCCTAAAACAGGCACGTTTGCTTTTATAGTTTTCAATTTCTTTGCTCCCTCCTTTCAAGAGTTCAAGCTATATTCGCAATAAAAACATTATTCCACATGAATCGTCAAATTCCCAGCAATTCCGCGTGGCGCGGCTCTTACTCATAACTCAAAGGCTTCTGACAGCATACGGCGCTTCAGGCAGGTCCGCATGCGGTCGAAGGGGCTCCAAGCCCATAGCCCGCATATCTCACAAAATTCCTGCTGCGAGCGCGGATAGCGCCCCATCCAAACAGCTTACAACTTGCTTAGCTTTTTTTTGAATAGATCAGGATAGAGAAGCTTTCCACTTGAATTTAAGCCTGCATTGTGGGTAGATGCATATTTCATATCGGCGCAACGGGTTGCGAGTAGAGATTAAATTGGCTCAGATCAATTTTATGAAAGGGTGAACTTATGAAACTTGGCTTCACTACACTAGGCTGTCTCGAATGGGACATGGGAACGATCCTTTCAAAAGCGCAAGAATACGGTTTTGACGGCATTGACTTTAGAGGCTACCGCGATGAAATGAACATTTTTGAGCTTGCCGAATTTTCCTCGGACCTGGACAAGACGGTTTCCATGGTTAAGCATTCCGGGATTGAGGTTCCGTGTCTATCAAGTTCGGTAAAGATGATGCCGCCGGACGGGTCGAATATTGAAGACCAGGTATCGGAACTGAAATCCTACGCCTGTCTCTGTGATGCATTCGGCGCGACAATGATCAGGATCTTCGGCGGAAGATTCGGAAAGAATACGCAAGAACAGGCTATTGTTAAAGCAACGGAGAACCTTCATAAGCTTGCAGAAGCTGTAGCCGGCAGAAACATCACGCTTATGCTGGAAACACATGACGACTGGATTAGAACTGACCTGCTGCGAAAACTCATGCAAAATGTTGACTCTCATAATATCAAGATCCTCTGGGATGTTCACCACCCCTATCGTATTGAAGGCGAAAAGCCGGAAATCTCATGGGATAATATCTGCGAGTGGGTCGGCTATACACACCTGAAGGATTCGCGTGTTGAAAAAGACAGTAAACGAGGTTATAAGCTGTGCCTTCCCGGTGATGGCGACGTGCCACTGAAGAAAATCATCTCACTGCTTAAGGCTGGCGGATACGACGGATATCTGACATTCGAATGGGAAAGAAAGTGGCATCCGGAAATTGAAAAAGCGGATATTGCTTTTCCAAGGTATGTTGCGGTAATTCGCGAAATCCTGGAACAGGTATAAGCATTATCTTCTGATTTTAGCGGTCCCTCCCATGGGTCCGGATATAGCAATGTCTCTGTTACGGCTGAGATCCATTTCTCTTGGCGTTGAGGGATGATCGCCGTTTTCGTCTATAACGATTTTAACCTTTGGCCTGGCCGGAATTTCGGGATAATTCTTCACAACCATTGCCACCGCTCCGTTGGTTAATTCAACAAGCGACCCTTCGCTGTAAGAGCCCTCAGACTCGTTATAAGCAATAAGAAATCTGTCAATGCTCCTTCGCATTTTCTTGACTGCCTGGCTTGTCTGATCATCCTCCATCTGGATGAGATCAGGAAAGTTCCGTTCGGCTGATCCATCGATATAGGCCTCTGTTTTGTACTGGGTCACAGATTGAAGCTCGCTAAGGCGGTCCCTTAGCCTGTTTGCTTCTCCTATGCAATCCTGAACAATGTCGGCAGCGGCAGCCGGCAGATTCTCCATTCGCAACAGCTCGAGGTAACATGTGATGCTTGTTGCGGGCTGGCCAAGATGGTGGCATGTGGTGCAGATGGTTTCAGTCATAACCTTTTCCCGTTCCGCCTTTATGAGTTTTTCCCTCTGCTGCCTGATGGTTGTTACCCTTTCGCGCATCTGCTCGATAATCATATTGAAATACTCTTCAATAGCGGTTATATCGCTCTCATTTTCCAGCAAATGCACAACTTCGGGCATTTCGCCTTCTGCAACGCTTTTCAAATAGTCCCTGATGCTGATAATTGTCCTGGGATACTTGATAAGCAAAGCAAAGCCCAATACCATTGTCAGAAATATCAGGAAAACAATAATCAGCCACCAGGTAAGCGTAACGCCTTCGGGCATAAAATTATTCAGGCCAAAGTAGACAAGAACAAGAAAGGGAATAATTGCGATAAGCGCTACAGCGATTTCAAACTGGTGCCTGGCTCCACGCGAACTGATTGACACTCGCTTGATAGAATCGCGTATGCTGGAAAAATTCATGCTTCTTTTGAAACGGCATGATGTGCCGCTGTCATTAAAACTTCTTCAAACTTTGACAGACTGAAAGACTCTTTATCGATAATATGGACTGCTTTTCCGGCAAGTCTTTCCTTCTCCTCGGAAGAAATTGCGGCTCCCGACAACAGTATTACAGGCAAATCCCTGGTTGCGGGTTCATTTTTAATGGACTCCAGGACTTCCCATCCACTGACATGCGGCATCAGCAAGTCAAGAATAACCAGATCATAGTCGTTGTTTTGACTCAAAACCTCTTGAGCTTCCCTGCCGTCTTGAACGGTTTGCATTTCTATTCCGTGTCTCTTGCCTATTGTTGACAAAAGAGTCCTAACAACTTCGTCGTCATCAGCAACCAGAATTTTCCTTATATCCTTCATTAATCATTATCCCCTGGATTTCAAGTTCAATTCAATTATTGCCGGGCAGTCATGCTGTGTCAAGCAAAGGTCTGAAATTACAATCATGGTTTTTTCCGGTCAACACAGAGTCTGACAGTCCTGGTTTCAAAAAAGGGCCGGCATTTCAGCCTGACCCCGCATATCTCACAAAATTCCTGCTGCGAGCGCGGATAACCCCACTGTGAGGGCACGAATTGACAAAACGCCAGATTGCAGTATGTCTATACGGCTGCTCCG
>CAZIXB010000138.1:0-4163 GCA_964543205.1 uncultured Victivallales bacterium
TCGCACTAACAGCGCTCTGAACCGTTTCTGCTCGAAAAAGTGTGAGATATGCGGGGTAAGCATCTCGCGATGAGCGCCTTTTCCCATGACGCCGAGAAGTTCATGAATAGATCAGGCTGATCGGCATATCTTCCAGAATTTTTTTCGTATTTATTGACTTGTGTAAGATTGCATTTTTTGATACGCAGTAAATTTTCGTTTTTTTCAGAAATACATATACGAGCGTCGGAGTTCGATATTACACGCTCACAGGAAATAAGGAGATATTATTATGCCGCAGATATCAGATGAAGTTCAATATCAGGATCCGAATAATGTTCAACCCACTTGTCCGACTGTAGAACGCGGACGAGAGATTTATTATATTACCCGCTCCGAAATTGAAGAGCAGCTTGACTACACTCCCGAAGAACTGCTGGAGCTGGTGCGAACGGCCCTATCCGAACATGGTCAAAAAAGATACGAAATGCCCGCCAAAATAGGCCTTCACCCGCTTCGCGACACCTTGATGCACGCAATGCCTGCCTTTGTCCCTGAAGCCGGCGCTTGCGGAATAAAGTGGGCCTATTGTTTCCCGGAAAACCGTCAATTCAACCTGCCCCAGACTTCCGGCTTGCTTATACTTAACGATATCCAGACCGGCTGGCCTATCGCCATCATGGATGCCATCTGGATTACAGCCAAGCGCACCCCGCTTGTGACTGCTTTGGCTGTTGAAAAACTGGCACGAGCAAATAGCTCCGAAGTTGGCATACTTGGATGCGGAGTGCAGGGGCGCGAGCATGTCAACGCGCTGGCGCTGGTTATGAAAAACCTGAAGAAAGTCAAGGTGTATGATAAATTCCCCGAAACAGCCGATGCCCTGGTTAATGATTTCCAGGGTCGTTTTCCGTTCGAGGTGGTCAAGTCCGACAATATAGAGGGTGTGGTACGGAATTCCGACGTGGTTGTAACGGCAACCGCCATACTGCAAACCCCAAATCCTTTGATACAGGATTCCTGGATCAAAAAGGGCGCGTTACTGGCTCCAATCGATTTCGATTCTGTTTTCGAATGGGAAACCTTTAAGAGAGCTGATAAGTTCCTGGTCGATAGTCTGGACGAAATGAACTATTTTATGACGGTCGGTTATCTTGCCAACGGTCTACCACCGTTGCATGCGGAGATTGGCGAAGTTGTCGCCGGCCTGAAGCCTGGACGGGAATCTGATGACGAGCTGATTGTGGATATGAACATCGGGATGGGCGTTGAAGATGTTGTGATTGCCCGCAATATTCTTGACCGGGCCATTGCCAAAGGGGTCGGCCGCAAACTTCCCCTGTAAGGCTTATAGCGCTTGGCCCGCATATCTCACAGTATTTTTGCCGCCTGTCCGCCATCCGCGCTCGCACCAGGCATTTTGTGAGATATGCGGGCTAAACCTCTTGTGTTGTATTAACGAAATAGACTTCGGGAATAGTGAAGTTGCACATGATAAAAAACCATGAAAATGGATATTGGGCAGCGGTTCCGCCGCAGTTAGCAATCTTAATCTTGCTCATTATCGGTTTTGCGGTGAAATTCGATTGCCATTAAGGAGATCTCATTATTAACCAGGCACTTTTTGCGCTTCGCTTAATTTTAGTTACAGTGACACTTGCCGTCACATTATCCTCAGCCGCGGGGGAACCGGACGAGCGCCAGCTTTTCTGGGAAGCTCCGCCTTCAGAGCATCCCCCCACAACCGGGATTGAGTTAGAATACTTCAGAACTCATCCACGATGCATATTCCGTCCGGAAGATAGAAAGAACTGGGGCCGCACCAAAACAGAGGTACGCAACCTTTATCGTGCCGATCCGGTTTTCAAGTCCATCTTTGACAATGCGCTTAAAGTGAAAATTGACAGCGGATGGAATCATCCCGCGGCGCTCGCAACAATCTGGATTGTAACCGGGGAAGAACGTTACGCCAAAGCAGCAATCAGGAAAATGCTTGATAAACCACTCCGGAAGCAAGGCAACCCTCATCCATCAAAACTCTGGTCGCATTCCCTGGCATACGACTGGCTATACGATTATCCGGGCTTCCTGAAAGATGAAAAGCAAAAGGTCGTGGATACCATCAAAGCAAGACTTGCGACTGAGCTTGATCGCCTTGACCAAACTGGAATGGCTTTATGGCATGGGCGGAACCAGGCTGCAAACGGAGTAATGATTGCCGCTCTCGGAATAGCCGAACATCTTGACCAGACAACACTACAGCGGGCATTAGCTCACTACATCGACACACTCAAGGCTCTGCAATATTCCGAGGGCTGGCCGGAAGGCGCCAGCTACTGGATATATAACAGGGCAGGCCCTTACGCTATGGCTGCTGACTGTGTGCTTAGCGCCCTTGGAAAAGAAACAATTGACGAGGTCTCAATCCGGGAAATAATGAAAAAAATCGGTTACTGGTCAATTTACCAGTATGGCCCGAATGGCGTATTTGAGCCCTACGGCGATTCCTCTGGTTCATTGCGCCTTGGGCAGACAGGATGGTGGACGGTTACTGTTGATTATTTTGCCAGACTCTCACGCGATCCCGGCCTTATGGCTGGAGCAGACTACCTGCGCAATCGCTCCCCGCGCCCCTATGGCAAGCGTCCCTACTACTGGCACATTGCCTTGACCTATGACCCGTCCACCAGGCCTTTGACCGGAGACTACAACCCTGAACAACCGGAACTCTGGATGCGCAACAAACTGCCCCAGGCAAAGCTCTTCGGACGTGAATCAATGGGGGTTGCTTATTTCCGGGGAAAATGGGGGAACCCACACGAGACTTACGCGTCCTTCAAGGCGGGGGATTTTATGGCGCACCACGACCATTATGATGCCGGTCACTTCAGCATTCAATGCGGCGGGATGCTGGCTCCTCAGACTGGAATCTATAGTGTCGGCTACTGGAGCGATCATCGGCTCGGCTACGCAGTGCAGACTGTCTCGGCTAACAGCCTGCTGGTTCTGGCTCCGGGAGAAACAAGCAGTTACCTTAACCACAAGAAACTATCCGGACGCAATATTAGAGACAAACTTGCAGGCGGCCAACGCGTGATAAGACCAACCAGTTTCTGGTGCGCAAACATGACGCACTACCGCGAGATAAAAGATAATGGACCGCATCTGGAGCGGGCAACAATCACTGCATGGAAAAGCGTCCCCGATCAGTTTGACTATGTGGCTGCCGATATCACTGCAGCCTACAATTCGACGGTATGGGCTGAACCTGGAGCTTCTGAAAAAGTGTCACTGGTGACACGGCAATTTCTCTACTTGAGGCCCGAAAAGGCTTTTGTAGTTTATGACCGAGTTAACACCACCGACGCCTCCTACCTGCCTAAATTTCTTCTGCATCACCTCTCAAAGCCGATAAGCGCCGGAGAAACACTTCTTGCAGGAAAAGGCTTGCATAACGGGATTATCAAGTCGCAAGGGCGCATGCTGCTCTCAAAGCACAAAGAAGGGAAACTTATACACCATGCCCTCCTTCCTGAGGACATGAGAATAATTAAGATTGGCGGACCTGATTACCAGTGTTATGTCGAAACAGACGGCAACCAGTGCAACGAATTTGACGGCGACAATCTAACTGTTACCCCGAAAGAAAAAGCTCTTAGACAACGAAAAACTACTCACATAGGTTTCTGGCGCACTGAGACCGAACCTGCAAATACAAGCAGGCATACACGGTTTCTCAACATTCTGCTGCCGCGCCATATAGAAGATAAGAAACCGCTTCCCGAAGTTAGACTTGTTAAAAGCAGCGGAAATACGCACACCGTGGCAATAGGCAAAACAATTGTTGTTTTTGCGCGAAATAACAAGATGCTTCACTCCGTTAAGATCAGCCATTCCGAAGGAATGCGTTGTCTTATTACCGGCGCCACTCCGAATACTGCATACCAAATGACCGGCCATACACTGACTTCCGATAAAGACGGTTTCCTGATTATCGACTCACTGCCGGAAGAAGAAGATATCACGATTACCCGGCTTTGACATTTGAATACGGCGCGTGGCCAAAGTCATTAACCCGCACTAACCCGCATATCTCACAAAATTCCTGCTGCGAGCGCGGAAAGAACCGCTGCGAGGGCACTAATTGGCAAAACGCCAGATTGCAGTATGTCTATACGGCTGCT
>CAZIXB010000139.1:0-4109 GCA_964543205.1 uncultured Victivallales bacterium
TGGCGTACCCGGCAGGAGTCGAACCTGCAACCTTCCCGACGCCCGCCATGCGGCGCGGTCGGGATGCTCTATCCAGCGCTCACAACAGAAATCACAAATCGCATAGGCCAAACGTCTATGGCGTACCCGGCAGGAGTCGAACCTGCAACCTCCTGATCCGTAGTCAGGTGCTCTATCCAATTGAGCTACGGGTACACATTGAAATCGAAACAAGGCTGTAAGATACATTATTCAGCGCTGTTTTCAAGCATCTATTATCATAGAATTACATCAACCGTTCAAGGGCGCCAGAGAAAGCTCGTATCTGCAACTTTCCCGCGCTTGAACCTTACGCCTTCCAATTGCAGCATTTGTTTCTTGTCTCTAATCGCGTTGCCTTTGATCCGCCCTCTGTATCCACCAGGACTCAGGTCTGAGGATATTACCCGATGACACGGAACCTGTGGCGAAAAGGGGTTTTTCTTCAAAGCCTGGCCTACTGCCTGCGCAGAACCGCAGCCGACAATGGCGCCAATCTGGGCGTATGTGGCCACTTTACCCCTCGGAACCAGTTTTACCGCTTCATAAACGCGCGCTTGAAACTCCGTCACCTTGCTTTTCATGGACTGCGTCCTCTGCAATCGAATAGAACCTCGTAGTCGGATACGCCAGCGATATGTCGTCGTGCTCCGCAAAAGCAGACAGAACGGCTTCCCACACACTCTGTTCAGAGCCGCGGCGTTCCCGCGGTTTAACTATATATCGCATAGTAAGCAGAACTCCGCTTTCTTTAACCGTGGTATATACGATTGGCGTCAAGTGCTCAAAATAAATCAGGTACCTCATTGCCGCGCGCCTTATCTGCTTCTGTGCGCCTTCGGATAGGTGTCCGGCTTTGGCGTTGACTATATCAATCAGAATCTGCTTGGCCTTCTGCCAGTTGCTTTCAAAAGTGATCAGCACAGGAATCTCATGCCATATGTATTCAAAACCGGTCTCGTAATTGCATATCGGCTCACGCAAAACCTTACTGTTGGGAACGTGGACAATTCGTCCAGTGCTCTGATCGCTTGCAACCCAGTTCCCAATTTCAATAACGCTGAACTGCAGCATGCGCGTGTCGATTACGTCCCCCGTAACAGCGCCGATCTGAATCCTGTCGCCAACCTTGAATGGACGCCGCCACATAATGAAACCCCATCCGGCCAGATTGGCAATTGTATCATGCATGGCCACCGCGAGACCGGCGCTGACAAGTCCAAGGAATTGTGCTATCGAACCGAATCCCTCAATCCATATCCTAGCTGCAAGAAGCACAGCGATAATTGCATAAACATATACTATTATACGGCGCAGATGGTATAACCTGGCGGCATCATCCACACGTTTCTTTACAATAGACATTGTCACTACTCGAAGAGCCCAGAAGACGACAAAAATCAACGCTGTTACAACAAGCTTAACGGTCACCGGCTCGCTTAAGTATTCTGCAATTGCCCGGTTCATCTTACGCCTCCATTCTTCCGCGCAGGCCCTTGGGCTTGATCGGCCTTGACGTATCCCCACTGCCTGAGTCTGTCCATGGCATACTCATACTTTTCACCCGAGGTCTGGTTCCTGCAATATCTCGTATATTCCTGCGCAGCCATCTTCCGCCGGCCTTGTTTTTCAAGGGAAAGCCCCTTGTAAAACATTGTATTATCGTTACCCGGCAAAAGGCGTTCGTATTCCGAGAATTGCTGAAAAGCTTCACTGTATTCGCCCGAATTCAAATTGGCTATGCCGCTTATGTGGTGTGCCTGGGGTTCTCCAGGATATGACTGCCTTGCAAGAACGGAGAACCTCACAGCGTTTTTATATTGCTCCTTTGCAATCTGGCATTTAGCCATGAGCATCAACCCCGCGTAATCGTCAGGTTCTTGTTTGAGCGCCGCTTTAAAGCTGTCCTCCGCTTCATCATATTTACCTTTGCGCATAAACGCCTCTCCATCCTGCAGTTTTCTAATTACCCCTTCCATGGCTCTGAGCGAGGCAATATTGTCCATATAACGTTCCCTCCCCCGTTTGAACTCAGAGCTTTGGGGATATACAGTTTTAGCCCTTTCCCTGGCCACCCGGTACCGTTCTTTGGACAGGGGATGCGTGGCAAACAGCAGGTCTACAACCGACGGCTCCTTTCGCTTAAGACGCAGAAAAACCTCCATGAGTTCGGACATGCCCTGGGCAGGATAAGCTGAACTTACCATGTACCGTGTTCCCGTGCTGTCAGCCTCACGTTCATGTTCGCGGCTGTATCTCGACAACAACAGGTTGGCTCCTATCGCGCCGAGCCCGGCGCTCAATTCTGTGTACTCGCTTTCCTCATATTCAAGATATGCGGCCATGGCAATAACAGCCCCGGCAGCGAGGAGACCCTTTGTCTGCCTGGACGAAGAATGCCTGTGGTTGACATGCGCAAGTTCATGGCCCAATACTGCGGCAAGCTCGGCTTCGTTGTCCATGGATATCATCAATCCACGAGCCAACCCTACACTGCCGGCCGGAAATGTGTAGCCGTTGACAACTACGGTATTAAGAACTCTGAAATTGTATGGCATTTGCGGGCGGTGCGTCATCTTCGCCATTCGCATGCCTATTCCGGATACGTATTGATTAATGCCGCTGTTCTGAACAGCCCCGTAGTCCGCGGAAAACTGATGCGGAGCCCATTTCTGGTCCATAGCAATTTCATTCTGCTCAGAAATGAACATGAGCTGCTTTCGACCCGTAACAGGATTCGTGGCGCATCCGGACGCAACAGCACACGTAGCCCCACCCGTCAGAAGCAGGAAATTCCGTCTACTCAAATCCATACTGCGCTCCCTTTCAGAATTTGCCGTTTAATGCTATCGAATAAATTACCATGGAAACGGCGGTCTGCTCCAGCATGAAAAACAGAATAGTGAGAAACAAGTCAATAAAGTGAACAAAAAATGAGCCGGCCTATCCCGCATCTAGCCCGCATTTCATATTTTCTACTGCGCAAAAACGTACCCAAAAGACGTAAAAGTATGGATAAGCAGGTCTATATCAGCGGCGTTTTCGATAACCGGCCTGGAACATCGCGGACAAAACGCGGACACGCAAGCCCCCCTACCGAGTTTTGCACGGATATTGCGATATCCCTCGCCCTCGCCGGCGGGACCATGAAATGAGATGTGCCCCTTACAGGGTCGCATTGAAAGACATAATAAGGCCGTATAATGTTCTTCTGCAATGCGTTGCATAGTTCCACCATTAATTCAGCGCTATCGTTAATCCCTCTTAAAAGAACGCTCTGGTTAGAGACAGGAATGCCCTGGCTGGTCAGCTTCCCGCATGCTTCAATGGCTGCGCCTGTCAGTTCGGCAGGATGGTTGAACTGAGTATTGATCCATACCGGACGGTTCCGCTTCAGCAGATCCGCCATGTCGTCGTCTATAAGACCGGGACAGACAACCGGAACACGAGTTCCCACCCGGATCACCTCCACATGCGGCACAAGCAATACCGACCCGAGCAGCCAGTCCAGCAAACCGGCATCGATAAGCAACGGATCTCCGCCAGATATTATCACCTCACGAATACCAGTATGTGCGCGCACATATGAAAGCGCAGGTTCAAAAAAGTTTTCCGACGGCATGCCGGCAAGTTTTCTGACCGTATTCTTACGGGTACAGTGCCTGCAATTCACAGCACAGTCCGACGTTGCCAGGATGAGAACGCGGTCGCTAAAGCGGTGAACCAGGCCTGGTGCAGGAGCGCTTTCTTCAGCAAAGGGATCGTCAACAAGCCCCTCAACATCTTCTATCTCTCTAAGATCAGGCATGAACTGGCGATTCACAGCATCATTGCCCCCCATGCTGCACAAGCGCCCAAGCTCCGCATAATAAGAGCTGACCTTGAACGGATATTTCTTTTCAATGCCGGACAACGATGCGCATGTATCTTCGTCCACAAACCGCCCCAGTCCGGCCAATCCCTGGTATGTAACATTACGGTTCATTATATTCCTCTATCCAACCTGCTGCCCTTTCGCGCTTTTCGCAGTTTATCTTTTCCACGTCGCCGCCCTGCGGCAAGTGGCCACTTAGCGATATCATCGCTGACGT
>CAZIXB010000140.1:0-4105 GCA_964543205.1 uncultured Victivallales bacterium
TTGCACCCCCGCAGCAGCACTCTCCACGCTCTTCCGCCGGATGGCGGACAGGCAGTTACGAAATCCTGTGAGATATCCGGGTTAAACCTGGAACAAAGTCTAAATAGAAAATTCCTGAGCGACTTCACAGAAAAGCAAAAAGGCTCGGCAAGCTGATAACTCAATGAGTTGTCAACAGGAATGTGCCATGAATAAAAATGAAATTTACTTCTATTTCGCGGTTTCTTCAACAAACCCGACCGTGTCGAGTTTGTAGTCCGTGTATGTGTCAAAGCGCCCGCGCTGCCATAGAATGACGCGGTAGCCGTCTTTATGTAAAACCATAGGCCGAATGTTACGCACACCTTTCGGGGCGCCACTGGTTAACGGTTCCCATTTTGTGGTTTTGACATTGTCTTTCGCGGTGACGGCGCCCTGATAGATTTCCCATGACTTTCCGCTGTCTTTACCGGTCGTCGGGTCGACATTGGTCGAAATGACCACGCGTGTCGGGTCAACCGGATCCAGGGTAATCAGACCGGTGTAACTGGCCTCTCTCGGATACAGGCATGTGCCCGCATAGGCTACCTCGCGTTCCACCCATTGGTTTCCGTTCCAGGACGCCACACGGTACCGCTGGTCATTATTGGAAAGGTAGTAGCTGTAGGCCATGTGAGGATGTCCTTCGGCATCCAGCTCCATAGCTGCGATCCAGGCGCTTTTTTCGGCGCTCAAATTTTTGCCGCGGCCCTTGCCGCCACCCCCCTGAAACACCTTGTCTGCCTCGCGGGGGCGTAGCGCACCCTTTTTCTTCAGGTTTTTGATCAGTGTGCCATCGGCCCGGTAAAAGTTGCCGTCCCGCAATGCTGCGTAATAGATGCTGTTCCCGAACTTCCGAGGGTGGGCGTCGGTAAAGGAAATATGAATAGTGTTTTTGCCGTCACTTACATAGCGGGCATACGGCCGTTGTTTCCCGTTGCCCTTCCGAATCAGATGCGTCGGGTTGCCCCATGTCTTGCCGTGATCCGAGGAGGTGATGAAGCAAGGATTAAAAGCTATACCGCGGAAAAAATTATAGAGAACCTTCTCCTCCGAAAGATAGAAAAGGTTCATGTAGGTAATTTTGTCAGCCGCCTTGTAATTATGTTTGAATTGGTTTTCCTGCCCCCACGTTAAATAGTCGTCGGACGTGGAGATGCGATAGCGATGCAATTTGTCGCGGTTGTGGCGCGCATATACAGTCAGCAGGCTCCCGTCGGGGCGCGCGTAGAATACCGGTGAATTATGGTCATCATGATCGAATTTGGGGTTGACGACTGCACGTCCCAGTATCTTTTTCTGCTTCAGGTCATAGACACCGATGACGGCCGCGCCGTCGCCGTTGCCCTCGACTCCGCCGATAATCACCTTGTCATCGTGGATGATGGCACGGGGATCCTGGTACCAGCACCAACCGGAATTCTTCATGAATACGACAGGTTTTTCCTGCGCATGTAGTGTGGCTGCCGCAAAAGACAACATAAACATAAGTAGCGCTCGTGTTCCGGTCATTGTGTCTCATCTTTCATCTGGACGTATCCAAGCAGGCCATCTTCGTGTGCGAATTTTGCCAATTCGCGCTACCGCAGCACCGCTTTCCACGCTCTTCCGGCGGATGGCGGACAGGCAGCTATGAAATCCCGTGAGACATGCGGGTTAGAGCCCCATAGGACATGTGTCTTTGGGCTGATTGGATGTATTTTTATTGAGAATAAAACACCCTAATTTTCTGAACGATCGAATACAAGAATTTTTTGACTATGGATTACACGAAATACACGGATGGAATCAAAGCATCATTACGAAATCCGGAAATGGGCGCTGTTCCCTTAACAGAAAATGGCGCGAAGATTTTCCCGCTACACAAGTTGGAGACTATCTCATAGTATAAGAGGGTAGAGTACAAAAGCCGATACAACCAGAGATTTCGGTTATTCCGGGCCAAGTTGTCATGCGGGCTGGAAAATGTAGAGCTGTGCGCCTGGATTATGGGGAGAGACTTATGAAGAAGTGTTTAGCGCGTTTTGCGTATGGTATGGTTGTGGGATTACTGGCAGCGCAGGCGTTTGGCGGGGGCATACCTGAAGTGCGGAAAGAACGTCCCCGTTTGTTCTGGCGAACAAAAACGTGGGACGGACCTTCGGTTGAACGGATCAAAACATGGCTGGAACGTCCGGAGTACAAGGCCCGCATGGACCGTCTCAAAGGGAAGGGCATGTTGGACGCGATGCGGTATCGCCTGTTGGGCGACGAGGAAGCGGGGCGCCGGGCTGTACAATGGTTAAAGAGTTTAAAGGTTCCGACGGGGAAACCGAAAGACTCACCGAGCCTAACCGGCATGGCCGCCGTCAAGAAGGCCGCGGTTTATGACTGGATGCGGGACCATCCCGATTTCGATGAGGAGGGGCGCCGGGCTGCAATCGCGCATTTCGAATGGTGGGGGGATTACTTCCATCGATACCTTCCGGGTTGCGTCCCTTTCTACTCGCGAAACAGTGGCGCCACGGCAGGTTTGACGGCTGTCGGTCTGGCTCTGCACGGCGACAGCCAGAAAGCGCAGAAGTATTTAAGCAAGGCGTTCGTTTATTTACGAGAAAACCTGGGAACTATCCGGGAGGCCGAGGACGGCGCAACTGGCGGCGGAACGTATGCCCATACTTACCAGTTCATCGATTGCGCCAATACCATCGCGCTATGGCGAAGCGCCACCGACTGGGACGCTGCTGAATGGATCAAGACCGACCAGGGCAATTGGCTGGAGCGGCAGATGCTGTACCAGATCTGGACGACATATCCTAACGGTTGGTTCTGGAAGGAAGGGGATATCTGGGGCAACCACTATCGCGACAAATACGAGCACGCGATTCCCGTGGCGGCAGTCGCGGGCATGTACCGGAACGGGCTGGGCCGCACACACGCGGAGAACATACGCAAGCGATGGGGAAGCAGCGCCTACTATCGCGATCGCGTGGCCTGGTTCTTTCTGTACAACGATCCGGCGATAAAGGCAGAACCTCTGAGCCGGCTTGGACACGGCGATGTTTTCAGTCCCAACTTGCACGGCGCCGTTTGCTGGCGCAGTTCGTGGGATGCTCACGGCGCATGCGTGATTTTCAAGACAGGTGACAATGTGGATCACCACGGCACGTGGGATACCGGGAAGTTTTCGATATTCAAACACACGCCCCTGGCTATCAAAAACGGTTACTACCAGGACGGCTACAAGTCTGCCCGGCACATGTATTATCGTTCTCCATGGAGCGCGAACGTAGTGGTGTTTGACGGGGAGAACCATGGCTGGCAGCAGGGCATGCCGGACCTGGACAATTATACGTCATGGAAAACGTGGAAGGCAAAGCGCGACACGCTTAAGCATCCGGTCAGCGGCAAGCTTCTAAAGAATGAGGTGAACGACGCCTATGCCCGTGCCCTGGCCGATCTTTCAGGGTCCACTTATCCCACGGGCTCGTCCTGGACGCGGGAACTGATGTTTCTTGGATACCGATACTTGTTGGTGTTGGATCGGGTCAAACCGGGGGCCGGCACAAAGACTCGCTGGCTGCTTCACAGCATAAATGAACCGGCGATTGACGTATCCGGGAGAGTTGCGACCATTGACAACGGCAATGGCCGTCTTTTCTGCCGGTCCCTTCTGCCGGAGAAGGCCGAAATGATCAAGGTGGGCGGCAAAGCCAGAGCCTTTGTGCACAAGGACAGGAGCGGGAAGGAAATAAGCTGGCCTTACGCGAAGGGCGGGAGGCCCTCCCAGAGGCTGGGAGCAGGCCGTCTGGACGTGGTTCCACGGGACGAGACGGCTGAGCAGGTTTATCTTCATGTGTTGTATCCAACGGATACTGGCACATCAGCCATGCCGCCGTGTTCGGTGAAGAAGGTCGGAGATGCTTATGCGGTAAAGGTGGGCGCGTTGACCTATACGTTCAAGTGATTTCTTACTTTCTTTGTTTACAACCTACGGCTCCCAAGCTTTTTTTGTCGCTTTGGCTGGACGACCGTGTATAATTTTGCCGCTAACCCGCATATCTCACACTTTTTCGAGCAGAAACGGTTCAGAGCGCTGTTAGTGCAG
>CAZIXB010000141.1:0-4061 GCA_964543205.1 uncultured Victivallales bacterium
CCTCACACCCCTCTCCGGTAAGCTTTCATTCTTTCATTCGCGATTTACCAGAACCCCTGAAAGAACCTCTGTAGAATGGATTCGATAGTGTCTTGGGGATTTTGCCGATTGCAGGTCTATTGCCCTGCGTACTCAGAAGACCCCATGAGACAATCAAGTCTCGGAGTTGTTGCAGGGAATATTTGCCTGTCGAATATGCTTCAAACATCTTGCGGACAAGCGGAGCGTTGTCTTCATCGATAACAATCGTTCTCAGCTTCGGTTCGTTTTTATATCCGACCGGAGGCTTTCCGGGAAATTCACCCCTGCGAAGTTTCTGACGTATGCCTCTACGGATATTCTGAGAAAGATTGTCCACGTAATACTTTGATTGACCGAAAGCAATGTTCAGCATGAACTTTCCCTGCGGTGTAGGCTCAAACCAGAAAGTGGGAAATTTCAATGCTTTGAGTACGCCAGTATCCAAAGCATAGATAATTCTTCCGCCGTCAACGGAATTGCGGGCCAATCGATCAGGATGCCATGCAAGGATTCCGTCCGCTTTTTTCGTTCTTCAAGCAAATCCATCATTTCACTGAACACAGGTCTACCCGGTTCTTTTGCTGTTCGTGATTCCGTAAACTCATCAATGATGCGGATAAATTCTTTACGGGCAAATTCCCGAAGCTCTGCAAGTTGTGCTTCGATAGAAAGCAGTTGTCTGTCCGGTTCATCGGTTGACTTTCTGGCATAGAGGAAGTACTTCATAATGTCATACATGGCATATGTGATATATGATTGCTGTCAATAGATATTTGTGTGACATTGTATACCCTATGCATAAGCAGACCAAAGAACGAAAATCGGAGTTCCTGAGCGTTCGAGTGCCCTCGTCAACAAAAAAGGCGCTCGACAAGATCGCGCAGGACAAGGAGCGGTCATTATCTTGGATTGTGGGAAAGATTCTTGAGGATTATCTAAAAAACAAAAGGCAAAAATCATAGATGAAAATTACACCAACCTCCCTGACCATCAGCCAGCTATTCAGCAGCAAGAATGAACAGTTCTATATCCCGGCATATCAACGACGGTACTCATGGGAAGACAAGCAGGTCGGAGATTTGTTCAAAGATGTTGACAAATTATCTGATTCAGACAGTCATTTGCTCGGCACAATAGTTTGTTTAACTGAAGATCATGTTGCTGGACTTAATACACTCGAACTTGTCGATGGACAACAGAGGATTACAACGCTTTCTCTTTTGTTAAGCGCATTGAGAGAGAAGTATGCCTGCTGCGAGAATAATGACAACGTGGCCGAGATTGACGGATTCCTGTTTTCAAAAGGTCTCGACGGCAAGCAGCAAAACAAGCTGCTCTTGGGCGATCTTGACCAGCCTGACTATCAGATGCTTATGGAACGGCAAGATCCAGATAGCATGGTGAACCAGCAACTGCGGAGAGCTTACGACAGGCTGGCGGAATGGCTTGATGGGTTTGACGAAACTACACTTAACCGCTTCTATTTCAAATTGATAAACAATGTGCATGTCATTCGACTGGACGTAGGCCATGCGAAAGACGCGTACAAACTGTTTGAGACGATCAACAACCGAGGGCTATCCCTGAGCCCGACAGATATTATCAAAAATTTCTTATTGGGTCATGCCTCGGTTATTGATGATGCAATACTTGACAAAGTTAAATCACACTGGCGTCAGTTGATTGTAAACTGTGACGGAATCGATACTGATGACTTTTTTCGCCAATATATGTGCAGCATCCTTAGGAGAAAGATTACAAAGTCGCAATTAATCGACACATTCAAGAAGTATTATCTCGGAGTTGTCAAAGAGGCACAGGTTCTTCCCGATTATTCGTTGTATTATGCACTCAAACCAAAAGAAGATGCGGAAGATAACGTTCTTGATGGAGAAGACATCCGTCAAGAAGTACCAGAAAGCGATGCCGGAGAAGAAGAGTTGACCGAAGAGGCGGATGAGAAAATTATCGAGCGCAACAAGTGCAGTATTGTTGACTTCGCGCAACAGCTCATGGCTGCATCTGCGACATATGGCAAGCTCTTAAAGCGAGGTTTTGATAACGATAAAATCAATCGACGACTCTACAATTTGCAGAGAATCAAATCCTTCCCTGCCTACGTACTTTTATTAGATGTGTTTCTGCACTGTGAAGATGACGAGATAAAGCTTCAAGTATTGAGAATTCTGGAAACATTCATGTTGCGTCGCCATATCTGCGAGTATCGGACTTCCGAGCTGGATGATATCTTCTCGAAACTTACACCCGTTGTGAGTAAAGATATTGGTAAACTCGTCCATGACAAACTGGCCAAACACCTGCCGAGTGATAAGGAATTTGAACAGAAGTTTGCCCGACATGATTACAAGGGGAACTTCAATCGCGCTAAGTATGTTTTAGAGATTTTGGAGTATGACCTAATCCAGGATCAGGGCGAATACATTCTCAGCTCAGGGGATGATCTTCACTTGGAACATATTATGCCACAAACAATAACAACAAAGAAATCGAAACGAGAATTTGGTGATTGGGTTTCATACCTGGGGGATGATGCGGTTGAGGAACATTCCGAATGGGTTAATAAGGTCGGTAACTTCACATTACTTGCAAAGAAACTGAACATCCAGGCATCAAACAATCCATTTCTTGCAAAAACCGACCAGTACAAAGAATCAAATATCGCCCTTACGAAAGACGTTGCCGAAAGCTACAACGACTTCCGCTTCACCGAAATAAAAGCACGGTCAGAAGAACTGGCAAAGAAAGCGCGTAAACTGTGGAAATTGTAAAGAAGGAAATACTTACGGCCAGAAACAGCCTTATTCATTATTGCTAACAACATTAATTTTATCAGCAAAGGCTTTCCATTGTGCGCTTTTTCGGATTCGAGCTTGTGCGGCACTATTGCTCATCCCGAAATAACTTCCGACGGGGTTTGCCAGGTACGGAAGAACATCTTCAGCCTGAATGCTTTCCCGAATATCCGACAATTTTGAAAGTTGTTCTTCCAGGAAAGGCTCAAAAATATCTTCCGGTGCCAACAGATACGAAGCAAATTCTTCGGCCTGCCCTTCAATCCATCCGTAATCACTATCAGATAATGAAGCAATTACCTGTTTCCATGAATCAATGGAATCGATGAGCTGCCAAACTTTCTCTAACCATCCACGGTGAAGAACATAATGGCCAATTTCGTGAGCAACAGAATACCGATAAAATGATGTTTGCTGTTTCCATTGATCTGCGTCGACAGTGATTATTGGTTGTCCGTTGCCTGGTCCAATCTGCGCAGGAGTTCCGCATTCTTCAAGAATGCCATCGGCAACACGAATTTCCAAGCCAAGATCGAATTCCGCAATTTCTTCAATGTCTAGCGGAACATCTCTGCCAGATAGATTATGTTCATCAGCAAACTCTTTTGCTTTAGACGCAATCTGTTGCCATGTCAGCACAGGTCGTGAAGGTAGATTCATCATCGGGTTTATGATCTCCGTAATTTATCCACCAGCTTATCCAGATCTTCAGAGGAAGGTTTCTCGCGTCGCAAAGTCCGAAACAATACAGGTAAAGATTTTACCACTTCTTCATCTGACATAAGGTCTTGAGGTACAAGCCCCCTGTCGGCAGCCGCATAATCAAAAAACTTATACCATTCATCAGAACCTTTAGTTATTTCCAGTGCGTTCGCATACCGCTCAAGAATTTCATGATCCTGCGGTGGCGGCCAAACGCCCCTCTCGATCTTGCTGATATTGCCCGGATCAGCATTTGCTTTGGCGCAGAAAGCTCTTAAAGTAATTCTCTTTTCTTTTCGGAGCTCATGCAAATAAGGACCAAATGCTTGAGATTGTAGATCAGCATTCATTTTAAGCCTCCTTTCAGTCTGTTGTAAAAAATAGCACAACAAATGTTGTAAAGCAAGTACAACTTTTATCTACTTGTGTCAATAACAGAAAAACCACCATATATTCGGCGCGAAGCGCCACGAACTTTTTTCTTTTTGGGCCAGAGAAGATTTCCAGAACAGGATTTCTTGGCCG
>CAZIXB010000142.1:0-3995 GCA_964543205.1 uncultured Victivallales bacterium
CAGAGACCAGCATTTCTCAATCATTGACGTTAACTGTGCCTGAGCGGTACAATAATAATTTATTTTCTGTAATGGATGTTTGTGAAAAACATAAGAGGATCGAAGGGGATGGCAGCTAAGGATAAAAAACGGTTGTTCATTGTGTGCAATTGTTCAAATTATGAGATTATAGACCGTGACGAACAGCGCCGCTATATTGACGAGGCAGAAGATGAAGGCGCCCGGATCGAAATAGTCGAAGATCTATGCGGAGCTCTGGTAGACCGAGGCGTTGAAATTGCTGGCCTGATTCGTGGACATGAATGCGTAGTTGTCGCCTGCCACGAAAGAGCCTTGAAGGGTATGCTGAATAGTGCGGGCATAGACATGTCGCGGCGATCTGTGGAAATTGTTAATGTCCGAAAAGAGTCGCCTGATCGAGACGCGCATTTTACGGGCAATAATGAGAAGGCGGGCGGCTGCGAGCCGGAAGGCCGAGACGGCTGGATCCCCTGGTATCCGGTTATTGATCGAGAGCGTTGCAGGGATTGTGGATTGTGCTTGGAATTCTGTCTGTTCGGAGTTTATGAAAAAAAAGGCGGCAAGGTGACAGTATCCAATCCTGCCAACTGCAAGACAAATTGCCCCGCCTGTGCCAGGATATGCCCTGAAGCGGCTATAATGTTTCCCAAATTTCATGAATCGCCGGTGAATGGCGATCAGATAGGGGATCTGTCGGAAGCCAGATCAAAGATCAAAGTTGATATGGAAAAGCTCTTTGAGGGAGACATATACAGTAAACTAGCCGCCCGCCGGGCCAAAAACAAGAAGTCGATACTGACCGCTGATGCGGTAAAGGCGTTGAAAGAGAGGGAGGCTTGCTCTGGAGTCGGGAGCGATAAGGGCATTCAATGATTTTCGCCATGACCAGAAGGCTTATCAGCAATGTTGACATACGTTGTCTTCGATCGCTGTTATGGAACGGAGCTTTCAAGGGTGGACGCTCTGTTCGGGCCTTCAAAAAGCGAGTTAAAACAACGGGAAAAATTTTTCCGCCTTTTCTCTTTATCTCTATTACCAATGACTGCAACCTGGCCTGCCAGGGTTGCTGGGTTACGCGTTCCGATCCGCCGCGCCACATGGCTCCGGAGCTTCTTGACAGTATTGTCAACAAGGCAAAAAAACAGAAGAAAGCGTCGGTTTTCGGGATACTCGGCGGCGAACCTCTGCTCTGGGAGGGTCTGATAGATTTTTTTGAAAAACACCGTGACGCATACTTTATTCTGTTTACAAATGGATTGCTGCTGGACGACACTTTTTGCGCAAAGCTGCGCAAGCTGGGCAATGTCACCCCGCTTATAAGCATTGAAGGCGATGCCCAGGCAAGCGACAGGAGACGGGGCGGCAAGGGGGTATATGAGGCTTCGGCTAGAGCGCTTGATGCCTGTAGAAGGAATAAACTTTTTACCGGGGTTGCAACAAGTGTATGCCGGTCCAATATCAGTTTCGTAATGTCCAGCTACTTCATTTCCAGCTTGGAGTCAATGGGCGTGCATCATTTGTGGTATTATATCTACCGGCCCGTTGGCGAGCGGCCTCAACCCGAACTTGCTTTGGATGCAAAACAGATCACCGACCTGCGCGAGTTCCTCGTTGAAATACGCAGGAAGACACCGATGGTTATAATCGATGCATATTGGGATGCTGAGGGCAATCCGGTATGTCCCGCGGCAGCCGGGATAAGCCATCATATCAACCCCGACGGATTCATAGAGCCCTGTCCTCCCATCCAGTTTGCCGATATGCAGTTAGAGAAAGGAAACGGCGAATTATGCTCTTTGTTTGATTCAGAGGCTATGAACTCTTTCAGGGAATTTGCCGGCGCTTCTAATGGATCTTGTGTGTTGATGGAAAAACCCGGAGAACTGGCCGGTTTCCTGGACAAGCCGGGAGTTGTGGATACAAGCGGGAGGGCAGGTTTTGGCGATGAACTCTCTGCTATGGAACCTGCGCCAAGTCATAGCAGCGCAATAATAATCCCGGAAAAGCACTGGCTTTATCGAATGGCAAAAAAGAACTGGTTTTGTGGATTTGGAGCGTATGGGTGAGCCCATGCAGGCCCTGCGAAGGCGCCGCGCAGCGGTTTGGAGCAACTGGCGCATAACCTGAAGCTTGTTTTTATGAATACAGAAGCAAAAACTGAACCGGGGATACCGGGCAATATAAAACTCAGGAATTCCATCAGGTTGCATGTGGACAGGTATGTTCGCGAAAAGAGCCTTGTGCCGCCGGCTTCATTGGGTGAGCTTAGGGAGCATGCGGCTGATCTTCTTGAACGAGCCGGGGAGAACTCGTGTTTTCGAGATTTCACGGCGCTTCTTGTAAACAATGCCCTGTGGCGGGAGACGGTTGCGCGGGTGCCTTACGATAGGCGGGTGCTTCTTCTTCCTCAATGTCTGAGGAACGAAGATGTGTGCAAGGCCGACAAAGACGAGTTCGGGCTGCTGTGCATGCAATGCGGGGGCTGTTGTATTGGAAGGATCCAGGCGGAGGCAGAAAAACTGGGATATATTGTGCTTATAGCCGAAGGCACTACCGTAGTCACGAAGCTTCTTGCAAGCGGCAAGGTGGATGCAGTGATGGGCGCAAGCTGCATGGATGTTCTGGAAAAAACTTTTCCATTTCTTGTTTCCGGCGCAATACCGGGTGTTGCGTTGCCATTATTGAGGAACGGGTGCCGGAACACCGAGGTTGACGAATCATGGATTATGGATGCAATTCATCTTTCCAGCGAAAAGGGCTTTCATCCTTATCTGAACATAGACGAATTAAAGGAAGAAGTACAAAAATGGTTTAGAGGGAAGGAACTTTGTGAAATTCTCGGCCCGGCCTCGACACTGACTGAGCAAGTCGCTTTTGACTGGTTAAGCTGTTCGGGTAAGAGATGGCGGCCGTTTTTGGCGGCTGCAGTTTACGGTTCCTTGAGCGGGACGCTGGAAAACATACCTGAAGAGGTTCGAAGAGTCTGTATTGCCATCGAATGTTTTCACAAGGCATCGCTTATCCATGATGATATTGCCGATAAAGACGATTATCGTTACGGCATGCCGACGCTACATAAAGAGCATGGCATGCCGTTTGCTCTTAACGTGGGCGATTTCCTGGTCGGGCTGGGTTACAGACTGTTGGCTACTTGCGGGTTGCCCGCCGAACGTAACGGAGTTCTTGTTAATTTTGTCTCTCTGGCTCATTCTGAACTTTGCATCGGGCAGGGCAAAGAGCTGGCCTTAAACGTTGAAAAGGAGTTTGTTACACCGCAGGAAACCATTGAAATATTCAGGCTGAAGACTTCTCCATCATTTCGAGCAGCCCTTCTTTGCGGCGCCGTGTGCGCGCGATGCGGTGATAATATGCTGGAGGCAGTCAGCAGGTTCAGTAATTCGCTGGGAGTTGCCTACCAGATACGTGACGATCTGGATGATTTCGAGGGGGAGGCCGAGTGCGGCGACGGAGTATGCGGAAGGCTTTCATTATTGCTTTCGCTTGCCTATGAGCGGATTACCGGCCCTGAAGAAAAAAGCAGGTTTGTCGGACTGCTGAGAAAAAAAGGCGATAAAAGTAGCGAACTCAACGACTTGATTTCCCGGTTGAAAGTCAGGGAACGGGCACGGCAGATGATGGAACATTACAGACAGGAGTCGCTAAGATGCCTTACAGAAATAGATAATGCGCCTCTTAACGAACTTCTCCGCAAACTCGTAAGAAGAATTGTAAAGTGAAGAGGGTTCTTAACCTGCATATCTCACACTTTTTCGAGCCGAAACGGTTCAGAGCGCTGTTAGTGCTGGGCAAAATCGGTTTAACCGGACGAAGCTGTGTGAACACACCGCAAGATCGGGTAAAACGATTTGGGCTTGCAATAATGGCGCTATCAATTGTTTCCGCCGGAGGAGTGTGAGATATGCGGGTTAACCCGCATATCTCACAGAATTTCGTAGTGAGAGCGTGGAAAGCGC
>CAZIXB010000143.1:0-3898 GCA_964543205.1 uncultured Victivallales bacterium
CCTCATACCTTGAGACAAGCCCGCCCATCGTAAATGAATCTGTAGTAACAACCCCCTCAAATCCAAGCTTCTCGCGAAGAGTACCGGTTATGATGGGCTTTGAAAGGGTGGCTATCTCGCCGGATGGATCCAGCGAGGGATACACCGTATGCGCGAGCATAACAGCTGGCAACCCGGCCTTGATAAGCTCCTTATACGGATAAAGGTGCACTTTTTCCATCCGTTCTAACGACTCGTCAATAACAGGCACATCAAAGTGTGCGTCCTGCGCGGAATGGCCCCTTCCTGGAAAATGTTTACCAACTGGAATAATGCCGCCGTCCATCAGTCCGCGAATATAATGAGTTGCATACTCGGCAACCACTTCAGGATCCGGCGAAAAACTGCGAGCCCCGATCTCAGGGTTCCGCGGATCTGTATTCACGTCTAAAACGGGCGAATGAATCACATCAACTCCTATTGCCGAGAGTGTGAGAGCAAGACGATTAGCCACATCATAGACAAGTTTTGCGTCCCCGGACGCGACCAGACCCATGGGGTGCGGTATGCCCTCAATTCCGTCAAACACCGCGTTACAGCTCTGGTTGCCCTCAAAATCAAGAGAGAAATAAACCGGTATGCCCGATCCCGCGTCAATTGACCGCTGCCTTATCTCGTTAAGAACATCCGCGTATCTTTCCGCGCTGACACGCGGCGCGCGATTCCCGTCATTAACATAATCCCGCTCATGCAGCTCCGGCTCTCTTACCACCCGTTTTGCGCCGGGATGGTCGGTGTCAAAATATCTTTTAAACTTGCGGGCTGTCGGCGTTACCCGAAAAGCTGCCGCATTGTGCTGCTCAATACCTTCCATAATATCAGGATGCGGGAAAATTCCGGCAAATCCAAAAGTAAAAAGCTGTCCAACCTTCTGCTCAATTGTCATTCCATCAATAATCTGTTTCACGCTTTTGTTCATCTATCAACTCCCTCTTAACTTGGAAAATACGTTCAAACAAATAAACCATAAGCAAGCCTGTCCTTGAAGCAAAATCAGCAATTGATCAGGCTGGCGGCGGAGCAAAACGGCTATACACGTCAAACGCCTTCTTCTTTGTTTTTCTGTCTGCGTCAACAAGACCTTTTACATTATAACCCCGCTGATACCTGTTGTACCGCGGCGCTCTAAAATCAATGAGTATCCAGGGCGTCAGGCCTTTGATACAATCCGGTTGTGTTAGGCACTTGATCTGCTGTTTGTAAACTCGAGCCTGGTATTCTTCGCTGAATCTCATTGAACCATGAACCCCAGCCCTGGCGCCTGCTCCGAACTCCGAAATTATCACAGGTTTCCCGGGATTCTGCAGGTTTGTCATTACTTCAGCTTTCTTTGGTTTTTTGGGTCCATACCATCCAAGGTATTCATTAATTCCGATAACATCCACCGCTGCAGCCAAGGGATCTTTAATAACGCGTTTCTCGTCCTCCCTGCTCATAAACATGGCGGCGGTCACCAGCCTTGACGGATCCATCCGCCGCGCCAGCCTGCTCAGGCTGGAAAGGAATTCATTTCTTCCCGGTTCCGTCTGCGGCGTCTCGTTCGCTATTGACCACATGCCTACTGAAGCGCGGTTTCTATCGCGCCCGATAAGTTCCTTCAACTGGTTGGCTACATCTTTATAGGTTTTCCGGTTTTCCCACTGTATCTTCCAGTAAACCGGAATTTCCTCCCATAACAGTATGCCTTTTTCATCTGCCATCTCCGCCATACGCCGACTGTGAGGATAATGGGCGAGACGAAGAAAGTTGCAATTCAGATCTTTTGCCAGGCGAAAGACATCTTCCCTGTCTACGTCTGTAAGCGCGCGGCCTCTTTTCCAGTGATCCTCATGCACCGAGACTCCCTTGAGATAAACCGGATCGCCATTAAGAAGTATGTTATCGCCTTTGACCGCCATTGTCCTGAAACCGATCCTGTCTTTGACAGAATCTTCAGCAAAAGACACAGTCACATTGTAAAGCTTTGGATTCTCAAACGACCAGCGCTTGAGTTTTGCCGGAACAGGCACAGCAAAAGCGCCGCTATGATTTTTAGCTGATATCTTTACCTTATGGCTTATCCCAAGCTCCGGTATCTTTAACTCGGCAACTCCAGCATGGGTTGCTCCGATCCTGCCGCGGATATTTTTTCCGGCGCGGTCCATATACACAAAATGATCAGTCACATGTCGCGCGGGTCTCAATTCCAGGTATACATCACGATAAATGCCGCCGTACGTAAACCAGTCGGTTATAGTTGTGGGCGCGCGATCAGCATCTCTCGAACTGTTTACCATGACAGCAAGCAGGTTGTTTTTTTCAAGCAAGTCAGTTACATCAAACTCAAAAGGCGTAAAACCTCCAAGATGCTCTCCGACCTCTTTGCCATTGAGCCAGACTTTTGTCCTGTAATAACTGCCCTCGAAATGAAGAAAAACCCGGCTTCGGGCCTTGTTTTCAGGCCGCTTGAAATGCCGATAATACCACAGGCTCTGTTCATAGTATTTCAATTCCCTGACAGCGGTATTCCAAGAAGATGGAATATCAATCAGATCCACTTCTTCTGCATCATGATCAACAGGCAACTTCCCCGGAGCTTCAGAATCTTTTACAGGTAACATGAATTTTCTCTGTTCGCCCCTGTTATATTGATCCAGGACATAACTCCATTTACCGTTGAGTGAAACTTTTCTTCTGTTCATACTTCTTCCTTTCTATTCCGGTCACTATAGCCTTAACCAGAATAGCCGTCAAACAACCAGTCAACAATCCCCCTATCCTTGTCTCGATCTTTATCATTCCCTCCCCATCCTCGTCCCGATCCTCGTCCCGATCCTCGTCATTCCCTTCCTATCTTTATCCCGATCATCGTCATTCCCTTCTCGACAAAGATCGAGACAAAGATCGAGACAATGATCGAGACAATGATTCAGAGGACGAAGATCGAGACAATGATCGAGACAAAGATGCAGAAGCTTCTCTTCCCTCCCGATCTTTGTCCCGATCTTTATCCCGATCCTTATCCCGATCTTTGTCATTCCCTCCCCATCCTTGTCCCGATCCTTATCCCGATCATCGTCATTTCCCTCTCGACAAAGATCAAGACAATGATCAAAACAATGATTCAGAGAACGAAGATCGAGACAATGATCGAGACAAAGATACAGAAGCTTCTCTTCCCTCCCGATCCTTATCCCGATCTTTATCATTCCCTCCCCATCCTCGTCCCGATCCTCGTCCCGATCCTCGTCATTCCCTTCTCGACAAAGATCAAGACAATGATCGAGACAATGATTCAGAGGACGAAGATCGAGACAATGATCGAGACAATGATTCAGAAGCTTCCTTCCCTCCCGATCTTTGTCCCGATCTTTATCCCGATCATCGTCATTCCCTCCCCATCCTTGTCCCGATCTTTATCCCGATCCTCGTCATTCCCTTCTCGACAAAGATCAAGACAATGATCGAGACAATGATGCAGAAGCTTCTCTTCCCTCCCGATCTTTGTCCCGATCTTTATCCCGATCATCGTCATTCCCCCATCCTCGTCCCGATCCTTGTCCCGATCCTCGTCAACTCTCCCGATCCTTGTCGTTCCCCTCTCGACGAAAATCAAGACCCACTGAGTCCTCCTTGTTGTCTTGAAATCAACAAACCTTCAGGTTAAGTTATTCTGATGTTTCGTACATAATAAAGAAGGGTGGCCAATGAATTCTGATAAGCTCCAGATCATTCGTGAAACATTCAATAGCGCCGAGGCAATTGATTACGCTGCGCAGTTAAATAGAACCGACTCTAAATTCACTTTCTCAGCTTTTCACAAGACATCAAAAACCGCAGCCGCATTAATGCGCAAGTGCGGCCTGGAAGATGTTGAAAT
>CAZIXB010000144.1:0-3896 GCA_964543205.1 uncultured Victivallales bacterium
TAACAGCGCTCTGAACCGTTTCTGCTCGAAAAAGTGTGAGATATGCGGGTTAAGCTGTAGCAAGCTGATAGGAGAATTCGTTAACATCAGTCTGCTGTTTTGCATGTTCCACTGTCATGCTGACAACATGACCATTTTGATCCACCTCTACTAAAACGTCTTTATTAAGGTCGTATGTTTCTTTAATCTCGTGATTGCTGAATGTTAGCAAGAGTGTGTCGGTATCTGAAAAGTATTTTGCTTGCATAGTATTTACTCCTGAAATCTTCTGTCAAAAAATGCGTTATACACGGTGGTTCTGTCTTCAAGCAAAACCACTCGCAAATATTTATTATCAGCTTCCTTTATCTTTCTCCATCTCCTTACACGACCATCTGATTGTATCTTCTCAACATCCGGGTCCGAAACAGTGTCTTCAATCCATTCCATTTTAATATCGGCTCTATCAGGCCTCATTCTGGTATGTTGAAAATACCGTGTGAATTTCATAAATGAAAGATAACATAGAGATGTCAGGCAGTCCAGATATAGAATGTTTTATAGACATGAAATGCTTGCAAATTCGTTCTCCAAATCAGCTCGAATGTCCTGTCCATTGAAATTGCAAACCCGCTAAAAGCAATGCCTAAAAAACAGCCGCAAGAGGAACAGGGCTATTTTTGTCTCAAAATTAATCAGAATTTACTATTGACCTTTTCCTGGTACTCTGACCCTGCGAGCCGGGCGCCGAAACGCCCAGGCGGCGATCGTTGACTGGGGAAGCGCCTTGCGGAACAGGCAGATTTCGTCGAGATCGCCTTTGAAATACTGAACCATGCTGTCGCCCTTGACGCCCAGATAGAGGTTTGCGGCGGAGAGCGGTGCGCTGAGAGTGGCCGCCGAAGAGGCCGCCACCACCGGCAATCCCGTTCAGATCATCGACGTTTCCGAGCATAAGCCGCGCCGCATCCCGTCGGTCAAGTGGCGCGAACTCATCAAGAAGGTCTGGGAAGCCGACCCGCTCTTGTGTCCGAAGTGCCAGAAAGAGATGAGGATAGTTTCTCTCATCGACGAGCGCGCCGTGATCGAGCGCATCCTGCGCCACCTGGGCCTCTGGGAGCAGGGCGTGCGGGTCTTGCTGGCAAGGGCGCCGCCGCCACCCGCCGAATGGGTCATCGAACCCTGCTTCGATGACCCGTTCCCGGACTACGATACCGAACCGGTCATGATGTACGCGAACGGCTGATCCATCGCGACGGGTGCGGCGCGCCTCCAAGCGGTGCCGAACTCGGCATGTCGGGTCGTTTTGCTGCCTCTCGGCCATTTTGCCCGCATCTTGAATGCGCTCGAATCTGGAATTGACTTCTACAGCCCGATTCTGCTACATCTTTGCCGTGAAAACGATACTTCAGACCGGTGCCAGCGGGCGGGTGCCCGCGCCGTCAGAAAAGCGATTTCTTATCAATCCTTTCGGACAGGCTCTATCCTTTTCCCCCGCAGTGGCTTGTGTATCAAATGTTCAATATTGAAAAACCCATTTTTTTTGACATCTCCGCCTGCATTCAGTAGTGTATCCATTGTTATTGTTTAAGTTAATTCTCGCATTTTCAAAAGACGGGAGGGCGTCATGAGCAGAACAAGACAGGCGGCGGTATGGATGGCGGGGATCGTGTTGGCGGCGGGTGTGGCGCAAGCGGATCCGCCGAAGCTTGCAGGCAACCAGACCATCGGAGATTATACAGCCGGGCGCATCAACATCGTATTGGACGCGCCGGACGGTCCCGTGCCTTTCGGCGCAGATGCTTTGGGCGTGGGAACAGGCGGCTGGGCGTTCGCGGAGGCGTCTGTGGCCGGGCTGGACCTTGGCGATTACAGTTTGGAAAACACCGATGGGCGCGCGATTCGCCTCGATTTGAACGGGGGCGACTTGGTGGCGAACACCGGATTCATTAGCACGGATCATCTGAGTGTGCACCATGATCACGTCCGAAACATTGTTTTACGCAATGTCGGCGACATTGCGCTAGGCGACGGCTACCTTTCCATGCGGTTCAACAACAGCAACAGTGGAGAAAAGAAAATACTCGTCGGTACGGAGAGTTCTCCCGTCGCCTCCGTTCAAGTCGCCAAAATCGTCGCGACGCATGAGTCCACCATTTTCGGTTGGAACGACCATTACCCGAGCGAGATCGAAATCCACAGTTCTGGCGATGTGTTGATCGAGAATAGTGACGGCGACGCGGGCGATTTCCTGGCCGGCGGCGCGCCGCTTGACAACGCCAATCTGTTTGACGGGCATTGGCGCACCGCGATATCGGTCAAGCATCATGGCGATTTTCTGGCGGATCGAATATCGTTTGGCATTCGTGCTCAGTATAACAGAACAGGCTCCATGTACTCTGAATTCGATGGCGCCGCGCATGGCGACTGGCCGGGCGGTGCTTTCGTGGCGGGCGAGATCGACGGGCGAACGATAGCCGTTGGCGGCACATCCATAGCAACCGCCAACCATCTCATCATTCGTAACTATCGTTCAGTGAGCGTGGAGCGTATCTTGCTGGACAGAGTGCAGGATAGTCCCAACTGGGGCTACGATGGCGATATCGACATTGTCAACATCAAGGACGACATCGTGATTGACGACACTGTCAGTTCCTATGCGCGGCATCATTCAAGTTCAATGGACCGCTTCGGCCATCTGACTCTGCAGGCGGGCGGGACAATCACGATGGGCAGCCTCAACCTCTACAATGTGCAAACAGCGAGTTTCGACGCGGTTGGCGGCGTGAACATTCTCAGCGCGATCATTGGCAAGGACAACACCGCGTTGCGAGAGGACGGGGACACCGGCACGCTGGCCAACGACGGCGGCCTGTCTTTGCCCGCCGGCCAGACCATGACCTACCGTCCAGAAGACAACGGCCTTTTGAACGGAAAAACCTACACCCTGACCGGCGGCGGCACGCTTGAACCGTGGCAGGTGCGGGGCACGGTCATCTGGTTCCGTTAAAGGAACCGCCTTCCTCCGGCCGGCGCCTTGAAGTCTGGACGACCGCCCGAAGTTCGGGAAAGGCCGTAGGGCGGGCGCTTTGCGCCGCCCCTGAAGGATGTGTGGTATCCGTCTGTTTCGCACGGAAAGACGGCCCTGTCAGCGCCGCTTTAAAAGTGGGCTTTGGGCATATGAGACGGATCCGTTGTGTGCCGACCTTGGCGGTTGTCCCGCATATGGCTGGCAACACGCTTTCCGCGGTGCAGAACCTCGATTATCCGGGCGGTTAGACGAGCCTCGACTTTCTGCCCCTTCAGAGATTATCAGGGACACACCTTCTGTTGTGGCGAGCGGATCGGCGGCATGGGGCGGAGCGGGGAAATGACCGTCTTGCCGGAGAGACGACAACGGCCTAACCCGCATATCTCACAGGATTTCGTAGTGAGAGCGTGGAAAACGCTGCTGCGGGGGTGCGAATTGGTGAAACGCCGGAGCAGCCGTATAGACATACTGCAATCTGGCATTTTGTCAATTCGTGCCGTCGCAGTGACGCTATCCGCGCTCGCAGCAGTAATTCTGTGAGATATGCGGGCTAATTGCGGCAGGCCATTGATTCGGGCAGCAGGTCTGTCCTGACATTCCCTGCGGCCGGTCCGATTACAGGTATGACCCTCACGTTGCTCAGAGGGGTGAACCGCGAATCACCTGTCTGCGTGCGACCTGCACGCGGGCTGGCAGGCGCTAATTGCGCGAATGGGGAGGGGAAGAGGAGAAGTCAAACCACTGATCCGCACTAATCCACGCTTATATTAGAGAAGATAAGTGAAGATGAGTGGTTTTCCATCTTGCCGGAATTGTTCCGGGCAGGACGCTGGTTACTTCTGAAATGTCGATTGTCGATATGTGCGCCCTCTTTTCCTTGATTCAT
>CAZIXB010000145.1:0-3892 GCA_964543205.1 uncultured Victivallales bacterium
ACACAAAACCCGTTGTTGAAATAACCGATTTAATGCCGTAAGGCGCAAAAGGCTGAAATAACTGGATGTTTATATTTGAAAAACCTTTCACTATAAAGACCAGCATAAGACCGAGCAAAGCCAGCACCAGTATTACCTGAAGCCCCGCGGCTTCTTTTGTTCCTTTGAGATTGATCAACACAAAAGCCACGCACAGCAGCGCCGCAACTGTATGCCAGCCTAGCGGCACAAAAGAAGCCATTAGCACGGCCAGCCCTATAATGGCGAAAGCGCTTTTTAAAGACAGGCTGAACCAACTGAGCAAACCGGCCACAGTGCCTACCGCAGAACCCAAACCTCGTGAAATATAAAAATAATCACCTCCTGATTTTGGCATTGCTGTTGTAAGTTCCGCGATGCTTAACAAACCGGCGATTGCAAGCAGGCCGGCAAGAAAATAAGAAAACACCACGGCAGGGCCCGCTTTGGCGTGGGCAAGGCCCGGCAGCACAAAAAGCCCCGAGCTTATCATCGCCCCGGAAGCAATACAGAAAACATGGATAAAACTAAGCTGTTTTGTAAGTTTCGACAAAGGTACACTCCTTACCCACAAGCCTGACTACCTTGGGGCTTGCTCGACACAACTGCTAACCCGCATATCTCACAGAATTCCTGCTGCGAGCGCGGATAGCGCCACTGTGAGGGCACGAATTGGCAAAATGCCAGATTACAGTATGTCTATACGGCAGCTCCCGCGTTTTATCAATTTGCGCCCCCACAGTAGCGCGCTCCACGCTCTCGCTACGAAATTCCGTGAGATATACCGGCTAATTTCGGCACAACAGGCCCGCATTTTTACATTTAATGTTTGCTATGCAGATCAATGTCTGCCTATATGAATAAAAATAATACAGAAAGGCGGATTTATATGCCACAGGAATTTAACCGGGATCCGTTTGCCGAATTAGTTTCGCGGATAGACTTGAAAAAACTCAAACCCTCCATTGGCTGGGTGATAGCGGGGATTGTGGCCGTCATCGGATTGTCGTCCTCAGCTTATACCGTCCAACCGGAAGGGAAGGCGGTTCTCAAGCGTTTTGGGAAAGTGATCGCCATAAAGGAGCCGGGCCTGCATTTTAAATTACCGTTTGGAATCGACCGGAAATACTTCGTGCCCACTGAGCGGATTCTCAAAGAGGAATTCGGATTCCGCACCTTGCAAGCAGGCCGTCGAACGCAATATAGTTCCAATGAATACAGCGAGGAATCCCTGATGCTTACAGGCGACCTCAATGTGATAAATGTGGAATGGGTCGTTCAGTTCCGCATAGACGATCCAGACAAATTCATGCATAAGGTTGAAGATCAGATTTCCAGCATCAGGGATGTTTCCGAAGCGGTAATGCGTCGGATTGTAGGCAACCGTTTGGGTAGCGATGTGCTCACGGTGGGCCGTGTCGAGATTGCAGAGGTTTCAAAAAACGAAATTCAGAGGATACTTAACACCTATGATATGGGTATTCACATCACTTCCCTGCAATTGCAGGACGTGACACCCCCGGAGACAGTCAAACCTGCTTTTAATAAAGTTAACGAGTCACGCCAGGAGAAGGAACGTTTGATTAACAACGCCGAAAAAATGCGCAACCAGAAGATCCCCAGGGCCAAAGGCGAGGCGGACCAGATCGTCTCCGAAGCCGAAGGCTATGCTGCCGAGCGTATAAATATTGCGAAGGGTGAGGCAAGCCGCTTCAAGGCAATACAGAAAGAGTACAGCCAAAACCCGGAAGTCACCCGTCAGCGTCTTTATATCGAGACCATGGACAAAGTGATATCGGAGATTGAAAAGCTGTATGTGATCGAAAAGGGCGGCACGATGCCGATTCCTCTTCTAAATCTTGACGATGGAACGACCAAGCCACTTCAGAAGGGGGAGAAATAATTATGGAGAATCCCAGGATGTATAAGTTTGTTGTTGCCGCAGCGCTTGGATTTGCGGCTTTGACCGTTCTTCTCAGCGCTGTATACATGCTCGACGAAACAGAACAAGCCGTTATAGTCCAATTCGGAGCCCCCGTAGGGGACGTTGTCGAAAAACCGGGCCTTCACATCAAGTTGCCTTTCATTCAGGAGGTGCGCCGCTTCGATAAACGACTGATCGTCTGGGATGGCGACCCTAACCAGATACCGACCCTTGGGCGCGAGTTCATATCGGTTGATACAAGCGCCCGCTGGCGGATTGTTGATCCATTGCTTTTTCTCAAGAGCGTAAAAAATGAAATAGGAGCCCAGTCCCGTCTTGATGACATAATCGACTCTGTTGTGCGCGACAACATCTCTGAAACAGAGCTGATAGACATAGTTCGATCCAAGGATTGGGATGTTAAGGAAGAAGATATGGAGCGCATTATCCTGCCGGAAGATGAAAAGACGCAGCAGGTTATCACCCAGGAAGTTAAAATTGGGAGGAAAGATCTGATAAAATCGTTTCGGGAAGAGGCCGAAAGGGAGATGCTGAGTTACGGCATTGAACTAGTGGATGTGCGCATCAAACGTCTCAACTATATCCCTTCCGTTCAGCAACAGGTGTTTGAGCGTATGATATCCGAACGTCAGCGCATTGCAGAGCGGTTCCGGGCCGAAGGCAGCGGGGAAAGCTCAAGGATTGTGGGAGAGACCAAGAAAGAACTTGCAGAGATAATCTCCAATGCCAGGAGACAAAAAGAGATAATCCAGGGCGATGCCGATGCAGAAGCCACGCGCATTTACAATGAAGCCTACAGCGCCGACCCGGAATTCTATGCATTCTATCGTTCCCTTGAAAGCTATGCCAACTCGCTGAAATCAAATGCCACCCTTATCCTTGGCACGGAGTCGGACTATTTCCGTTATTTAAGCGAGTCAGGTGATCTATCCGGCAGTGAATAGTAATAGTTCCTGTTATTTTCCGGGTTGATCCTACTCGAACTGTTTCTTGAATTCGTGGAATTGCGTTCGGAGCTGGTTAAGTTCTTCGTATATACCGGATACCTTGCTTTCCAGTTCTTCAATGCGAGAGTTATTTTGAGCTGAAGCGGTTTCTTCGGACTCAACAACCTCAGAGGGAGTCTCGTCTGTTGACGGTCTGTCCTCCGGCTTGCCTAGAAGGTGAATATACCGCATTTCTCTGCGTCCTGACCCGGGAGGCAATTCGGCTACCAGCGCACCGCCCACCCATTGCTTGAGTTCGGATATGGTTTGCCGGACTTCCGCAAGCGAGCCGAAACCAGCAAGCCTTGCGCAATGCGCGCGAAGTTCTCCCTGAGTCTGAGATCCTCGAAGCATCAGTTCGCAAATCACCGCGAGCTGACGTGAATTTAATTCTAAAGTGTTAAGCAGAGCATGCTTGTACTTAGGTGTTCTGCTGCCTGCCTGGTCGACTTGCCATGCAAGGCTGTGCCTGTACCTCAGCCTTTCGAGCGCGTCCATTACCTCACCCTCCCCAAGAGACATCACCGGGTGGCGGTTGGACTTCTGATTGCAGGCCGCTGTCAAGGATTTGAGCGTCAGGGGATAGTACTCTGGTGTAGTGATCTCCTTTTCGATGAGGCAGGCCAAGACCCTGAGTTCAATAGAATCCAGATCCATGCTTTCGGCGGTTTCTTCTTGTGTTTCTCCCGCATCTATTTGTTCATTAGCTTCGTCCATAGCAACAATTATTGCATGTTTCCATCTCGATCACAAGCATTATGCCAACTGGACATTCCCCATTTCTTTAGTCACGCCGTCACAGTGGCGCTATCCGCAAAAAACTTCTTGCGCCATCCCTGGTAACAAACTATAGTTCTTTTCATCAGAAAAAGGATCAATTATGAACACACAGCGCCAAGTCGGAAACAAACCCAAACTCCTTGAACGTCTTCGCCGCGAAATC
>CAZIXB010000146.1:0-3853 GCA_964543205.1 uncultured Victivallales bacterium
TAGATTCTGAACCGATAAGTATTGCGTAGAAGATTTGAGCATCCAGTATCCAGCACCCAGCATCCAACCTGCTGTCTGCGGCCAAAGGTCGCCTTAGGCTGACAGCGGCGCTTTTGCGCAGAAGCTCAAATTGTCAATTCATATACTTGAATTCCAATCTATTTTCATGTAGGTTGGCGTTGGTGTAGCATGTAAGAGAAACACTGAAAATGGTGATTCATATCTGACAGTTGCGTTGCAGCGCAAGTTTCCGCAGGGATGTATTTGGTTTCTGATCTGGAATTTACCGGAGAGCTACAGAATGGCAGAATCGAAACAAAGGAAGCGCAAGTCCTCTGTTCGGAAAGAGAAGGTCGCGGACGAACCGGTCCAGGCCGGAAGCGATGCCTGTACCGAGCATTTCATGGATACCGGCGATCAGTATCTGGATATTGCTCCGGTAATAATGCTGATGCTTGATGTTGATGCCACAGTGAAATTTATTAATCGCGCGGGAGCGGATATCCTGGGATACGAGGTTGAAGAAATCATAGGGAAGGATTGGTGTGAGAATTTTATACCGGTAGATCTTCGACCGAAAGTAAGAAAGTCTTTTCAGGAAATTGCGGAAGGGAAATGCGAGAAGCTTGACGAGCGTGAGAATGACGTGCTTACAAAGGACAATTCCAGGAAGACGATTGAATGGCGGAACAGCTTAATTTATGATACCGAAGGTAAAATTACCGGTGTTCTGAGCTCAGGCCTTGATGTCAGCGGCGAAAAAGCCGTAATTCATGCTCTTATCGAGAGCGAAAAAGCGTATCGCGACTTCATAGAGAATGTGCCTATCGGCATTTTCCGTTCTACTCCCGGGGGAAGAATTGTCATGGCCAACTCAGCGTTTGTGCGTATGCTGGGCTATAATTCCCTCGATGAGATAAGCCAACTTAATATTAACAGGGATGTCTATGACAGTGACACGCCTCGCAGGAACTTTCAGCATGCAATTGAAGCCGAAGGAAAAATCGAAGCTTACCAGTCAAAGGTGCGCAGAAAAGACGGTTCAATCTTTTATTGCCGTGAATACGCGAGGGCAGTGCGGGATTCTGAAGGCAAGACCGTGTATTACGAAGGGACTACTGAGGATATTACCGACAGGATCAACGCAGAGAAGGATTTGGACTATCGGATAGAGATAGAAAAACTTATTGCGCGGGTCTCTACAAGATTCGTGAGTGTAGCGCCTGACGAGGTGGACAAGGCGATTGTTAATGCGCTTAAATCGGTTGCAGGTTTCATCGGCGCTGACCGGGCGTATGTATGCCTTTTTACCGAAGACGGAAGCGCAATGAGATGGACTCACTATTGGTGTCCTGACAGCTACGGACATGATGCCACCGGAAGCAAAGTTTTCTCCACTGAATATATCGAATGGATCGCCAGCCGGATACTTGGCAAGCGTATTGTCAGCATTCCAAGGGTAGAGGATTTGCCGGAACAGGCAGAGAACGAGAAAAACGAGCTGGAAGCCGAAGATGTTCAGTCCACAATTATGGTTCCTTTAGTTTGCGGAGCCGTGGTGCGGGGCTTTATAGGTTTTGAACATGTATGGGAACCGCATGCCTGGAGCGAAGATGAGACAGGCTTGCTCAAACTTGTCTCTGAAATTCTTGCCAGCGGACTTGAAAAAAGACGCGTTGAGGAAGAACTGCTATACAGACTTCAGCTTGAAGAACTTGTTGCTTCTATATCGGCAAGGTTTGTCAATGTCTCTATCGATACTGTTGACGACAAAATTCTGAGGAGCCTGTCTGATATCGGCGAAGCCCTTGGGATTGACGGGTGCGGCATTTATAACATCTGCGGTAAGGAGAAGGTTTCGATCGTTCAGGAATGGAATTCATCGATTCCAGGGGATGCGTCCGAGCGTATATCTAAAATACAGTACCCGGAGATGCCATGTGTCTGGGACTCCTTGCTGGACGGGGAGACATCTCAAATTAGTGATGCATTGGAGCTGCCGGAAGAAGCAGCGCTTGAACGCAGGCATATGGAGGAGGCGGGGATTCGGTCGGTCCTTTGCATTCCCTTTGTCTGCGGCTCCATCGGAGCAGGCTTTCTGGCGTTTGTCATGCTCAATGAGGAAAACATTTGGCAGGAAAACACAATATCATTACTAAGGATGGTTGCGGAAATTTTTGGCAGCGCGTTGGATTACAAGACAGCAAGCGATGCTTTGGAGAAGGAACGCCGCCTTATGCGTTCGCTCATGGAGACAGTTCCTGATTTTATTTTCTTCAAAGACACTGAAGGAAAATTCATAAGAACAAACAAAGCCCATGCCGCTAATTTCGGCATGATGCCCGAAGACCTGGCAGGCAAGACCGACTTCGATTTATTTCCCGAGGAATATGCGCGGGAATCGCAAAAAGACGAACAGAAGGTAATGGAGACAGGGCGTCCGATAATGGACAAGCACGAGCAAATTGTCCTGCATGGAAGAGGCAACGTGTGGTTTTCCACCACCAAGGCGCCTTTGCGTGATACTTCCGGCAAACTGGCGGGCACTTTCGGTGTTTCCCGGGATATTACTGACCATGTGATGGCCGAGCAGGAAAGGCTCAAAATGGAAGCGCGGATGCAGCAGACTCAGAAACTGGAAAGCCTTGGTGTCCTTTCCGGCGGAATTGCTCATGACTTCAACAATCTGTTGATGGGTATACTCGGCAATACCGGCCTTGCCCTTATGGAGATGAGCGATGACTCGCCCGCCTTGAGCTATGTAAAGGAGGTTGAGACAATAGCAACAAGGGCAGCTGATCTTACCAACCAGATGCTCTCATATTCCGGCAAATCGAAATTCACGATCAAAGCCGTCAACCTGAGCAATCTTGTTAGAGAGATGGCTCATTTGCTAAAGGTGACGATTCCTGACAAGGTCGATTTTTCCTATTGCTTTGACGAGAATTTAGAGCCTATAGAGGGCGACGCGTCGCAAATCCGGCAGATTGTAATGAACCTTATTACTAACGCTTCCGATGCAATAGGAAAAAAGAAAGGCAGAATCACGGTAGAGACAGGCGAACAGCGCTGCGAAGAGTCGTATCTCCAGTCATGCTATATGGCTGAGAAACTTGAGCCGGGCAGATATGCCTACGTAATGGTCGCGGATACGGGTTGCGGTATGGAGCAAAAAACGTTGTCAAAAATATTTGATCCGTTTTTTACAACTAAAATATCCGGTCGAGGCCTGGGTCTGGCGGCTGTTCTGGGTATAGTCAGGGGGCATAAAGGGGCGCTGAGGGTGCGCACAGAACCTGGCAGGGGAACAGAATTCAAGATATTGTTTCCAATTTCTGAAAAAAAGATAGAGGAAAAGGTCGAAAGCCGGACATCTATCGACACCTGGAAACCAGAAGGGACGATTTTGATTGTTGATGATGATGACATTGTTAGAACGGTAACTGAACAGATTCTGCAGAAATTCGGGTTTTCAGTCATTAGCGCCATAGACTGCGAAACCGGCTCAAGGGAGTTGAGAGACAAACCCGGGTTTAAGGCCGTATTGCTGGATGTCACCCTTACGTCGAAAGAAGCAGGGGGCGCCCTGGCGGAAATGCGCAAGGTAGATAAAGCTGTTCCCATACTTCTCATGAGCGGATATAATGAGCATAGAGCCACCAGCGGGCTTGACGGCAACGAGTACTCGGGCTTTATCCAAAAACCTTTCAATGCCGATTCGCTTATGTCCAAGCTCAGAGAAATGATAGAGAAGTAAACCCAGTTGAAATTGATTCACACTATAGCAAAGAGCCCTCATAGCCCGCATATCTCACAGAATTTCGTAGCGAGAGCGTGGAGAGCGCTGCTGCGG
>CAZIXB010000147.1:0-3839 GCA_964543205.1 uncultured Victivallales bacterium
GACGAATACCAGGACACCAACAGCATACAGGCCGATATCCTCCGGAACATTCGGATGCGAAATAAAAATATCACCGTCGTGGGCGATGATGCCCAGAGCATTTACAGCTTCAGGGCCGCCACAGTCCGAAACATGCTCGACTTCCCGAAAATGTTTCCAGGCGCCACAACCATCACACTAGAACAGAATTACCGTTCAGTCAAATCCGTGCTCCAAACGACCAACCTGCTTATTCAAGGAGCCAAAGAAAGGTATACGAAGGATTTGTGGTCGGACAGGGAGATCGGGCAGAAACCAAAGCTGGTTACGTGCAAGGATGAACGGCAGCAGAATGACTACCTGATTGACCGGATACTTGAACATTACGAAGAAGGCATTCCTTTAAAGCAACAGGCCGTGCTGTTCAGAATTGGTTATCTGTCTGATTCGCTCGAAGTGGAGTTGAGCAGAAGAAATATTCCTTTTCACAAGTATGGAGGACTGCGCTTTATCGAAGCAGCCCATGTTAAAGATGTGATTTCTTTCCTCAGGGTGGCTCAGAATCCCAGGGACGAAATAGCCTGGTTCCGTCTGCTTCAGTTGCTTGACGGCGTAGGGCCGGCTACAGCCGCCAAGATTATGCAAAGCATGGCAGATAGCGGTTATGATGCGCGGGCAGGCCTTGCGAATTACAAGGCCCCGGCAGCCAGCGCAAAGATGTTGAAATTAATGGCGACTCTAATGGATCAGCTCAAAGCCATAGGCAACGGAAAGCCTGCCGGCCAGGTTGAACTCATAACACGGTTCTACACTCCCCTGCTCAAGAAAAATTACGAGAATCCGGGAGCAAGATTAAACGACATTGAGAACCTGGAAAACATAGCATCCGGATACCGATCCAGGCGAAAGTTTCTTGCCGATCTTCAACTTGATCCCCCTGCTTCAACAGGGGACCTTGCCGGGCCGGCTTCCAAGGATGAGGATTGGCTGGTTCTTTCAACTATACATTCAGCAAAGGGCTGCGAATGGGATGTAGTCTACCTGATCCATGCGGCGGACGGATGTCTGCCCAGCGACATGTCCACCGGCAAGGAAGAGGAAATCGAAGAGGAGATGCGCCTTGCGTATGTTGCGATGACCCGCCCAAGGGACTTCCTTTATGTCACATGGCCGTTCCGATACTACCACAAGAAACGGAGGTTTACAGACAGTCACAGCTACGCTCAACTTTCCCGTTTTTTCACCCATGACGTGATTGAGTCTATGGACAGGGAAATCCTGTCGCAGGATTCTTCCGACGATGCTCCGGTTCACACGATAATTCAGGACGATGTCACAGGAATTATACGTGAGATGTGGGACTGAACCTGCCGGGATAGCTGGCTTATTTCTCTGCTGTTTGAACCTTCTTTGGATGTTTTAGAAGTTCGCGCGTTTTCTGGAGCGTCAGCTTTTCAACTTTTTCAGGCTCCATTCCAAGGTCAACAAGTCTCTTTTTTTGAGCTTTCAGCCGGTGCCGTCTTTCGGAAACCGACTTCCTGGGCCGTGTTTTGGACATCTTATTCAGTGTTCGCTTTGTACCCATGCTAATTCGTCCTCGCTAAGTTTTATTGATTTATTAGTCTCAAGGGCGATAGTATTGATCTGTCTTGATGCGTGTTGCAAGATAAAAAAAAGGAGAACGTACATGGGAGCGCCTGACACAAGAATTGCTGTTACACTTTTCAACCTGCGCAAACACTGCCAGACGCTGGAAGATCTGGACAAAACCATGGAGCGGCTGAGGACTATCGGCTACCGCGCTGTTCAGATTTCTGCTATCCCGGAATTCGAGCCCGAAGAGATAAGGAGGGTTCTTGACGCTCACGGCATCCATTGTTGTGCCACCCACGAAAACCTGGACAATTGTCAAAACAATCTCGATAAGATAGTAAGCAAACTTGAAGCCTACGGGTGCAACTTTGCCGCTCTTGGAAGCCCGGGGAAGGATCTCCTGAATTCAGAGGGAGCAAAGAAGCTCCCGGATATGCTCGAAAAAATAAGCAGACAGCTACGGACACATGGCATCAGTTTCGGTTATCACAACCATCACCGGGAATTCGAAAAATTTGGGAACAGGCCGCTGCTTGAAGAGATTTACGACAACACCTCAGAGCTTTGCGCTGAAATAGACGTTCACTGGGTGCAAAGAGGCGGTGGCAACCCTGTAACATGGATAAAAAGGGTTGCCGGAAGGATGCCTGTTGTGCATTTGAAGGATTATACAATTCTTAATGGCGAACCCGCATTCTGTGAAATTGGAGAAGGCAATCTGGAATGGGAGCCAATCATGGAAGCATTAAGGCAGACCGGTGTCCGCTGGTACGTTGTCGAGCAGGACCGTCCATTTAGAGACAGGGATATTTTTGAATCCATGGAAATTTCCTTCAAAAAACTGGTTGAACTTGGCGCCAACAGAATATAGTCTCAACTACCCGCCTTCTTGAATACTCACGTTAAGGTGGCTCAGTAGAAAACTGAACAAACTGCAACTCATAAGGAGCAAGTTATTAATGAATGATAAAAACGCTGATATAAGCCGCCCTTTTGACGAAGTCTGGCAGGAAGTCGAAGCGAGACATGGATGGAAAATAGATGTAACAACATATGACAATCCAGAGCCGGCGCTCAGCCGTTATCCATTCGTATGGTCAGACTATGATAACCGTCGCGCGGCGGAATTCAGGCAAAAATACCGGCTTGACGAACTTCTGGAAGGCTCAGAAGACGAATGGGAAGAAGCTATACGGCTTCGTCACTGGGTATTTACACATATGATTAACGATACCAGATCCAGCTTTCCCGGCGGCGTGGAACCCTTCAGCAAACTGGATCCTTTCGCTTTACTGGAAGCTTCACGTGTTGGCGGAACTTTCTGGTGCAGCTATTTTTCGATGGTCATGGTTGCCGCCGGCACCGCCTGCGGCTTGCCAGTAAGAAAACTTTCTATCGACTGCGAACACACACCCGACGAAAAGGGAACCCATCACGGCGTCGTGGACGTCTGGATTAATCGCTTTCGCAAATGGGTGCATATGGACCCTAACTACGATCATCATTTCGAGATGGACGGTGTGCCCATGAGCACTGAAGAAATCGGCAAGCGCTGGCAAACACATCGAGGCGAAGGCATTCAGCCAGTAATCGGCATAGAAAAACGCCCGATGGACCGCGCACGCAAAGGCAAACCCGAAGATCATGAATCCCGAACACTCTTCTGGCACCTGGTAGAATGCCGCAATGATGTATTCCGCCTCGATGGGCGAGGCTCAAAAAGCCTGGCCGTGTTGCTTGTGGACGAAGCGCGCAAGAAACAACGCTGGTTCCAGGGCACGCCGCCGAATTCCTCCGAAAAAGACGGCTATGCAGACGGGACCTTGATGCTGACTGAAGATTACGCCGACGCTTATCCTGACCTTGACTCAGCCTGGTTCAAAATCAACCCTCCACATAAAATACCATATTATTGCCGAGTGCGGCTGGATACACCAACGGCGCCGTTCTTCAGTCATTATGAAATCCGTGTGGACGACGGCGAACCAGAACGCCTTGACGGAGTGGAGTATCCCTGGCGGTTGCATCCCGGCAAGTGCCGGTTCGAGGCTCGTACGGTAAGCGTCGCAGGCCGACGAGGGCCGGCTTATTCAATGGAATTGAATGTGACAGACGACAAAACCGCAAAACCGACCTGGCCGTGAGCGGTCTTTGGTCGATTAAGGTTACGAAAAAATAGGGCAGATATCCCACCAGTTGGTTTTTTTCACTCTATCTTTGTGACGATATTTGCCGTTCCCTATCCTATCCTTGTCCCGATCTTTATC
>CAZIXB010000148.1:0-3755 GCA_964543205.1 uncultured Victivallales bacterium
TATCAAAAAAAATCCCACTTTCCAATGTTATATTATTCTCCTTTGGAATCAGTCATTGGCCGCGCCCGCCGACTTGTCACACCGTAGGCAAGGCGAAGGCGGAAGAGAATTTCGCATCCGAAAAGGGTCGGAGGGCAAAAAGATGGGCAAAGCCGGAGAAACACGTGCCCATACACCTGCTCGTACACGCGAATCTCCGCAATCCGGCTGGAAAAAGATGCATAAGGGATAGGGGTGTACGAGTAGGTGTATGAGTAAGGATAGGAAAATATGCGGTAGCACCATCCTGTTCAGACACCGCGAATTTTGTAATTTGCCAGCGGCCAGGCCCCCTGGCTCGTTGCCTTGCCGTACAGGACGTTCGCTGCCACCTCCTGGCAGTACGGAGTCTGTCCCCAGTTGATTACAAGGGTCTTGATGCGTGGATCACAAATGTTTTCGTACGGGGCATTCGCGACCACAGCCACTTTGTGTCCTTTATCTATCAAATCCAATACAAGTCGCGTATTTATCGGGCAGCCTCGCCAGAAAAAGCTATTCACTACCACTAAATCATGTTCTGAAGCCCGTTCCATGACTTCATTATGCTCCCCTGCGAAAACATTTATGTCTGCCTCAAATAGAGTGATCTCACGCGACCATCGCTCCATGAAAAGCGACAGCATCCCGGGATGATAGAAATTGTCGTAACCTTTACTCTGCCACTCCCTGTATATCGGCTCGACAACCAGTACGCTGCTTTCAGGATCGAAAGGCAACAAATCCTGCTCATCGCGCACAACCATTACGCATTTCTCCGCCACCGATCTTATCGGCTCCTTTATCTCCGGTTTCCACAGTGTCTCTTCCGCCTGCGACGGGTCAAAATAGTCGGACTCCAGGTTCTGGCGGTCTTTCATGGTCAGGATCCTGAACAGCTTGGCGTCAAGGTCCGACTCTTCTATCTGCCCTTCGTCAACATACCGTTTGATCCAGTCGAAAACCTCCTGTTCAATCTCCGGATTGCACTTCGCCAGGATCAGATCCGCCCCCGCCTTTGCCGCTTCGGCGCATGCCTGGCCAAGGCATCCGAACATGTCAACCACGCCCTTCATGCCCATGGCGTCGGTAGTTATCAGGCCTTCAAATCCAAGCTCATCTCTGAGATAACGGTAGACCGAGGGCGACACTGACGCCGGACGTTCGTCTCCAAAAGCAGGACTAACCTGGTGTGCAGTCATAACCGCAGGCAGCCCCTGGCTGATCAGTTGCCGGTAGGGCTGCAGATCTACCTGTTCAAATTCTTCAAGCGTACGTCCGTTTGTGTCGAGCGCATAATGCAGGTCAACGTCACTGGCCCCTCTTCCGGGGAAATGCTTGGCAACAGGAGTAATTCCTCCGGACATGAACCCGCGCATACAGGCTTGCCCGAATTCCACAACCCGTTCGGGCGTATCTCCAAATGATCTGGCGCAGATCTCAGGGTTGAGCGGATTGGTGTTTACATCCAACACTGGCGAGTGAACCATCGTAACCCCGATGGCCTGCAACTGTTTAGCAACACAACGGTATGCATCAAAAGCCAGACCGGGTTCGGCGGTTGCTGAAACACCCATTGCCGAGGGCATCAGGTTGACACCCCCCCGGGCAAAGTCGCAGGAAAAGTCTCCTTCTTGGTCGATACAAATATGGAGTGGGATTCCAAGATGCCGATTTTTTGCCAAATCCTGGATATTTCGTATCACTTCCGCATAAGTGTCTGGATGGCAGTGGTAGGCCAGCCTTTGTTGTTTTTTGCCTTGCTCAAACCTTTCTTTGTAAGGGATCGCCTCATGGACGTGAGGCGTAATCCGCAATCCGCCACAGTGAAGCTCTTCTATCTTCCTGTAAATGTCTGAACGGATCCTGAAGCCGACGAATTCGTATGTAATTAATTGCCCGATCTTCTGGTCCGGACTCATACGCTTTATTGTTTCTTGTACATTCATACAAAACCACCTCCAATCATTTCGATTCCGTCGAAAAACCCCTATTCTTAGAATGCATGCAAGGCAACTACACCATCGCAGTTCGTAATCGTAATCGGTTTTGGGATGCAAGTCGATTACGATTTGAGCATCCAGTATCCAGCAACCAGCAACCAGCAACCAGCATCCAGCATCCAGCAACCAGCAACCAGCCCCCAGCAACACAAGATCGATGGTTACGACCAAAATGAGAAATACTGTGTCGTTTGCTTGACTCAGGGCGTCCAGTTGTTGGATACTAACACAAATTGTTTGCTATGCGAACAATTCATATTGGTATCATCCGAAATCCAGAAAAAATTGTCAGTGTGGAGGTTAAGGTCATGGCAGATAGTATTCCTGAACTTATCGTAAAAGCGAGAGAGGCTCAGAAGGTAATAGAGTCCTGGTCGCAAGAACAGGTTGACAGAATGGTCGCCGCTGTTGGCTGGGCGCTCTATAAAGAGGAAAATGCCGTCGCTTGCGCGGAGATGGCTGCAAAAGAAACCAAAATGGGAGTCTACGAAGATAAACTCCTCAAGCATAAGAAAAAAACCCTCGGCACTCTTCGCGACCTGCATGGCCTCAAGACTACAGGGGTTATAGAGGAAGATGAGGCGAAAGGACTGATCAAAATCGCCAAACCTGTAGGCGTTGTCGCAGCCATAACGCCGGTAACAAATCCAACATCCACACCGGCCGGCAATGGACTGGCAATATTGAAAACGCGCAATGCGGTAATATTCGGCGCGCACCTGTTTGCCAGAAAAACAACCGGACTGGCAATTAAGTTCATGCGGGAAGCGCTCGAACAGATCGGCGCGCCGCCCGATTTGGTTCAGGAACTGCCCAAACCGACAAAGGAACGAATACAGGAACTAATGGCCGCCGCCGACCTTGTAGTCGCCACTGGATCGGCAGCCCTTGTAAAAGCTGCTTATTCCAGCGGCACACCGGCCTACGGTGTCGGCGCAGGCAACGCAGTTGTCGTGGTGGACGAAAGCGCGGATATCGCGGGTGCCGCCCACAAGGTTTTCCTGAGCAAGACATTCGATAATGCCACTTCCTGTTCCAGTGAAAACTCGCTTGTTATTCAAAAAAATGTCGAAGAATCAATGATTTCAGAGCTAAAATCCAATGGCGGCCACCTTTGCTCCGACGAAGAACGCAAGAAATTGCAAGAGCTGATGTGGCCGGATGGCCATGCGCTGAACGCGAAGATAGTCGCCAGACCGATTGCCAGAATCGCCGAAATGGCGGGTTTTGAAATTCCTGACGGCACAAAATTCCTGATGGTTAAAGGACAGGATCCAGTTGAAAACGATTGTTTTGCGTCTGAAAAACTATCCCCGGTGTTAACGCTGTGGTCATACGACACGTTCGAGCAAGCCATCGAATATGTCGAGAAGATCACGCGAAAATGCGGCTACGGACATTCATGCGGCATTCACAGCACAAATGAAGACCACATAATGGACCTGGCGCTAAAATGCCACGTGAGCAGAATGATCGTTAGACAACCGCAGTGCTATGCAAACAGCGGCAACTACGACAACGGCATGCCATTTACCATGACCCTGGGATGCGGAACTTGGGGAGGAAATATCACTACTGAGAATATAGCATGGAAGCATTTCCTTAATGTAACATGGGTTTCAAAACCAATTGAACCTGTCGTCCCGGATGAGGAAAAAATATTCGCCGATCACTGGAAGGAATTCGGCAAGTAGAAACTTTGGCTTGCTTTATACCGCGCTCTACGGAATCGCG
>CAZIXB010000149.1:0-3736 GCA_964543205.1 uncultured Victivallales bacterium
ACTCGACTACGAGGATTATCTCAGACACCGCCGCCTACCCCAATGGGATTTGAACTGCCAAAAAGCTTCCGCCGTGCGCTTTATCCCGCGCCAGTTCAAAGCAGATCAGTCCGATCAAGCTGAACATGCTGAACTCAAAGACCTTACAGATGCCGAACGCTGGACTCTTTACGCGCCGTGGCTGGAGCACTCCGATCCCGCAGTGCGTGCAAACGCGCTGATTTGCCTGATACACCAGGCAAATTTTCTGCTGGATCAGCAGATTGCCGCGCTTGAAGAGCAGTTCATCCACGAAGGCGGCTACAGCGAACAGCTCGCTACCGCCCGCCTTGCCGAACGCGGGCGCAAACGAAAAGATCAGGACGATCCGCCTGATCAAATTCCCGCTTGCCCCCAGTGCGGCAAGCCAATGGTTTTGCGCACCGCCAAAACCGGCAAGAATGCCGGCAATCAGTTCTGGGGCTGTTCCGCATATCCAGACTGCAAAGGAGTAGTGCGAGTGTAAACAACCAGCCACGACTCAGGGGTATCCATGTGAACACACCGCAAGATCGGGTAAAACGATTTGGGCTTGCGATAATGGCGCTATCAATTGTTTCTGCCGGAGGAGTGTGAGATATGCGGGTTAGGTCGACCTTTTTGTTTCAGCTTGATGCCCTGGCGCTGAAGCGCTTCTACAATGAGCCTTCGGCCATGCCGCTCATGTAGCGGCTACTACAGGGCGCGACAGAAAAAAAGAAGTGAGTTACCGTTTTAATGCGCTATCGCATGTTTACATGCAACATTACGGATGAGAAGAAACTCGATGTGTTCAAAGGATTTCTCTCTTCACATCGCTTGTTGGACGTAAAATTGCACCATGTCAACCATGGGCGATGTGTTGCAGCCTTGACAGCAAGGGTAATAATGTTTATCTTAAGTTAAACATTATGAGAGGTTCTATGATGAAGGATGTGATAAACGCCCGCGAACTCAGGGCGCATTTGTCAGAAGTGGTCAACAGGGTGCGTAAGGGCGGAAAGCTCACAGTGCTGTATCGAAGCAGACCGGCTTTTGACATTGTCCCTGTCGGCGAGAGTCCTCAAGTCAGGGAGAATATCGAGAATGATGCGCTTTATCGCGCCAAACCGGTTGGATCGTCAAAGGATGGCCGACTTGCTGAAAAGCATGACAAGGTCCTGTACTCGTGAAAATGCTCTTTATTGATACCGCTGGATGGTTGGCTGCCGCCGACAGCGCTGACCCGGCTAATTATGAGGCGCGTGCCGCCAGGGATTCATGGTTGGAAGAAAACGGTTTGCTTGTCACCACCGATTACGTATGTGACGAAACGCTCACAATACTTCGTCTACGGTTGGGACTGAAAGCGGCGGAAGCCTGGTGGCGGCAGGTTGAAGACAGCTCCAGTGTGCGATTCGAAGGTATTGATATCAGCAGGGCCGAGCGAGCGCGTTTCCTTTTTTTCCGGCACAAAAAAAAGGACTATTCGTTTACCGACTGCACAAGTTTCGTGGTGATGAAGGAACTGCGCATTCGACAAGCGCTGACACTGGACACGCATTTCCGCCAGGCCGGTTTTGAGGTCGTTCCATAGGTGTCAGTCTTTATGAATTACTTCTCGTGCCTTCGACAGGCAAGGCTCTGCTCAACAATAACGTTTGGGGCTAGTGATTGAAAATATACTGTACGCTGTAACTCCACAATTGTTACAATGGCGCGCATGAAAGTGGAACTTCATCTGCATACAAACAGGTACAGCGGTTGCGCGACAAATGCGCCGGCGCCGACAATGCATCAACTTGTAAAAAAGGGCTATGGCGCGGTCTATATCACAGAACATGACCACGTATGGTCTGACGAAGAGTTGTCCGAAATACAGAAAGAGTTTCCGAGTCTGAAGATCTACCCTGGAATTGAGCTTACAATTGATTCGGGACCAAACGTTTGCCACCTGATTGTTCTCGGAACAAACGATCCGCTGTATCTCGATATAGCCGATGACCCGGCAAAAGTTGCGGCAATTGCCGCTGAGCGAAACCACCTGACTGTCCTTGCTCACCCGTTCCGGTGGCCGGGAGCCGATGAACTGCTTGATATTGTTGTACCTGACGCTTTCGAGTGTCAGACGTGCAATCAAACGGGCGATAATGTCGAGCAAGCGAAGGATCGCTCTAAAAAGTGCGGAGTTGCGCTGGTTAACGCAGACGATGTCCATGCCCTGAACATGATCGGCCGGTTCTGGATAGACACCAGGGACAACCTTTCATGCGCCGAAGATATCAGACGCATTATTCTGGAAAGACATTATATTAACTGCTCATCAGAGTAACCAGCTGCCTCGAAATTCGTAAGACGTTTACAAAAGATGTCAGATAGGGCATGATTTGAGGCGAGAAAATTTCAATTACAGAAGGTGTAGCGAAAATGGATCCACAACGCATTATTGACATGGCCAGTTCGTTTTATGAATCCTGTGTCCTTTTCACAGCTTCCGACCTGGGAGTTTTCAAGGTTCTACAAGAAGCATCTTCGCCGGCTTGCACTGTCGCCGAAGCCTGTGGCCTTGACGAACGTGGAACCACGCTGTTGCTTAACGCCTGCGTCGCGGTTGGACTTCTTGAAAAAGACGGCGAACTGTACAGAAACACAGCCGAAGCTTCGATCTTCCTCGTTCCGGGCGCGCCGGGGGACCTGACCGGGGCCATCCGCTACAATCGTGACGTATACGAAGCATGGGGAAGATTGCCCGATCTTGTAAGGACCGGCAAACCAGTGGAAGAACCGGAGACTCACCTTGGGGCGAACAAAGAGCGAACCCGGGCTTTTGTTATGGCAATGCACGGCAGAGCGCTTGGGATCGGCAAAGCAGTAGCGCCGTCATTAAACCTCGAAGGATGCAGATCTGTCCTGGATGTCGGCGGCGGACCGGGAACTTACTCGATGCTCATCGCCCGGCAAAACCCGGAAATAAGATCCACCATGATAGACCTTCCCGAGGTCGTGGCCGTGGCAGACGAGCTTATCCGGGCCGAAAAGATGGAGGACAGAGTCAGGACTATCGGAGGCGACTATCATGAGGCGGAATTCCCCGGCGAACAGGATGCGGTTCTGTTCTTCGGTGTATTGCACCAGGAGAAACCAGAGGATATTGTCCGGCTGTTTAAAAAGGCGTTTGATGCGCTTAAGCCCGGCGGCATAGTTTACGTTCTCGATATGATGACCGACGCCACGCATACCAAGCCGAAATTCTCGGCCCTGTTCGCGGTCAATATGGCTCTGACTGCCCGGCACGGCTGGGTCTTTTCAGATGCGGAACTCGCCGAATGGCTTATGCAAAGCGGATTCAAGGATTTCAATTGTAACCGGCTGCCTCCGCCCATGCCGCACTGGCTGGTCTCCGCGAAAAAACCCGCATGAGCTTTTTGTGATGTATAGAAACGCTATCGGCGCTCGCAGCAGGAATTTTGTGAGATATGCGGGTTGGGGCCTGAGCTTCCCAGGGGCAGACCGTGAAACGCGAAACCAGCTTTTTCCATTTTGACTCAATGAATTGATTCGCTGGATTCGCAAAATTCGTAGTTTGTTTTATGCTGCATCCTGCCTGCCACGCCTTCCCCGGACCTCCCATGTCGCATGACTGTGGTTGAATAACTTGGGGTCGCATGACTGTGGTGAATCCCGCTGCGCCCGCCGTAGCTACCTGAGCGAAGGCCGGGTGAATCCCGTCAAATTTCTT
>CAZIXB010000150.1:0-3695 GCA_964543205.1 uncultured Victivallales bacterium
CGACTTTGACCAAGAAGACAGCCGAGGATTTGTCAGCTTATCTTCGAGAAGCAGGCCTCAAGGTTGAATACCTGCATTCCGAAATAGACGCGCTGGAAAGAGTTGCGATTCTCGGCAGGCTGCGCAGAAAAGAATTCGATTGCCTGGTGGGTATCAACCTGTTGCGGGAAGGACTGGATCTTCCCGAGGTGGCGTTGGTTGCAATACTTGACGCCGACAAAGAAGGCTTTCTCCGCTCAGAAACTTCGTTGATCCAGGTTGCAGGGCGAGCTGCAAGGCATGTTAACGGCAAAGTCATTCTTTACGCTGACAGGATTACCGACTCAATGCAACGGATGATTGATGTGACTGAATACCGGCGCGGCAGGCAGAAGCAATACAATAAGGCCCACAACATAACTCCTGTGGGCATCAGTAAAGAAATGCGCGATTGGGCCGGCGTTTCTATGGACAAGGCTCGAAAAGTTGAAGAGAACATTGTGCGCGAAACCGGCGAGGACTATGATGTCCATCAAGTTATACAGGATCTTGAGAAAGAAATGCTGGAGGCTGCCAAAGCTCTCGAGTATGAACGAGCCGCCGTTCTCAGGGACGAGTTGAAAGAACTGAAAGAAAGCGTTTGATGCGCAGGCTGGAGAATGCGGCACAATTCAGCCTGGATTGTATATTGACCCGCCCATTTTTGCATAATCGACCAACACGCCCGCGGCTTCAGAGCGACAGACCTCCCTGGCAACAGTGATGCCGCGCTTCTCGAGTTCTCCTGCCCAATCAGCGGGTCTTGCGCCCTCGTCGAAACCGATATTTCTGGCGTCTTCGGCAGTAGCCCCGCACACAAGGGATTGCACCCCGGACCACTGCACCGCGCCAAAGCACATGGCGCAAGGCTCTGTGCTGGTGACCAGTTCGAACCGGATGCCTTCCACCCCGCGAAGGTTGTGAGAGCCTGCGCGTTGTTGCGCAAGCGTTAATGCCATAACTTCCGCGTGCGCTATAGAGCATGCGGAAGGCTCCACGACGTTTACCCCTGCGCTTATCATTCTATTATGTGTATTGTCAAAAACCGCCGCGGCAAATGGGCCGCCGGCTCCGTATTCCACGTTCTTGCGCGAAAGACCTATAACAAAGCGCATACGATCAATGCGTTCGGGGATGCATGATTTCACAGTATGCAAATGGGCCTGTAGCCAATGGGGCAGGGTTATTGCGAACTCGTACTTTAAAGGCTTCATCATTGGCAAATATTATGCAAAAAAGATAAGCGGAGGCTATTTCTTTTTATATGGATAATGGGTTTTCAAGGCGCGGCGGGAACAGAGAACTTCGTTCGTCTTGCCTTTGTACACAAAACGAACCCGGACATAAAGGCGGGTTTCAGGGCCCAGTACTTCTATTTTATGGCCCCTTGGTATGGCGCCGAGGTATAGACGTCGACCCTTCGCGCTATAAACATCCAGGGCGGATCTTAGCACAAGGTTTGTTTTGGATATGCCGGGAGCCGCATGGGGGCTTTGCGCCGCGGTGGACTCGCCCCATCCGCCGCGTTTTTCCCTTTTCGCCTGTCTCTCAAGGATTTTCAGACGCGCCCGGAATTTACTGGCGCGGGTTCCGTCGGGCAGTTTGGCCCATGCTCCGTAAACGCGGGCCAGGCCGTTTTTGACCAGCGCCTCGGAAAGATACTGCCCGTTGGCCTCCACGAAACCGAAAAATCTTGGCCTGTGGCTTCGCCCCTTGGCGTCTTCACGTTTAGAATGAACGGTAAAACCTTTGGATAGAAATTTTTTTGTAAAACCTTTGGCCTCCTTGGCCAGCTCAATAACCTGTTCTTCGCTGATGTCCCAGTATTCGGCCTGTTCAGCTACCCGTTCAGGAACAGTCTTTTCCAGTTCCGGTGCGTCCACAAAATACAGCCTGAAAATGTAATGGTTGCTTTTTGTTCGTACGTGAAAACTGTCGCCGTCAAAGTACAGTTTATCCAGATGCTTGCATTCTCTGTATGCGTACCATCGTTCGGCGTGGGCCTCGCTTAAAAAGGCATGAGGAGCCAACAGAAAAAATGCCACTATGAATATGCGTCTTAAGGCATTCATTATCTTTTAAAACTAAGGCCTTTGCGGGCTCCATGCAAGAGGGAAAAGGAATCTATTTGATCATTATCGAGTTCATTGTCTCGATCTTCATCCTCTTTATCCCGCATATCTCACAGAATTTCGTAGTGAGAGCGTGGAGAGCGCTGCTGCGAGGGCGCGAATTGGTAAAACGTCGGAGCAGCCGTATAGACATACTGCAATCTGGCGTTTTGTCAATTCGTGCCGTCACAGTGGGGTTATCCGCGCTCGCAGCAGGAATTTTGTGAGATATGCGGGCTAGTGAATATAATTGACTGGAGCGGCGATTTTGCGGACTCTTGAAAAGCGCATTTATTCAATCATAGTTCGTAAGAGATAACGATCGCGAATCAAATGAGGGGCAGATGAAAATGGATCGGACGCCAGATAATCAGTCGGGAACGGCGCCCATGTTTTCTGTGTTGATACCTACATGGAACAATATGGATTATCTGGAGCTGGCATACAGGGGCCTCATGCGAAACAGCGCCAACCGGCACGAGATCATCGTTTTTTTTAATGAGTGTAATGACAAATGTATAAGCTGGGCTGAAAAGAGGAATGTTCGATACGCATACAGCAAAGAGAACACGGGTGTATGCAACGCAGTTAACCGCGCGGCTGAAATGGCGCAAAGCAATTGGATATGTTTCATGAATGACGACATGTATCCATTGCCGCAGTGGGATTCGGCGTTATGGCAGTATGCGGATCTTGCTGAACCCATATGGCTCTCCGGCACTGCCGTTGAACCAGGGAAAGCCGCCGAATGTTATATAGGGCGCCAGGACTACGGGCGCAACCCGTCTGAATTCGAAGAAGAACGGCTGCTCTCTGATTACAGCAAACTTAAAAGGCCGTTTAATGTGGTCAGCACCTGGACGCCCACCCTTGTGAGGAAAGTCGACTGGGATGCTGTCGGCGGGTTGGACGAGGATTATTTTCCCGGTTTCGGAAGCGATCCGGATTTTGCCATGAGGATGTACCGGCACGGGTGCAGGCATTTTATAGGCGTAGGCACGAGTCTCGTCTATCATTTTTCGCGAAGCACCACTTCGCGGTTTGACGATAAAACGCTGGAAGACCCGCGCCGGCTTTTCAAGAAGAAGTGGGGCGTATCTCGCAGAAAATTCTTAAAGAAGATTCTTCAAAGGGGCAGGGTAATAGGCGCATAAGGCGGGTCATTGGTCATTTTTTGGGCAAAAAACACAGAACTTATCGGAGGCTCGCATCGCGCTTAGCCCGCATATCTCCCATTTTTCGATGTGGCTCACGCGGAGGTTCGCCCTCCCTCACCGCAGTTCTTAATCGTAATCTTGATCGTAATCGTAATCGGTTTTGGGGTGAAAGTAGATTACGATTATGATTACGATTACGATTACGATTACGATTTGGAAACAGTAGTGTCCCAACGTTTCAGTAAGAGGGAGAGTGGAGTGTACGAGTAGGTGTACGAGTAAGCGATTTGCAGTTTTTTTCCGTACTCGTACACTTACTCGTACACCCATATCTTTTGTGCGAGAATAGAAGAAGGGGGAGTTAACTACGAAAGGCGCGAAAAGACGCGAAATCTCTGCAAAGGTTGGA
>CAZIXB010000151.1:0-3686 GCA_964543205.1 uncultured Victivallales bacterium
CCCGGAAACTCGATCTTCATCTTGTAGCCGGCGGCAAGCGCCCCCTGCCATGCCCCGATAATCAATGCCAGTGTCAGCGCGATAGTCGCAATCTTAGGTCTTTTCATCTTTCAGCCTCCAGTGTCTAAAAAACTCAGATTTCAGCCCCGATTTGCCCGCTTCCATTCAATGCGTATTGTCGCCAGTCGTCCGCCCAGAGTGATGAAACCATTACCGCCAGGAACAGGAGAATTAAAGAAGAAATAACTCGTGATTGTGTGCGGACACGCACAGGCACGCGAGGTATTGCCCTTAATTCCCATACCTTTTCAATCAGCCGGGCGCATAGATAGTCCCCCTAAGTCTATTAAGGACTTTACTCTGATCACGATCAAACACAAGATCTTTTTTTCGTTTTTTTTTACCACAGGTTACACGGCTATGCGGGTTAGCTCCGAATGGCTTTCGCGCATACTCACAACATTTCATGGCCGGCGGCTGCTTTTTGCGCCTGGTCGGCTGCATGCCTGGCTTCGTTCTCATTACCGGCCGAGAGAGCGACCTGCTGAAGGACTTTCCAGTTTTCAGGATTCTCCGGGCGCAGCCGGCAGGCTTCGCGGGCCTCTTCCAATCCATCGCCGGGTTCTCCAGTAACAGCCTTGGCAAGAGCAAGACGTCGCATTATAAAATCACGTTTCGGACCGACATCAAGCGCCATCTCAAGAACCTGCCTGACCATGTCCATCTTACTGCCCTTAAACGCCGATTCGGCAACATCAAGAAGCAGCGTCCAGTATTCATAAGCTATTTCCGGGTCGTCAGGAGCCTGCAGGCGAATAATGCTCATCCGTTCCAGTAGCGGCAGAACACGTCGCGCGGTCCATCCTGTGGTGACAGCTTTGCCCAAGGCTAGATTGATTTCAGCCAACTCTCGCCGCGCGCCTCTTTTAACCGTTGTTTTTTCCTTGAGGTCTGTCATGCCGGTTGTCTGTGGCTCTAAACCGGATTCTTCCTGTGCAGGCGGCACACCCGCTGTAAGCATGATATCAGCGGACCATGCGGACAGCAGAAGTTCAAGGTTTTCGATGCCGGGATTAACATTACGTTTTCCTGTCACATAGAATTCGGGCAGCGGACGGTCATCAGTGGAAGCGGAAACGGAACCGGCCAGCTCAGCGAGTTGCTCCGGACCGGCAACAAAACGAGCCAGAATTCCTTCAATACTGTCCAGGTCAATATCGCCAAGGTCAGCAGCCGCAGTTTCACGCTGAGCGAGACGCTGCGCCAGAGATTCGGGATCAAACCCTTTTTTCGCGTTTCTTTGTCCAAGCAGTCCAGCAAGGGGACGGGCCGCATTCAGGCTGGCTGCCCACAAAGTCGCGTCAGGATATACGTCCAGGAAAGCTTGCACGGTTGATTGAAACGCCCGCGGCGACATCTGCCATAGCGGAAGCCAATGCATAAAGACACCGCCTTCCGATAGTGATAAGCGAGTCATTTCAAAATACTCTCGGCTGAACAGGCCACCCGCGCCTGCGGATTCAGGGAAAACAATATCGGTGACAATCAGGTCAAGCGGTTCCTGCTCGGCGGCCAATAACGCGCGGCCTTCCCCAATTACAATGTCGAAAGACACGGCCCCGGCGGGATGAAACCGCTTCATCTGCTCAACAACGCCGGGAACCAGCTCTGCAACCCGCACAAACCGTTCCGGCGCGGCTGCTTTGCTTGATGCGGCTGTTACGCCTGAACCAAGACCGATATGAAAAGCGCGGCCTCCAGGCCGCGGACATAGCAGGGAAGGAAGCGCGCCCATGGTTTTTTCAAGACGTCTCCATGGTGTCGAGTCCTCAGATTGCATCTTGCGTCCGATATACATGAGCGTGATCTCGCGTCCTTCAAAGTCATTCCATCCACGGCCCACAGAAACAATTCCTTCAATTCCCTCCTCAATCTCCACAATCTCGCCTTCAGCTCCAACATCCCGCTCAAGTTGCTCAAGAATGACTTCCTGATAAATATGCGTTTGCCATGCCGGAATCAGGGTCGCCGTGCCGATGCCCGCCAACAGGATCGTGCCCGGGATCTGTTTCAACGGGTAGCAAAATATGCTTACGCCGAAGCGGCCCCAGAAAACAATAATGGCAAGTCCCGTTGCCAGAGCAACAGCCAGGATAAGAGTCAGCCGCGTTCCAAGGATCGGCAGGATGACAAGCGCGACAAGAGCCGGGCCTGTTATTGACCCCGCTTCCATGGCAGCCGAAATATTGCCTACCGCTCTGCCTGCCCTGTTTCTCGCAGGCTGAATGCTTTCAATAAGCAATGGAAACATCAGACCCAGCGGCAACGCTGTAGGGGTGATAGCAAGAGCCGCCCTCAGTAGACTCCCGGCATCCATGGTCCTAAGATGCTCAATCATTTCACCGCTGACCACCTGGAGTAGCGGCAGACTTGAACCCGCGCCGGCGCCAACCAGGGCAAAGGATGCGGCGAGCATCAGCGGAATACGGCGCCTTGCAACCCGGCCCAGCAATCCCCCGCCGATCAACGCGCCTGCTCCAAGAGCAAAAATGTAAACAGCCGATACGCTCCCGAAAGCCGCCAGCGTGCCTGAAGTCAGGAATGAAAGCGCCCGGAATTGAGCGATCTGGCATAACATGACCAGGCTGCCCGCGAGAAACGCCAAAACCAATGCCCCCTGGCGGAAACCGGGGTCTTGTTCTTGATTCTCTGGTGATATTTCAGCCACATTTGCCTGATTTGCATTCAGTCCTGGCTCACTCAGGCCATTTTTCGCCCGGTATCGCGCAGCTCCTGCTATTGCTGCGGCAAAGAAAGCCAGCAGTGCGGCTGAGAAAGTGGTTGCGTTCAACCCCCATCGGGGAATCAACAGCCCGGCTGCGAGCAATGCGCCGCCCGCGGCGCCGGCGCAATTGACAAAACGCAATAATCCCGCGGCAGAGGCCACATTCGGGAACGCGACCTTTTCCTGCCAGCACACCGCTATCGGAAGCGTTCCGCCCATTAAAATGGCTGGAGGCAGAAAGATGAACATAGCCAGGAAAAACGGGACAAGCGCTCGCGATAACCCGAGTGTATGCGTCAGCAGTGCATAGAACTCAGGCAGAAATAGCGGAGTCATCATGGAAAGCAACGCCCACAGCCCTATGCCAAACTGCAGCAATCCGAGAAAACGTTGAGGCCTCGCGATACGGTCGGCCCGTCGCCCCAGCCATGCCGCTCCTATTGCCAGTCCGGCAAGGTATGCGCACAAGGCCGCCGCGCCCGCGGGAACCGTGCCGCCATGTATAATTGCAAGACGTCTGGCCCAGATCATCTCAAGCATCAGCGAGCTCGTTCCCGTGAGAAACAGAACCAGCCCAGGCAACACCGGAGCCGGTCCCCGAGAGGCAATACGCCGAATGGAAAATAAGCCCGCTTGATTGGACCGGTTTTTCTTATTCATCATACCCTTTATATTTACGCAAATCGTATTAATTGATCATGTCGAGATATGCGGGTTAACAGCGTCAGTCTTATTCAGATCGACAAAGCTCCGACGCCTATTGCGGCTTTAACAGTCCTCCAGGCCCGTCGCCCTTGGCGTTGCGCAGTTGCCAGACATGCCCGCCGAGCGTGGCGTTGACTCCGCCCGCCTCGTAGCGGTAGCGCACAGTCTGACCCGGCGGCGTACGCAAGCGGGTCTC
>CAZIXB010000152.1:0-3669 GCA_964543205.1 uncultured Victivallales bacterium
ATTCTTTGTCCAGGTCGCAGCCCAGCACTGACATATTGGCTACTTCGCTGCTTGTCGGGAATCCGTCCGGCAGTGTAAGCAGTGAACCTGAGCGGCCTTTTGCGGCTATGGAATCCATTGCCGGGGTCTGCGCATATTGCAGTGGTGTTTTGCCGCCGAGTTCTCTAACTGGTTCGTCGGCCATGCCGTCGGGTAGAAATATGATTGTTTTTCTGGACTTCATAATGATTCCCATGAGATGAATAACAGGTCAATTTTCTACAGAGTCTGCCAGAGCTGGCGGGGTGTGTCAATTTTCCTTTATTTGAGTAAGCCCGTTGCGTATGGTATTTTAATTCTTAAAAGGATCAGGTTAAGAGGCATTATATGGCAAAAGAGATGAAGGGGAGACGATGAGGATACTTTCGGGAATTCAACCTTCCGGCAAACTGCATCTTGGAAATTACTTTGGAATGATGAAGCCTGCCATTGAGTTGCAGGAAAAGGGCGATGCGTATCTGTTTATTGCTGACTACCATGCCTTGACGTCGGTGAGAGACGGAGAGTTGTTGCGTCAATGGACGAGGGACGTTGCTCTGGATTTTCTTGCGTGCGGGCTTGACCCTGAGCGGACAGTGTTTTTCAGGCAGAGCGATGTTCCTGAAGTGACTGAATTATCGTGGTTGTTATCCACGGTAACGCCGATGGGGTTGCTGGAGCGTTGTCACTCTTATAAGGACAAGATAGCCAAAGGGGTTGCGCCGAGTCATGCTCTTTTTGCCTATCCGGTTCTCATGGCCGCGGATATACTTGCTTATCAGTCGGATGCGGTGCCGGTAGGAAAGGATCAGAAGCAGCATGTGGAGGTTACCAGGGATATTGCGGTCAAGTTCAACAGTCAGAACGGGGAGATATTTCGCCTGCCGGATCCGGTGATTCGCGATTCTGTTGCCACTGTGCCTGGCATTGACGGCCAGAAGATGTCTAAAACTTACGGCAACGAGATTGAGCTGTTCGGGGCCGAAAAGGATATCAGAAAAAAAATCATGCGGATTGTGACAGACAGCAAGCCCCTTGAGGCATCGAAAGATCCGGACTCCTGCACGGTTATGGCTTTGTATCGCCTGTTTGCTGATGGGGACGCGGCAAGGCGGATGGAGGAGAATTATCGAGGGGGCAATTATGGCTACGGATCCGCAAAAAAGGCTTTATTTGAGTTGGTCTGGCAGTATTTTGAATCTTTCAGAAAGAAGCGGGAAAAATTGGAGAGCGACCTTGATTACGTGGAAGGAATTCTTGAACAAGGCGCTGCCAGGGCGAGAAGCGAAGCTCGAAAGACTCTTGAAGCGGCAAGAAAGGCTGTAGGGTTAGCCGGTTTCAACTCGTGAAATATGCCGGCAAGATTTCTGCCGACGGGGCGGCAGGTGAATGCTTCTGAGAGAAGGGGATTATGACCGAACAATACAAAGTGGAGCTTGAGGTTTTTGAGGGTCCTTTGGATCTTCTTCTTTATCTGATAAAGAAGGAGGAGGTGGATGTCTACGACATACCTGTAGGCAGGATTACGAAGCAGTACATGGAATACCTCAAGTTGATGGAGATGCTTGACTTGAACATTGCGGGCGAGTTCATAGTGATGGCTGCTACGCTTATGATGATCAAAAGCCGCATGCTATTGCCTGTTGAGGAGCGTCCTGAAATTGAAGATGAAGAGGAGGATCCCAGGTGGGATCTTGTCAGACAGCTTGTTGAATACAAAAAATTCAAGGACGCAGCCAACAGTCTTCAGGAAAAGGAAGAACTCAGGGACGGTGTATTTGGTTCTACTGGAACTCATGTTGCTTATGAACCGGAGGATACGGGCAGTGTGTTGCAGGATGTCAGCATATTTGATCTCATATCAGCTTTTCGCGAAGTGTTGCGGAATGCTCCCGAGGATGATTTCGGCGATATATACCAGGATCGTTTTACTGTTGCCGATAAGATTGACTATGTGCTGGAAATGATTCGGGCGAATCAGAAGGCCAGGTTTTCCCGCCTGTTTAGCGGGAGAGCTTCACGACACGAGATAATATGCACTTTTCTGGCGCTGCTTGAACTTTTAAGGTTAAGGCAGATAGGTGTTGCGCAAGAGGAGCAATTCGGTGAAATTGTAATTTGCGGAGTTGAAGAAACCGATGGCGGGGAATATTTGTTGACGGATGCCGAGTAGCGGCATGTTGCGTTGTGTAATGCAAGGAGGCGGTTAATGGCGGAAGAAAGCGCTGATCTTAAACGGATAGTCGGCTCGATGATATTTGCGTCGGCCGGACCTTTGAAGCTCTCCGAGATCAGGAAATGTCTTAGGCAGGTTGAGGGCGAAGAAAATGAATCCGCAGGCGCTGAACAGCGGGAAGACGACAGTTGTCCGGAGCCGGCCGCCGGCAGCGTCAAGGCGGTGTCTGAAGGTGAGCTGCGGAAGTTGGTGGATCAGTTGCAGGCAGAGATCAACGAACTTGACATGGGTTTTAACTTGATGGAAGTTGCCGGAGGATTCAGGTTTGAGACAGATCCATTGTGCGGCAAATGGTTGAAGCAGATGTTGAAGCAGGGCGGCAGTCAGAGGTTCTCTCAGCCTGCGTTGGAAACGCTTGCTATAATTGCTTACCGGCAGCCTATCACCCGGGGTGAAATAGAGCGCATCAGGGGCGTGAGTGTTGACCATGTTGTCCGGAATTTACTGGAATTTCAGATGGTGAAGATTGTCGGTAGGAGCGAATTGCCTGGAAAGCCTTTTCTTTACGGCACAACACAGAAGTTTTTACAGCATTTCGGGCTCAAGAGCATCAAGGAGCTTGAGGAAATTCAACCTATGCTGAAGGTTCGAGAGGACTTTTCCAAGAAAGAGCCGGAGCAGGATGGGGATGAAGGCAGCGAAGGATCTGAAGTCAGACAAGATGAGCAGGAAAAAGGGGATGGCGATGAGCCTGGAGAAGAAACGTCTTGAGATAGACAATATTGATCAAAAAATGGTGGAACTGTTGTCCAGGCGTGCTGGACTTGCCTTAGAGGTAGGCAAAGAGAAGCAGGCCGGCGGCATGGACTTAAAGGATAATGCCCGTGAAGACGATGTACTGAGGCGGATACGAAAATTGAATCAGGGCCCTCTATGCGACGATGCGGTAGCATCTATTTACCACCGAATAATTTCAGCCTGTCTTGAATTGCAGCAGCAGGGGGAAGAGAAGGAATGAGACATGTCTGATTTTGTGAATTTGGCAAAACCCGGCATTAGTGAAATTCCTGTATACGAACCCGGTCGTCCTGTTGAAGAGGTTGCGCGCGAACTGGGTTTTGAAGATGTTCTGAGCATAGCCAAACTTGCGTCGAACGAGAATTCGCTTGGGCCGTCCCCAAAGGCTGTTGAGGAGATGAAGATCATGGCCGGGGCCATGAACAAGTATCCTGACGGTGGCGCATATTACCTTAGACGCGCGATTGCGTCGGTGTGCGATGTTGATTTTGAAATGGTTCTCCCCGGAAACGGCAGCAATGAAATTCTCGAATTAATCGGTCAGGTGTTTCTGGATGGATCTTCTTCGGTGGTAGCATCGCAATATGCGTTTGTGGTTTACCGGATGGTTGCCGCCAAGTTTGGCGCAGAATACCGTGAGGTTCCGGCCAGGGACTTCGGGCATGACCTGGATTCGA
>CAZIXB010000153.1:0-3626 GCA_964543205.1 uncultured Victivallales bacterium
AAACTGGCCGCACATTTCGGGCATTGTGAGGAGTTTGTGCTGGTTAAGGTCGATCCGCAATCGAAGAGAATACAGGAAGTGGCCCGGGAGACACCGCCGCCCCATGAGCCGGGCCTGCTGCCGGCGTGGCTGTCTGGAAAAGGCGCAAATCTGATTATTGCCGGAGGGATGGGTCAAAGGGCGCAGCAGCTTTTTGCCCAAAATAACATCGACGTTGTTGTTGGCGCGCCTGTAGCGTCGCCCGAGGAACTGGTTCAGAAATATTTGAATAACGAATTGGAGTCCGGTCAGAACCTCTGTGATCATTGAGCGGGTTAGCCTGATCTATACATAAAAAAGCCAAGCAGATCGTAAGTGGTTCAGATATAGAGCTATGTGTTTGCGCTGCGCCTTGTAACTACGGCAAACTCTGCGCGTGAATAGATTGAGTTAGAGAGGAGCAGGAAGTGGTGGGAACTACAATACAGATAATTTATGACAATCAGGCTGAAGAGGGATTTCAAAGTGGATGGGGTTTTTCTGCGCTTGTTAACGACAGGCTCCTGTTTGATGTGGGCGAAGATGTGAACCCCCTGGTCGAGAATATGACCAAGCTTGGCATCAAGTTTCAGAATATTGAAACCGCGGTTCTTTCCCATGAAGACTGGGACCATACAGGAGGTTATGTAATTCTGAAGGAATGTGGAGACGTTGATGTCTATGTTCCTGCTTCATTTACTGCGGGTATGAAGAATGATATTAAGACTCTTTCTTCCTGTATCAATCTTATCGAGGTGACTGATCGTGTCTGGATTAATGACTATACTCTTGTTACAGAAGAGCTAGGAGAGGACAAGAGAGAAATTTCGCTTTGCATTAAAAGCGGCAAAGGTCTTGTCCTTATAACCGGCTGTTCGCATCCGGGACTTGACCTGATCATGGACAAGGTTTCGGATCTTGGCCAATTGTATGCAGTAATTGGCGGATTTCACGGGTTTGACAGGCTGGAAAAGCTTGCTGATATCCCGGTTATTGTGCCTACTCATTGCACGCAGAAAAAGGAGCAGATAAAGAGTTTATATCCCGACAGGACCTTTGCTGTTGGAGCGGGTTCAAGGATTGATATATAGGGTTGGATATGGCGTCTGGGATTGTGTGCGGGACAGCTGTAATCAGAAATCCAGAAGCGCTGCACCTTAAGAAACGGATATCATGAAGACAGAAGACATTATCAGCGAGTTTTATATCAAGTTCAAGCCGAACTATGTGAGCCATGGCCAGGAAGAGAAGATATTCAAGGCCGCGTTTTCGCAGAAGATTCCGGTGATAGTGAAGGGCCCCACCGGCTGTGGGAAGACCAGATTCATAGAACACATGGCTTATGAGCTTTCTCTGCCGTTGATTACGGTTTCCTGCCACGAGGATCTGACCGCCGCCGACCTGGTTGGAAGGTTTTTGTTCAAGAACGAGCAGACGGTGTGGCAGGACGGACCTTTGACCATTGCCGCGCGGCATGGCGGCATCTGTTACCTGGACGAGATTGTGGAAGCCAGAAAAGACACTACCGTGATTATTCATTCGCTGACTGACGACAGGCGGCTGCTTTACATAGATAAAACCGGTGAAGTGGTGCGGGCTCATCCGAATTTCATTATGGTAATGAGTTATAACCCCGGCTACCAGAGCATCGTCAAAGATTTAAAGCAATCCACGAAGCAGAGATTCGCAAGTCTCTCCTTTGAGTATCCTGAAGTGGAAAACGAAACAAAGATCATAGAGTCGGAAACTAATCTTGATCACGAAGAGAGCCTGCGGCTTGCTGAAATGGGCGCGCGCATAAGGGAGTTGCACGGGTTCGGGCTTGAAGAAGGGGTAAGTTCGCGTCTTCTGGTGTATGTAGGCAGGCTGATGAAAGAGGGCCTGTCTCCGGTTCAGGCATGCAGGAACGCGATTAGCGAGACTATCACCGACGATTTTGAAGTTCGCAACAGCATAAGCGATATTGTGGATCTTTATTTTGGTGATTTCGGAGAGGAAGAACGGAACGGGTCGGTTCAATGAAACCTGGCCAACAAGGGAATGTCCGAGATATACCTGATTTTGACCTTAAAAGCGTATGCTGGGGCTACAGGCACATCTTCAGGAAAAAGATCCAGACTCTTTATCGGGGCAATCTACTTGGTTCGCATCGTCAAGAGTCCACCGATCATATCTTCCATCTTCTTAGCCAATCTGATCAGACCTGTCTTGATCATGTTCTCAAGGAAATCCTCACATCGTTAAATCGGAAGAATCAGTGGATCCTGGACTTTCCGGTTCTTTTCAAATCAATTACTTCTCTCGGGCTACAGCTTGCTGACATAAAGCTGCAGTACGGGATTGATTTTTTCCAGCGGTTCCGGGAAGGAAGCATGGGTGAGAACCGGAGGCAGGTTGAGAATGCCATAGATTATGCTTCCAGGTTAAAGGATATAGACGGGCGTTTAGCCCTGCAGTTTATAAAGGGTTACCCTCTTCTGCTTAAGAGGCTCAAGGAAAAGGAGATTCATGGGTATGTTGAACAGGGCGCGAGTGTTTTTGCGAAGAATAATGAAGCCGGGCTGGAATTCATGGAAGCCAGTGGAACAGCGGCAGAGAATTTTATAACAGGCATCACCAAAGAATGCAGGCTTGAAGATATTGCCGGGCGCATTTCAGTCCTTATGCGCGCTTTGACAGGTATCGAATTCACGATCCATGATATTGGCGGGCTGAATTCTGATGACCTGATCGAACGCGGTTCCGTGGTGGTATGTCTGGGCGATCAACTTTTTTTACCTGCAAGCATAAGGCGCTTTGACGTGAAATCGCTGAACAGGAACCGGTACATGCTTATGGTTGTGACCGCTGCCGGCATGGTAAAGGGAAAAAGCTTCAGTGCGGCGCATGGCGCTAAAGGATATAAAGACTGCGCTGCTGTCGTGGGCGAGAGCTTTTTGAAGGCCAATCTTTTTCAGGCTATAGAGTATATTCGTATTTTTGACATGATCCCGCAAATGTGGCCGGGGGCGGAAAAATTGCTTGAGCGCGGGTTGAAGACCGAGTTTTCCAAAAAAATATATGAGACTTCGGCTGACCGTGTTTTGCGTCAATTGATCCTTGAAAGATCTCGCAAGCCTGGTTTGTTAATCTATGAACTTGCCGGGCAGGTCCATGATTTCAAGGATACTGCGTTCCAGGTGAATACCCATGCAGCGCGGCTTTTAAGCGAGAATCCCGGACTGGGCGCAGATCTTTTGAGCCCGCTGAGCTTCAGTCCTGACATGATGTTTCCTGCCGAGCCTGAACCCCTGCAGGCCGAGGGAGCTGCCCGCGATATCCGGGGCAAGGAAGCTGTGCCGGAAGACAGCTTTGAATCCGACATTTCGGCTCCAGACCGGCTTGAGGAACAAGGCGACTCAGAATCAGCCGAAAGCAACCCCGAAGCACAGAAAGCTTTACGCTACACATATGATGAGTGGTCTATTTCGCAAAATGATTACAGGAAGGATTTCTGTACAGTTTACCAGATGCATCCGAGTGAAATGCTCCAGAGCGAACCGTCAGCGGAAGTGAAGAAGGAGTCCGAACGAGTCAGGGGCTTTTTTGAAAGGATAAAGCCGGAGCTT
>CAZIXB010000154.1:0-3614 GCA_964543205.1 uncultured Victivallales bacterium
CCAGATTGCAGTATGTCTATACGGCTGCTCCGGCGTTTTATCAATTTGCGCCCCGCAGCAGCGCTCTCCACGCTCCCTCTACGAAATTACATGAGATATGCGGGTTAACCATGATCAAGCTAACACAAATCTCACTACGGGCTAAAACTTTCTCAACAGCATTCATGCTTAATCGCTTCAATTTAATTCCGCGACCCGTATCTGTGTTTGGTAATCGGCTGCCTGTTTGCAAATCGCGATCCGGTTCGCGTGAAACGAAAATGGAAGGAGACCTACTGCAATGATCAGCAAAGGGAGAAACCTAATGCATATAGTCAGATTAACGGCGCTTGGAGCAGTCATGTTTTTGTGTTTGTCTTGCGCAAACATTCCAGACGAAAATGACGGCATAATGGGACTTGTGTCGAGCAAGTTGTATCGGAATGACCAGAAGAAAACGGGTGATGCCGCTGAAAAAAACAAGCCATCAGACGGCAAAGCTTCTTCCCGGAGGTTCAGGCAAAAAGCGCTCTCTGAACAAGAGGGGAACAAACTGTTGCCATGGTCAAACCACCAGGTAACAGACTATATGTACAGGATATCCGCAGGCGACGAGTTAAGCGTGTCCTTCTTTCGCAAACCCCACGGGGGGCAGCCTGAGGAATACCTTATAGGCGTGATGGATGTCCTTTACGTAGACGTGAGAGGACAGGCCGACTTGAGCCAGTCAGTTACCGTCCGTCCCGACGGAAAGATTTCCTATCCAATGATTGGCGAACTGCATGCCAGGGGAAGAACGATTGCCGACATGCAAGCCGAATTTGAAAAACATCTTACTGCAAAAACCCCTTCATTAGAAGTGACTTTGGCGCTTGAAAAAGGCCATGTTCTTGCGGAGGAATTTATAGAAAGAACCAGCAGACAGGATACAGGTCCATATACAGTTGTAACCGTGCGTCCTGATGGAATAATCAACCTGCCCCTGATAGGGGAGATGATGGTCACAGGAATGACAATTCCAGACATTACAGGGGCAATATCCGAGCGTTATGATAAAGTTCTCAACGGCGGTATTGCTTTAAACCTCAATTTAGTGACAACCCGTGCAAATACCGCGATCCTCGGAGAAGTGAAAAAACCCGGCATGTACCCGCTTTATGAACCCCGACATCCCATCTATGGCATAGCCATGGCAGGTGGCGAGCTTGAAACTGCCAACCTTTCAAGAATCATTCTTCTTAAAAGAACGCCTGATAAAGGTTTCAGGCAATACAAGTTGGACCTTAAAGCAAAACACGTATCGCGCCTTCAGGGAATGTCTCCGGCATTCCTTGGGCCCGGAGATATACTTCTGGTCCCGAAAACGGGAATTGCCAATGCAAACAAATGGGTCGAGCAGTACATTCGAAAACTGCTCCCGGTAAGCACAAGCGCCGGCGCAACTTACAACATCAATGATAGAGGGGAATAGAATGAGCTCGAAAGAAACAATACTAAGCAGAACGCTGAGACTTATAAAATACTATCCAAGAACTATAGGCCTTGTGGTCATGTGGTTGCTGATGCTTACGCTTTTTATAAGCCTTTTCAAAGCGGTAGTCAGTCCGACATATAAAGCCAAATGCACTGTCACAACCCTGCCTTCGGTCTTCGAGCTAAGCTACACACAGAGGCGTGAAGACGTCGATGCCGCAGCCGGACCAGCCATGGCCCTAAGCCAGACCCATACAGAATTTCTACTTAGCAGGACCATGGCGCGTGAAGTAGTGGAAAAAATCAATGGAGATTATCTTGAGTCTAACGGAAAGGATCTTCTGAACAAATATGTCACTTCTCCCTCCCGCTCCGCCTTCAATAACGCTCTGAATCTTCTCAACTATGGCCGCTTGGCGTTTAAAGACACCAAAGAAAAAGCTGTCTCAGCCCTGCAGAACAGCATCTCGGTCAATAACATACCGGGTTCGTTCATACTGGAAATAACAGTTGACATGCCAAACTCGAAACGAGCGGCGCTGGCCGCGAACTTTCTGGCTGAACAATACGTTGAAAAGACCCGGCAGGACAATCGTAACCAGATGCGGGTAACCCGCAGGTACATTACAGACAGGATAGAAGAAACAAGGCAAGATCTAGCCTCTCTTGAAAACAAAATCAAGATTTTCCGGGAAGAGAACAATTACTATCTCAATGACAAGGACATAGCTCTTATGCTCGAGGAATTGTCCGCATACAGGCAAACCTACAATACATCCGATGCCACGGCCCATGGCCTCGAAGCCCAGCTTGACACTCTCAGCAAATACGAGCCTGAATACTCTCTGGCTGAAATCAAAGCCAGACTTGACGGGCTGCAAAGCAAGAAATACTACTACAAGGGATTGATAGATGAGGCATCGGAGCGCCTTGACAAAGTTCCGGCTCAACAACAGAAGCTTGCTGAAATGTACCGGAACCAACTGAAATTCGAACAAGCCCTGACTACTCTTCACGAAAACCTTCTTCAAACCCAGATTGCCGAGGCCCGTCAATTGAGCTCCATCAGGATCATTGATCCGGCGTACCCCCCTTCTCTGCCATATAAGCCCAGGGTTCTGTTTAGCTGCGTTGCGGCCATTTTTGTCGGAATGATCCTTTCAGGAGGATATATCGGGTTGCGAGAGCATTTCAACGGCTTTATCCGAACCCCCGCAGACCTGGAAGAAATGGGTCTGTCTGTCTTCGGAGTAGTGCCACACATTCCCTCATGCTCATACCAGGATCAGTCATCCGCCCCTGAACGCTCCTCGTCATGGGTCGAACGCCTTATCTATGGCTGCGAACATCGCCTCTCCAATATTATGGCCCGCGATGGATCGAATTCCGCCAGCATGGATCGGAAAAAATGGAATGAGAAGCACAAAGACATCTTCGATACTCATGTTGACCACATCGTTGAACACCTGTCTGCCAGCGGCTCATCAGAAAGAACAACAATATTCACCAGCGTTGACGAAGGAGACGGAAAAAGCTTCGTTGTCAGAAACCTGGCAGCTCGGGCAAGAGCAGCGGGTATGCGAATACTTGTCATCAACGCTAACACGCGAAATCCTGTCCTCGACACCGCGCTTCCTGCGGCTTTGGGTCAACCGGTCGCCGGTATTCGCTATATGAAAGGCGTATATGACATTATAACTGCTGACGCTGACATAGAACAACTTATTCTGAATCTTGGAGAGGGCATCGATCTGATACCCGCCGGTTCCGGCTCTCTTTATAAAAAGCGAACATGGAACGCAGAGAATCTTAAAAAACAGGTGGACAGAATAGCCCAGAATTACGATCTGGTCTTGATAGATTGTCCATCAATGCGTTCGGACCCCATTGCCAAGAGACTTTGGCAATGGAACAGAATGGTCTGCATTCTAGACGCGCTGAGGTGCAAATACGACCATGTTGTTGACATAAAAGATAAAACAGCGGATTACTCGGGGCAAACGCTATTTGTGCTTAATGATGTCAGGCACGAAAAAGACTATCTCTATGACGGTTGATCCAGGCATCGTCTTTAACCTGCATATCTCACACTTTTTCGAGCCGAAACGGTTCAGAGCGCTGTTAGTGCGGGGCAAAATCGGTTTAACCGGACAAAGCTGTGT
>CAZIXB010000155.1:0-3600 GCA_964543205.1 uncultured Victivallales bacterium
CTAACCCGCATATCTCACAGAATTCCTGTTGCGAGCGCGGATAGCGCCACTGCGAAATCCTGTGAGATATGCGGGCTAAAACCTTTTTCGCATGCTTCAGCGTCTTTTGCAGTTTCTCTTCCACCTCCCCACACAACTCTTGATTTCTGCAAAGGGAAAGGCTAATCTCCTGCATCATGAAACAAGACCTGATAAAAAAAATTGAAAATCGTGAAGCCACGATCGGCGTAATAGGCCTTGGATATGTCGGCCTGCCGCTGCTGCTGGAGTTTGCCGGAACGCGTTTTCCTGTGATTGGCTTTGATGTAGATGCAGCAAAAGTAAACAATCTCAAGGAAGGTAAATCGTACATACGCCACATTAATGCAGCGGCTATTGCACACAACATCAAGGATAATTCAAAAGCCGATACTACAACGGATTTCACAAGAATCAGCGAATGCTCAGCTATCCTGATATGCGTTCCCACTCCCTTGACAATGCACCGCGACCCTGACTTGAGCTACGTAGTAAATACTGCCCGGCAAATCAGCCCTCATGTGCGCAAGAACCAGCTTATTGTGCTGGAATCCACCACGTACCCTGGAACCACCGAAGAAGTTCTTGTACCGGAGATTGAACGGAACTGCGGGCTCAAAGCTGGAGATGACTTCTTTGTTTCCTTTTCACCCGAAAGAGAAGATCCGAACAACAAAGACTTCTCCACGTCTACTATTCCAAAAGTAGTCGGAGGAATAGATAACGACTCTCTTGAGGTAGCCCGGACACTGTACGATTGCATCATCTGCCGGACTGTGCCTGTATCTACCTGCCGCGCCGCCGAAGCAACCAAGCTGATGGAAAACATCTTCCGATCGGTGAATATCGCGCTGGTCAATGAATTGAAGATCATCTTTGATCAGATGAATATTGATATCTGGGAGGTAATCGAAGCAGCAAAAACAAAACCGTTCGGCTACATGCCGTTTTATCCCGGCCCCGGCCTGGGCGGTCACTGCATACCTATTGATCCTTTTTATCTGACATGGAAGGCCCGCGAAAGCGGAACTTCCACCCGTTTTATAGAGCTTGCGGGTGAAATAAACACGAACATGCCGGACTACGTGATCAGCAGAACCATGATAGCTCTCAACAATAACGGCCGGGCCCTTAAAAACTCCCGTGTTCTTATTGTGGGGCTCGCATATAAGAAAAACGTGGACGACGAGCGGGAAAGCCCTTCATACGTTTTGTGGAAAAAACTTCTCTCGTACGGGGCAAAGGTCTCTTATTATGATCCTTACTGCCCGGTTATAAAACCCTCCAGGGAACACTCCGACCTCGCCGGACTGAAAAGCGTCGAATGGAAGGAAATTACGAGGGAAAACTTCGACATCGCCCTGATTGCAACCGCCCATGACGCGGTGAATCATGATGAGCTGGCTGCACGGCTCCCCGCCGTTGTGGATACAAGGGGCGTATGCAGAAAGGCAGAAAACGTCACAAAAGCATGAGGCTATTGCGTTTGTCGGAATTCTTTTAAATGAATGCCATCGGCTATTCGGATTAGCACTTTCCGTCAAAAATAATTGTGTCACTGAAGAACTCATCTTAAATGAATGCTCATTTGCCATACAAAATAGATGAAAAAACCAACAAGTTTCATTTCTATGAAAACCTTTGGAAAAAAGAGGCTTTAAAGCTTCTCTTTTCTCACTCTACAAATGCGAGTTCGTACTCACTTTTTGATGTTGGCTGCGGTAGAGGCGAAATGTTAATGATTGCCCGGGAATTAGGCATGAAACCTTATGGGTGCGATCTGGATCCGAATTGTGTTGAGGCTTCTGGAAAATATGGGAAAACATGGAGACTTGAGAAGGGAAAATATCTGTCGGGAATTGCTTCGCAGTCATTCGATGTAGTCAGTTGTTTGCATGTCCTCGAACATTGCAAATGTCCCATCAATTTTCTGAACGATCTGACACGTATATCAAAACGATATGTTATTCTTGCAGTCCCAAATCTCCGCAACCTCTCTTATTTCAGGAAGAAACCACGATCGGACAATCTAAATGTCAACAAATTTCATCTCCAAGGCTGGGATCATGAAACCCTTCTTAATTTAGCTATTAACCATGCGAGCTTGCGTCACGTCGACTGGACATTTGATGCCACTATTTTGCCCGGGCTCAGTTCGCTCATTGAGACATGTCTGGGCACAAAGATTTGCATTAAAATGGAAACTAGTTTTTTTAAGAAACTATTTCCATATCATGGTCACTCCTGTATTGGACTTTTCGAGAAAAATGTTGAACACGACAGCCGGTCATATTAATCAGTAGTCCCGATTAGCCTGATTTATCCATGAAAAAAAGCCAAGCGATCGGCGCGTGAATAGATCAGGTTAGTCCGACATCATAATGACATTGGGAAAAAATATGAAACTGTAATCGCTTCACTGAAGCGTATCCCAAAATAGTGTTTTACGGCGTCTTGCCCGAATATCACAGCCGTGTAAGAAGGCTATTTTGATTCGCACAAAAAGTCGCGTTGATTTTGCCCGTCGCGACGATCCGCGCCTTGCAATAGGGTCAATATCAACCTACCAGTTCATGTCTTTCTCATATCCCAGTTCTATCAACTTGGTTCCAGCAACTTCCTTGAATAGTCTTTTGTTTTCTGGTGAAAAAAACTGCCGCCATTCACCGCTGCCTCCTTTCCTATACGTGGGACTGTCTGGTGATATCAGCCTCGCCATAATTGACTTCAATCCGTCCTCTCGCAGAGGCAAATTCAGGAAATTAAAAATCTTCTGCACGGTATCCCTTTGTGATTGCATAATCATTCCGGATCCAATCAAATCTTCGAAATATATCAAATGCGCGTGCGCGATCCAGTCCTGATATCTTTTGATTTTTATGTCCAGTGGTTGGCTGTCGGAATGAATTCCCATAATTAGTCTATCTATTGCATGATGGATGTCGGGTTCTTTAGATAGCTCTTCATGAGCATGATGCTGTTGAAGTTTCTGAATAAAGAAGAAGTCTGAGACAATCGCGTCCCTTGGGTCTCTGATTATCAGAAAATGTTTTATCTGATGTGTCTCTATACTATTTTTAAGGTTCTCATTATATTGCAGGTGTGAAACTATTAACTGACCTTTTTTGAGATTCTCTAGAACCTTCAGCGGCCTGTATCTATCTTGTGTAGAAAGACGCAAAGTTGGAACCAGCGCGCGATACAAACAAGGATGCAGACATAACAGTCTTTCTAAAAGGTGAGTCCCGGCTTTAGGCATGGATGTGCACATTATCTTCGGACTCCCATGGCTGAAAACTCTTGCTCTCCATTTAGAAGGAGCAAGACCGAATCTCTGTAAATCCCATATGACGTTACTGGATCTCATCTTTCCAATGGATGGCTTGTTTTTTTATTTTATGGTTCAGTTCAGCAGCAAAGTTATCAAGCTCTGCCCTGTTGCTTTCGGTAGCCCGACTTTGAACTATCGAAATGTAGGCCCACCTGTAAACTCGTCCGTGAATCACCCGCCCAATCAGCGTATGAAGCATCCGCAGATAATGGCTATGCGTCTGTCTCTTTGCCGAGACAAACCAGTATAGC
>CAZIXB010000156.1:0-3599 GCA_964543205.1 uncultured Victivallales bacterium
GGGTGGCTGTTAACCACTAGGTTGTAGGTTCGAGCCCTACCGCTGGAGCAGACTCTCGGGCTGAATGCCGTAACTACCGGAAAACAGTCTGCGGCGCGTAAACAGTCCGGATTATAACCTTGTTTCACGAGATCAGGGGAGAAACATGAACACTGATTCCGGAAAATCCGAAAACTCTGCAGATCACACCGCCCGGGCAATCATTGAGGCCATGGAAAACCCGGTTTTTCTCCTGAGCGCCGGGGGCGGCATAATTTCGGCAAATTCCCGGGCCATAGAACTTATCGGCTGCGGCCAAAGTGAGTTGATCGGCAAGCAAATAGGCGATATTGCCGAGCCCTTGTTTCAAACCGAAGACATCGAAACCACAAAACAGCTCTTTCAGGACTTTATAGAAGGCAGGTCAACCCGGCCGCCCGGACTTATCCGGGTTGAAAACAACAAAAAGATCACAGTCCAGCCGCAGATATCCTTTCTCAAAGTTGCCGGAAAAGCCCTGTTGACACTAAGCGATTCACCAACAGACCAGAACCTGTCCAATGAGGAACAGGACATCGCCCATAACCGCGAACTGCTGGAGGCCGTATTCGACACAGTACCCGTGCTACTGGTGGTATGGAACGCAAGACTGAACAGCTTCAAGCTTAACCGCCGCGCCGAAGAAGTCCTGGGATGGACCACGGCAGAAGCCAACGAAGGCGACTTCATGAGCAAAGTCTATCCCGACAAGGACTATCGGAAGGAAGTAGCGGAATTTATGCAGTCGCTCGGCTCTGAATGGCGCGAGTTGATTACAACAGCAAAAAACGGCGAGCCAATCCCTTGCAACTGGGCCAACGCCAGGCTCGCTGATGACACCATGATAGGCATAGGGATAGATCTTCGAGAGATTAAACTCGTGGAAGAGGCCTTACACCGCAGCGAAAAGCGGCTCAAACAGGCCATGATTGCAGGGCAGGTCTATACCTTCGAATGGGATGCCGTAAGCGACGAGGTTAACCGTTCCGAAAACTGCCCGGCAATTCTGCATGAGAGCACAGCAACTTGCTGCAGAACAGCAGGCAAAGAACACATCAACAGAATCTTGCCTGAAGACCAGGCCGTTTTTCAAAAGATTCTTGACAGACTTACACCTGAAAAACCCGAATACGAAACAGAATACCGTTATGTGCGTCCCGACGGAAGAATCATATGGCTGGAAGAAAGCGGCTGCGGCTATTTTGATGAGAACAGGCGGCTGCTGCGGGTGCAGGGAATTGTTGCCGATATAACCTCAAGAAAAGAACTTGAAGACCAGGAAAAGACCGCAGTTGCGGCACAGTCGGCAATAAATACCGTCCATGCTATGGCAGAAGGAGTTGTTCTGCTGGATCTGGATGGAACCATCGAAACGCTCAACCCGGCAGCCGAAAAGATGACCGGCCTGAAAAAAGACAAAGCCATAGGACAGAATATACGCGAGCTGATACCCAGGGTAATGCATGGAAACGAACTTGAAGCCGCAATGAGGGCCCTTGAACAGATTCAAAAAGGCTTACGGCCCGAGGCCCGTCATATTGTAATACAACCGCTGAATTCAAAACCAATAAGCGTGAGCCCTTCCGTTAGATTCATCAAATCCACAGGCAACGCGCCCGCAAAAGCAGTTTTAACACTCAAGGATGTGACGCCCCTGCACAACACAAGCGAATTGCTTAAACAGATTTTTGACAATACGCATATGCACATTGCTTATCTCGACACGAGCTTCAACTTCCGCAGGGTAAACCGGACCTACGCCAGGAGCATCGGGCATTCACCCGAATACTTTCACGGCAAAAATCATTTTGAACTTTTTCCAGACGAGGAAAACGAAGCGATTTTCCGAAAAGTCCGCGACACTGGAGAACCTTATGCGGTATACGAAAAGCCTTTCATACACGCCAACGGCGCGGAGAATGAGATCTCCTATTGGGATTGGAGCCTCCGGCCCGTGGACGGCAACCGGGGCGACACAGAGGGTCTCCTTCTCTGTCTTATAGACAGCACAGAACGCGTAAGAACGCGCAGACAACTCATAAAAAGCGAACGGGAATACCGCGAACTGGTGCAAAGCGCAAACAGCATCATAATGCGGATTACTCCAGACCACACGATTACTTTCTTTAACGAATATGCCCAGAGATTTTTCGGTTACACAAGCACAGAGGTTTTGGGCAGAAACGTGCTTGGAACGATAACCCCCAACATCGATTCAGAGGGCCGCGACCTCAGAAAAATGCTGCAACAGATAACCGCCAACCCGGAGTTTTTCAGCTCCAACGAAAACGAGGGCATTCGCAAAGACGGCAGCAGGGTATGGATACATTGGTCAAACCGGGCCATCAGGGACGGGCGGGGAAACGTTATTGAGATTCTCTGTGTCGGTAACGACGTCACCAGGAGAAAGCGCCTTGAACAACGCGCGCGGAATTATCAGAGGCGCCTGCGCGGTCTGGCCGACCGGCTTATCCGAACCGAGGAACAGGAGAGACGACGGGTAGCCACTCAAATACATGACACAGTAATTCAGACCTTGTCTCTCTCAAACGTCAGACTGGGAGGCGTGCGTTCAAAACTCGAAGCAGAAGGCTTTGAGGACCAACTGAAAAGGGTCGACGGCATCCGCCGCCTCCTGTCCGAAGGAATACAGGAATGCCGCACCCTTATGGGCAGACTGGTGCCGACTTTGCTCTATGAACTTGGACTCGCGCCCGCGCTCAAAAACCTGGCGGAAAAGCAGCATGAACTCGACGGAACGCCTATACATGTGCTTGAGGAAGGAAACATCGAGCCCCTCAATGACGCAGTCAGGGGCCTGCTTTTTCAATGCGCCCGCGAGCTTGTAATGAACGCGCTCAAGTACGCAGGCCCTTGTGAAATCACCATTTTCCTTGTCCGCAACGAGGAAGGCATAGAACTGGCAGTCAGCGATACGGGCAACGGATTTGACCCGTCGGTTCTGTACAACCATGTTGCCGCGCATGAAAAGCAAGGCGGCTTCGGACTGTTCAGCATCAGGGAACGCCTTGAAGGACTTGGCGGCAAGCTTGAGATTGATTCAGAACCCGGACGGGGAACTACCGCCAAAGTCAGTCTGCCTGCTGAAAAACTGGAATAGTCGTCCTGCCGCCAAATTCAAGGCGCAACACCTTTCAGCCCAAAAACAATTACGAACTGCGGGGTAGCCCTACCCCGCATATCTCACAGAATTCCTGCTGCGAACGCGAATAGCGCCACTGCGACGACACAAATTGGCAAAACGCCAGATTGCAGTATGTCTATACGGCTGCTCCGGCGTCTTATCAATTTGCGCCCCCGCAGCAGCGCTCTCCACGCTCTCGCTACGAAATTCCGTGAGATATGCGGGCTACATCCATTTTAGAAACAGGGTATTTTTTCGACGGAAGCGTTTGTGCTGCTCTGTATTCAATAACCTCGTACTGCTTTTCGACAATAAAAATCAGGCTGACACTGATGTGCGCAAATCCATCGCAAGTGTAAATTATTTCAAATAAACACATAGGCAAAGGCTTCAGATGAAAAAGAAACATATCTTTTTGGGCAGCTCATTGATTGCC
>CAZIXB010000157.1:0-3579 GCA_964543205.1 uncultured Victivallales bacterium
AAGGTGAAGCTGACTGTTTGCGGGGTTCCGGTCACTGTGAAGGCGCCCGGCGGATTGAGCTAGCCTGATCTAGCCCGCATATTTCATGAAGAATTTCCTGCGGTTGTAAATGAGGGAAAATGACGCGAGAAATTGTAAGAAGCAAAAGATTTAAATCTATCACAGTTTGTACCAAAAGAAACGTTTTGAAAGAATGCAGGGAATTCTTCACCCGTCTATGCTCAGGTAGCTTCCGCCTTCGCCGGGCCTGCGGCGTGACACGTCGCCGGGCGCAGCCCGAAGGCGAGTTTACGGCACCCAATCCTCTGTGTTACAGCAAGTTGGCAGTACATTCATGCAGCACAATTTTCTGCGCCTTGAGTCTTGAGTACCATAAACTTGTGAAATATGCAGGTTAGATCATCCTGGCGTGATGTGTTGTGCCAGAGACTCGAGGCGAGCCGCTTGAGAAACAATTCATGTGTGAGATGGGGTTGTATAGATTTTGTGGTTTGTTCCCCCGTCAGATTTGCATGCAAAAGTGATGTTGTCACTATTCGGCATAGTTTGTTCGAATGGCTCCAACCATATTATTTTTGGAAATAAACCTTGCTAATGCTGCAGTCAGAAGTTTAGAAATAAATGTTTTGCGAAAAGCGTGGGGAATGCCATAATGCTTCCGGAATCGGGTCCGCGCTGTTCGTATCGGTTCTTGTGTGCTCGAAGTCCTTTCAAACCAATCAATCAATGTGTGGTCTGTGGCCATATTGATCAAACCGGGGTAAAATCCTTTAAATCCTAATGCAATGGAAAGCAAACGTCTTAACTGAATTTCTTTTTCGACAGTTTGTATTCTGATGTGGTCCTGGTTGCTAACCCCAACGGTTTGCCTGAAGAACGCAACATGTAAATTTGTGTAGTAAGACCGATTGTAATAGAGACAGTAACGCGCAAAGAATTCATGATCATGTACGGGAAAAAATTTTTCATTGAACCCGCCTGCACTTAATGCCTTGTCGCGCTTGAATATTGTGCCCAAGTGAATGTTGATGCAGTAGAATGCATAATTGAGAGGTTGCAGTTTCTTTATCAAAAGCTCTTTTTGTGAAATAGCAGGATAGTTTAGAGGCGGCTCTTTACCTTGATGGCAATAATTGGTGATCAGGTCGTATTTGTCATTATTCAGTAATGGACGCATGCTCTTTAAAAAATCAGGATAATAAACGTCATCATCATGAATCATCGTGATCCATTTGCCCCGGGCAAGTTCAAGACAGCGATTCCAGTTTCCAACCATCCCGCCTCCCAGATTATTTTGATTTCGATAATAAGATATTTTGTTGCTACTGAACGATTTTATAGTCTGTTCGGCCTCTGATGGCCGCGTTGGATGATCGTCAACAATAATAAATTCATAATCATCAAAATCATTTTGATTGAGAACGCTCATGATTGTGTGCTTGATCAGTTTTGGTCGATTGTATGTTGGCAGGACGACTGATAGCAAAGGAAGAGACATTTGTCGTTCACCGCAAATTAATATGGATTCAGCGTCACGAATTTCAGGCAGTGTTTTACTGCTATTTAATGTCGCAACATGACTTTTATAGGCAATTTTATTTTTTGCGGTTTTAAAGATATCTACATAGCGGTTTACGGAATGAGGCCAGTTTGTCTTTTGATAGATTTTTTCCAGTCTATTCCGGTGCAGTTTCAATTCGCTATCATTGTGCGCCATCTTAATAACTGTCTTGGTGAAGTCTTCATAATTGTTAGCAGCCCTGATGGCGCCACCATAGAAATCAAAATGAATATTATCGTTTAAAACCATTGGTACCCGGCATGACAGGAACTGAGCTTGAGCTGAAGATGCTGAGTTTTGTTCGATATCGCACCAGATAAACGCAATGTTTGATATGGATATCCGCTCGTTTTTTTCATCTTCGGCAAGATAGTCCGGGATGAAAGTAATCTGATCATGAAGCTTGTTTTCATTAATCAATATGTTTATTTGCTCTTTTGTGCCGGGGGAATAGTCAGGTTCTGCTGTGAGTAGTTGTAAACAGATGTGTTTGTCTGCTTTTAGTTGCGGCACAAAATACTCAAGAAGTTTGCATATTTTTTTGCGATGTTCATCGAGCACACCGTGCGTGGTAATAATTTTTTGATTGTCGCGATAGCCGTACTTTATACGTAATGCGGTTTTGTGAGAATATGCTTTGTTGGTGTTTGCAGGGCAGGGAAAAGGCAAAATGTTTACGCTGGGTAATTTTAGTATTTGTGGCTTTTTGTGGACAATTATTTGAGTGGCATCTGAAAGTATGTCGTTATCGTCCTGATAGCGCCATTCTTTATTATAAGGGAATGATTTCGAAGCATCCGCTTCTTCATGAGAAATCACGACTGTCGGGATGCTTTCCTTATTCAACTTTTCAAAAAAAGTTTTAATCTCCTGTTGGCGTCCGTCTACATACCAGTTCTGGATATAGTTCAAACATACAAGATCGAGATTGTTGTCGATGATTCTGTCCAGCAGGTTCAAATAGTTGCGGGATGAAATATCATAATGAAAAACGCGGATCCCTTTTCTTTTTAGTTCGCTTACAAGATGTTCTGAATACTTCGTGATCCCGGAGGCCGGTCGATCCCAGGTCGAAAAGATCCCTATTCGAGTTATATCCAATAATTTCATAAGAAACCTTGCGATGGAAAAGATATGAAGCTTGATGGTTTAATTGTGTCGGGAAAGCTTATATCTATTTCTTTATACATGTTTTGGTTAGCTAGCTCTATCTTCCTAGGGCATTCAATGCTTTAGTGAATAAAGATTTTCAAAAACGCGCAATCTATTTTTCAGTCACCCTTTCACCTGACTCAAATCGAATGCATATCTTTACGCATCCATTCAGTCAGGATATATTAATTGCATGTCTCTATCCGCTCTCTTCCGCCGGATGGGGGCGCCTCCATATGCGGGGTAGGCGTGAAAGTTTGCTACGATGCCAATACAGTTTTGTGATAAACTTTAAAAGGAAAATACTATGAAGAGATATTCGGAGTTTTGGGAGGGCGTTGATGTGTCAGAAGTTTATGAGTTATGGGAAAATGAGCAGGCACCGAACCGGGGGTCGGATTATAGTCAGATCAAGGCAAGGGGCTATCCTTACGACAAGGATTGGGAACATTGGTCATATCCGATCGGAAATGGCTACATAGGCGCGAATGTATTTGGTCGAACAGATACTGAAAGAGTGCAGATCACCGATAAGACGCTGCATGTGCAAGGACCATACAGCTTTGGCGGGTTGAGCAATTTTGCAGAACTCTATCTCCATTTCGACCATGCAAATGTCAGGGACTATCGCCGGACCCTGAACCTCAGCGCCGCTATTGCAACGGTGAGCTATGAATCAGGCGGTGTCCGCTATAACCGTGAATACTTTATCAGCTACCCCGCCAGGGTATTGGTCATCCGGCTTACCGCGGACAAGGCAGAATCGCTTTCGTTCAAAGTCAGTCCGCAAATTCCCTATGTAAACGCAAAGGAACCGGAAAATTGCAGGAAAGCCGGCACATCGGTGGCGGGTGATCTGATCACAC
>CAZIXB010000158.1:0-3521 GCA_964543205.1 uncultured Victivallales bacterium
CCGACATTGGCAGCGATGTTGAATGCGTAACATCAGTCGAACTCCTGCAATACATAAAGCAGTCTTATCCTGACACATTCCGCTGCGGCGTGGCCTTTAATCCGTATGAACCCCTGGAGCATGAGCGTGAAAAGCTTGACCGCAAAATAGAAGCCGGCGCATCATTCATAGCAACGCAGCCGGTATTAGGGAAAGACGATAATGTGCTGGCCCTCAAAGAACTTGGAATTCCAGTGGTAGTCGGAGCATGGATGTCAAGAAAACTAAGTTTGCTTTCGGACTGTGTCGGTTATGAGATAACCGACCCAGAAGGCTACGATCCCGTGGAAAATCTTAAAGAGCTGGCCGGCATCTATACAGGTTGTGGATTTTACCTTACAATGCTGGGCTTTAAAACTCAATTTCCACAACTTGCCTCAATATGGTAAAAGATATGAAAGTTCAAGACCTCGATGCGGCTTGCATTGTAAACTCTGTGAACTTTCAAAATATGCGAGTTTGATAATTTAAGAGACTGACAACAGGAGACATAATGGCAGCCAGAATAATCGATGGCAAAGCAATATCTGGACAAATCAGAGAGGAACTCAGACAGGAAGTGGCGGCAATGAAAGAACGCGGCGTTGTTCCCGGTCTTGGAGTCGTTCTTGTTGGAGACGACCCTGCCTCCAGCTCATATGTTCGAGCAAAGGAGAAGGCATGTGAAAACCTCGGTATTTACTCTGACGACAACCGCCTTTCCGAGGACACGAGCGAAGAAGAACTTCTTGGTATAATCGGCAGAATGAACGAAGACAACCGTATCCACGGTATACTAGTGCAGCTTCCCCTCCCCAACCACGTGGACGAATCCAGGATAATAACAGCAATACGGCCCGACAAGGATGTGGACGGTTTCCATCCATACAATATCGGGCTGATGCTGACGGGAGGGGATGCGTTTCTGCCCTGTACGCCTCATGGAATTGTAAAGCTGCTTTCCCGAAGCGGAGTTCAGACAGAGGGAGCTCACGCGGTAATTGTCGGTAGAAGCAATATTGTAGGCAAACCCCTGGCCAACTTGCTTATACGAAAGACCCCGGACTCCAATTGCACTGTAACTGTCTGCCATACAGGAACGAAGGATATTGCCAGGCATACAAGCCAGGCTGATATTGTTGTTGCCGCTGCAGGACGTCCCAATACTATAACTGCGGACATGATAAAGCCCGGCGCTGTAGTGATTGACGTGGGAGTCAACCGTATCGAAGATTCGTCCAGGGAAAAAGGCTACCGCCTGGTTGGAGATGTGGATTTTGCATCAGTTAAGGAAAAGGCTTCGCTTATCACACCCGTTCCCGGCGGGGTCGGGCCTATGACGATCACAATGCTGCTTCACAATACAGTGCAAAGCGCAAAACACGGCGCATGATTAAACAGGAAAGGCTGAGTTTATATGACTGTTAAGGATCTCAAAAGCGCATACAAAAACATACTTTCAGACCATTTTCCAGCGAAGATTGAGATAGCTTTTGTCGATGGAGATAAGCGCCAGACCCTGGTCTACGAAAAAGTGACATGGAAAATAGCCGATAAAAGACAAGGTCTCCGGTATGGTGAAAATCCCGGACAGGAAGCTGCGCTCTACCGCCTGATAAACGGAAACCTGTGCCTTGGTGAAGTCGAGTTTATCCAGCCGGGCAAGCCCCTTGTTTCAGACGTGGAGCTTTTGCAGTCGGGCAAACATCCCGGAAAGATAAATATTACCGATTGTGACAGCGCGCTCAACATATTGAAGAATTTCTCTGAACAACCATGCGCAGTTATCGTTAAGCACAACAATCCATGCGGCGTTGCAATTGGCGATTCCCTGACCCAGGCATATGATCGGGCCAACATGGCCGACAGAATCGCGGCTTTCGGCGGAGCCATTGCGCTTAACAGGGCAGTTGATAAAGAAACCGCTGAACTTATAGCCGGCAATTACGCCGAAGTTGTTGTGGCTCCGGAGTTTGAAGAAGGTGTCATGGATATTCTGGCTGAGCGGAAAAACCTGAGGATTATGAGAATAGCAAATATGTCAAATCTTCAGGGTTACCAGGCGGAAAGATTTGTGGACTGGAAAGCGCTCATGGACGGAGGACTTGTCGCACAATGGTCCTATATGTCCGCCATCTGCTCAAAGGAAGACCTGATTCCAGCCCGGGCTTCTTATAAAGGCAAAGAATACCGTATAAACCGGCTTCCTGACGACAAGGAATACGCTGATCTCATGTTCGGATGGCTTGTCGAGACCGGCGTTACCAGCAACTCGGTGATTTATGTGAAGGATGGGGTTACAGTTGGAATCGGAACCGGAGAACAGGATCGCGTAGGCGTTGCCGAAATAGCCCGCGATAAGGCATACAGGAAACTCGCGGACAGGCTTTGCTGGGTTCAGCACAGGAAACCGTATAACGCCCTTGCCGACGATTCCGCCAGGATAGAGATAGACAAAGAAGTTCAGCGACAGAAAGGCGGTCTTGAAGGAAGCTGCATGATATCAGACGCTTTTTTTCCCTTCAGGGACGGGGTCGATGTGGGTATAGACGCTGGCGTTAGCGCCATACTCCAGCCGGGCGGATCTATACGCGATTTTGAAAGCATAGAAGCCTGTAACAAGGCTGATGTTTCCATGGTCTATACCGGGGAAAGGTGTTTTAGACACTGAGATGAAAGACGTCCAGAACACGCCTGATGTCCGCCAGATGCCGATACAGAAAGTCGGCATCAAGAATCTGAAGCACCCTGTAGTGGTTCTTGACAAGGCCAATGTGTCGCAACACACAATCGCAACAGTTAATATGTTCGTCGATCTTCCGCACGCTTTTAAAGGCACGCACATGTCGCGGTTTGTCGAAATAGTCAAACAATGCCACGGCAATATTTCAGTGCGCGAGATCGGCGCAATCCTGAACGCAATGATCGACAGGTTTGATTCAAAGACCGCCCACATAGAATTGCGTTTCCCTTATTTCATAAAGAAGACCGCGCCGGTATCGGGCGCCGCGTCTATGATGGATTATGACTGCTGTTTCAAGGCTTCCCTTGATGCTGCTAATAGCGAGAGAAAACTTGACCTTGTTGTTGAAGCTCGTGTGCCGGTAACCACCGTCTGCCCCTGCTCAAGAGAAATCAGCAAATACGGCGCGCATAATCAGCGATCAATAGTTACCATACGAATACGAGCCAGAAAACTTGTCTGGCTTGAGGAACTGATCCAGATAGCCGAAGAGGAAGCCAGTTCGCCGGTTTATCCGCTGCTCAAGAGAGAAGATGAAAAGTATGTCACAGAACATGCTTATGACAACCCGAAATTTGCTGAGGATGTGGTCCGCGATATTTCAGTGCGCCTCAAAAACGACCGCAGGATACTATGGCGCCAGGTGGAAAGCGAAAACTTCGAGAGCATTCATAACCACAGCGCCTACGCGCAAATTACCAGCGAATAGCGCCACTGCGACGGCACGAATTGACAAAACGCCAGATTGCAGTATGTCTAT
>CAZIXB010000159.1:0-3470 GCA_964543205.1 uncultured Victivallales bacterium
ATGACATTATGGCCGTAAGTATCGCCGAAATCATCATATTGTGCCTGATAGCTGACTGGTGCTTCCGACGCATGCGCATTCCGGGTCTTATCGGCATGTTGCTTGTAGGCGTTATTCTTGGACCGTACGCGCTAAAGTTTCTCGATCCCGGCCTGCTTGCAATCGGGCCGGATTTACGCCTAATCGCACTTATCGTGATCCTCCTGCGGGTTGGCTTTGAGTTAAGCCGTTCGACACTTCATCGTATCGGCGGCAGAGCTTTGCTCCTGGCTTTTATTCCTGCCACAATTGAAGGTGCGGTCATCACGGTATGCGGGCCGTGGTTGCTAGGCTTAAGCTTGCTCGAATCGGCTGTTTTGGGATCGGTTCTTGCGGCTGTTTCTCCCGCCGTAGTTGTTCCTTCCATGATTCGGTTCATGAAGGAACGCCGGGGCGCAGCCAAAGACATCCCCTCCATGATCATGGCCGCGGCATCGGTTGACGATGTGTACGTGATCGTCGCGCACACAGCCATCCTTGGAGTCTATGTCGGCCACCAAGTCAATTTGGCAACACAAATCATCAGCGTGCCGCTTTCTTTGATTTTAGGAATTGCTGTGGGCATTGCCGTCGGGAGCGTCCTGTACAAGTTGTTCGACCGATTCAACCCCCGTGCGACAAAGAGGGTTCTCATCGTCATTGCCTTGTCTATTCTTCTCGTTCGACTACAACACATTTTATCAGGCGTTCTGCCATTTGCCGGTCTGGTTTCCGCCATGGCCATCGGATTCATTATTTTGGAAAAAAGGGAACATATGGCTCATGAACTCTCAGCCAAATTGGCGAAAACGTGGGTATTTGCGGAAATCATACTGTTCTCGATGGTCGGCGCACAGGTTAACATTGGAATCGCATGGCGAGCGGGCCTGATGGGAGCGGCTATAATAGGTCTTGGTCTTCTGGCTCGCAGCATAGGTGTCGGCCTTTGTCTTATCGGCAGCCGCTTAAACATAGGGGAGAGGTGTTTTGTTGCGGTAGCCTACTCTCCGAAGGCCACCGTGCAAGCCGCCATTGGTTCTGCTCCGCTCCTAGCCATGCGTTCAGCAGGGATGGACACAACCCCTGGGGAACTGATCCTCGCGATAGCCGTATTGAGTGTTTTTCTAACGGCGCCTGCCGGCGCTTGGGCTATAAATGTCTTGGGGCGACGTTTTCTTGAAATTGCCGCTGAATCCGAGCATGAAGCCTATGATGCCGCAATAGAGAGTAGCCCTGAGGAGTGAAGATAATCCGAACCATGCCCTGCTGTGTGACCGCCGCCGCAGAGGGCTGACCTTCTGCCCGATCAAAAAGAGGTTGACAGCATAAGTCATAAGACATACTCTAATGTCATGAGAATGACACTATCCATACCTGATGTGGTGGCGCACCGGTTCCAGGCTGCCGTACCCGCCCGCCAGCGGTCGCGTCTTGTTACCCGTCTACTAGAACAAGAATTATCAGAACGTGACAGTTCCCTCGCTGCAACTTGCCGAGCCGCGAACCATGACCGCGCACTGGCACACGAAATTGACGAATGGCAATCTTTCGAAGACGGGATTGAAGAATGACGACCACAACCATCAAACGAGGCGATGTTTGGTGGATTAGTCTCGACCCAACGCAGGGATCCGAAATCAAGAAGACACGGCCATGCATTGTGCTAACGCACGATACAATCAATCGCCTGCGGCGCACGGTTGTTGTTGTCCCTATATCAACAGCGGGCAATCCCCATCCCCCCATCACCGTGCCTGTCACATGTCAGGGCGAGGCTGTGGTAGCAATCGTCGATCAGATTCGAGCCGTTGCAAAGCACCGCCTCAAGTCCAGAATTGAGACAATCTCGACAGACGAACTCGACGAAGTCTGCCAAGCCGTGTCAACGATTCTCGAAATCCGCTAGAGATGGCACAACCCGTTGCGCCACAGTCTCTTCCGAAGACGTTCTTCGGAAGAACCGAGAGCGCCACAGTTCGCGCCGGAGACGGCGCGATTCCAAGGGCGCGTCAATCGCAGCGTTGACGGAGATAAAATGATGAACAAGATAGTAAAAATCAGCGGCCCCGCATTGCTGTCCGCTTTTGAAAAAGGTTTTTTATGGGAAAGACAGTCATTTTGTTTGGTTTCACTTTTTGTGCTTGTTGCTGCGCGTAGTTTCCCCGGATATACTGATGCGGTGATGGCTGATGGTCCGGAGGCATATTATCGGTTTGAAGAATCGGCCGGAGTAACGGACCTGGTGGACAGCGCTGGCAACGGGCTTGCCCTCCCTCTCAATGGCGATGCCCTGGACTGGAAACCTGAAGCCCCTGCCGACAAAGCCTTCTACAGCGTGCCAGGGCCGGCAGAAACAATTGATAGCGCCATTATTGCAAGCCCAAATCGTTTTACCCGATTTTGCGGTGTGTTAACATAGCTTCGTAAAGTGTGAGATATGCGGGCTAAAACCTCCCCTTTGACTTTAATTCTAAAGAGACCAGGCAGATGTCAAAAAAGAATTCCAAAATTGCCGATTCGATGCTTCTGGCGGCAAAAACGTTGCGGGAAGACGCCGACAGCCTTGCCCTGCAACGTGTTATAACCTGCGTCTATAATCCGCTCCAGTATGCATGGGAACCATACAGCCAATATGTAAATAAATGGGGAGGAAACAGGAAAAAAGTCCTTTTTCTTGGCATGAATCCCGGTCCCTGGGGCATGGCCCAGGTTGGTGTCCCTTTCGGCGAGATCACACTCGTACGCGAATGGATAGGGGTCAGCGGCAGAGTATACCAGCCTTCTATGCTACACCCTAAGAAACCGGTTATGGGCTTTTCCTGTAAACGTTCAGAAGTAAGCGGACGCAGGCTATGGTCTTTTTTTGCTGAGAAATTTAACTCACCGGATAATTTTTTTAAATGCCATTTTGTGGAAAATTATTGCCCTTTGCTTTTCATAGAAGAAAGCGGAAAGAACCGAACTCCTGACAAGCTTCCCTCAGAAGAAAGAAAAAGACTCTACGATATTTGCGACCAGCATCTCCGAGAAATTGTCAATCTTCTACAACCCTCCTGGGTGGTCGGCATCGGCGCATTTGCCGAGAAACGGGCAACAGTTGCATTGAGAGAATTCGATAGCTTGAATATCGCGCGCATTCTGCATCCGAGCCCAGCAAGTCCGGCTGCAAATCGAGGATGGAGTTCGCAGGCAGAACAACAGCTAATTCAACAGAGTGTATGGCCGCTCAGGCACACTGTAACACGCATATCTCACAGGATTTCGTAGTGAGATATGCGGGTTAAGGTAATGGCTGCATATCCATTTCGCCATTCAGTCTCTTTCAAATTTGGATTTTAATAATACCGAAATTACAGCTATATCAGCAGGGCTGATTCCCGGAATTCTGCCGGCCTGGCCAAGAGTTCTCGGTCTTACCTTCGCCAATTTCTCCCTGGCTTCAATCCGTAGCT
>CAZIXB010000160.1:0-3454 GCA_964543205.1 uncultured Victivallales bacterium
CGCGTGAGACGCCGTATCACCGATTGCGGAATCTGCTTGTTCTCTTTTGCCATTAGGTAAAGAATCTAAACCCTGAAACGACTTAGTGTCAAACTTTTAACGTTTAAACCGAGAGAAAAAAATCCAGCCCGCAACCAGCATCCAGCATCTAGTATCTAGCATCCAGCAACCAGCCCCCAGCATCCAGCATCCAGCATCCAGCAACCAGCAACCAGCATCCAGAGACCAGCATCCAGCATCCAGCATCCAGCATCCAGCATGACTATGTATTGCAACCACGGCGGTATGTCACTAGAATTCTTCACAAAGGCATACAGGAAAAGAGGCTCATGAACAACAGACGTTCAAGCGCATTCCCTTTTTCAGGGATGAAAGACGATGAGCTGCTTGACATGAGGATCAAGGATCTCGGCGTCAGGATCGAAGGCTCACGGCTTCAGCCGCGAATCGAACAACTCTATGCGGAGTTGGATTGCAAAGGCATTTCTTTCAAGCCAGAATGTTTCCTGGCTGACGAATGGATGTGCCCTGACGATGAACCGGTTATAGGCATCCCTTTTTTTCTTGCTCATCCCAGGCTTTCCAGTCTTGAACACAAAATGATGCTTGAAGTCGAAGGCGGAGACAAAAAAAGCTGTATGCAACTGCTCAGGCACGAAACAGGCCACACCATCAACTACGCATACAGGCTCTATCGCAGGAAAAAATGGCGCGAACTTTTCGGACCGTTCTCGCTCGAATATCCGGAAAGGTATAAATACCGCCCTTACAGCAAGCGGTTCGTCAGGCATCTCGACGACTGGTATGCGCAGTATCATCCTGACGAGGACTTTGCGGAGACTTTCGCGGTCTGGCTCACACCCGGATCAAACTGGCGGAAACGCTACCAGGGCTGGAAGGCCCTCGACAAACTCGAATACGTTGATCACGTGATGAAGGAAATAGGGCGGCGTCCTCCGTTGAAAGAAAAAGGCAGAAAAATGTGGGAAGCGTCAAAACTGCGAAGCACACTCAGGAATTATTATAAGCGCAAGCGGGAATTTTCCGCAGAAGATTACCCCGACTTTCACGATTTTTTTCTTAACGGTCTGTTCAACCGTGAAAAAAATGACAACGCCAATAAAGCCCATTCAGTGTTTGCCGCTTACAGAAAACAACTGATTGATTCCGTTTCTCTTTACACGGGCGAGAAAAAATACTTTATTGACCGACTGTTAAGAGAACTCACAACGCGATCGCGCGAGCTTCGCCTGTATTGCAATCTACCCCAAGAACAGGCAATTCTGCGGATTGCCGCTTACGTTACAGCGCTGATTATGAATTACACCTATACAGGCACATTCAGAAAAAACAAAAAATGAAGAAAATGCGAATTCTTGTAATCTTTGACAGCGGCGCAAATTATCCGGCCAATTATGATTACTCCGAGGAATTTTCCCGGGAAGACTGGTTCACAGAAGCCGCTGTTATCGAGACGCTCACGCTAATGGGTCACAATGTCGAATTCATGGGCATTCACGATGACGTTGCCCCCCTTTATAAGAGACTTTCTGAGAACTGCCCGGACGTGGTCTTCAACCTAACAGAAGTGTTTGCTGGAAAAGCCCATCTTGACAAAAACATCCCGGCATTCCTTGAGCTGATGCGCGTTCCATACACAGGCTGCAACGCTGACGGACTAATCGTGTGCAACAACAAGGCGCTTTCAAAAAAAGTTCTTTCCTACCACAAAATCAAGACACCTCAGTTTCATACTTTTCGTAAAAACTACAAGATACGTGTACCGTTGAAATTACAGTTTCCCCTGATCGTCAAACCCCTCCGGGAAGAAGCTTCTACCGGCATATCAATGGCGTCTCACGTTAAAGATGAAACAGAGCTGTTAAACCGGATAAGGTTTATTCACCACAGCATGAACATGAATGCTATTGCCGAAGAATATATCGAAGGACAGGAACTCTATATAAGCATCATGGGAAATAAACGCCTACAGTCCTTCCCCGTCCGGGAAATGGAATTCAGAAACATGCCCGCAGGCATGCCTCGTTTTGCAACCTTCAAAGCCAAGTGGGATGAAAATTATCGAGAAAAATGGGGCATCGTTAACGGTTTCGCAACAGGACTCGCCGCGGAAATGACGGGAAAAATTGTGAATGTCTGTAAAAAGGCCTACCGCTCGCTTAATCTGGACGGGTATGCCCGGTTTGATTGCCGCCTGACAGACGCTGGAAAACTGTATATTGTGGAAGCTAACGGCAATCCTGAACTTGCGCAGGGCGACGAGTTTGCAGAAGCAGCGCAAAAAGCCGGCATATCTTACGACATATTGCTGGGCCGGATTTTGCGTCTTGCCCTTGCAAGAGAGTAGAAAGAGCAGAAAATGTCAATAGAAGCTGAACCACTTATAAGAAAAAGAACATCCCTGGGAGAAAGCGCGTTCTGGGACGGTAAAAGAAACATCCTCTTCTGGGTCGATATAAATGAACGCACAATCTTTGCGTTTGATCCATCAACAGCAAAAAACCATGAATGTAAACTCGACCAGATGGTCGGAGCTGTAGTCACCACCAGCCAAGGCGGCATAATTGCCTGCCTGCAGAACGGCATTTACGCGGTCAATTTTGAGACAGGGGCGGCCGAGAAACTCGCCGATGTCGAATCCGACCGGGATAATACAAGATTCAACGACGCCAAATGCGACCCTGCCGGCCGCCTCTGGGCTGGAACAATGTCAATGGGCCGCCCCAGGCAGCCGGGCACTCTATATAGAATAGACCCTGACTACCGGGTTTACCCGATGATTCAAAACGTAAAAACTTCCAATGGCCTGGTCTGGACATCTGATTCAAAAACCATGTATTACTCCGACACCCCGACACAAAGTATTGACTCATTTGATTATCACATAGAAACCGGGTCAATCTCGAACAGAAAAAGCGCCATCAAAATCGCCGAGGCCTGCGGCGGAGTCGACGGGATGACAATAGACGCTGATGACAAAATCTGGGCTGCTCATTACGGCGGGGGATGTGTGCGGCGCTGGGATCCCAAAACCGGCAAAGTGCTTGAAACTGTAAAAATCCCGGGCGCCAAAAACGTTACATCATGCAGTTTCGGGGGGCCTGACCTGAAAACGCTCTATATAACAACCGCCAGCCAGAAGCTGAGCAAACAGGAACTCAAAGACTATCCTAATTCCGGTTTCCTGTTCGCTGCCAGTGTAACAGCAGACGGCAAACTGTTTTCCGAGTTCGGGGATAACTGACAACAATGCAATTCCGGTCAGTCATCCATCTGGTTCTATGCAAAGCACACATGCCTGCGCCATCCCGCATATGCGATTAACCCGCATATCTCACAAAATTCCTGCTGCGAGCGCGGATAGCGGCACTGTGAGGGCACGAATTGGCAAAACGCCAGATTGCAGTATGTCTATACGGCTGCTCCGGCGTTT
>CAZIXB010000161.1:0-3422 GCA_964543205.1 uncultured Victivallales bacterium
ACGCCAGATTGCAGTATGTCTATACGGCTGCTCCGGCGTTTTACCAATTTGCGCCCCCGCAGCAGCGCTCTCCACGCTCTCGCTACGAAATTCCGTGAGATATGCGGGCTAAAATGGCGCGCACTCAATTGCACGGCAACACGTTACGTGCATTTGCGTATGCAGGTCTACTGGGCTCACATCACTATGTGGAAATTGATGATCTTACCGGCGCGTAAGCCGATTTCCTTGGCAGTCATGGGAGTATTCGTGCGCCGCGCGACCTGTCAGGCAAGCTTTGGGTGGCCTGATTCGGTGGCCGAGAGCAACTCCTCGAATCATCAGAGACCTCTCTGTTTTCAGGATTGAACAGCGTTGCAGGGGCTCAAATAGCGTTAGAACTTCGGGTTAGACTCCCCCAGGCTGTACTGTCAGTTTCCCTTGCAATCATCAGGCATTCAGGTACATAGTAAATGTTGTCCCCTGGCCCGGGCGGCTAACGACTTCCACTCTCCCGTTGTGTGCCGTGGCAATGTGCTTGACAATGGACAATCCCAGACCGGTCCCCCCCATCTGTCTGCTGCGTCCTTTGTCGATTCGATAGAAACGCTCAAAAAGACGATCCAAGTGCCTCTTTTCTATTCCTGGTCCGGTGTCGGCAACAGAGATGAGCGTTTCAACTTCTTTTTTGCTTAACCTGACCATAACATGAACTCCCTCGTCGCCATACTTGACAGCGTTATCAATAAGGTTGACAAGAGCCTGTTCCAACAAAGCCGGATTTATCAACGCTTCTATGTCCTTGTCACAGTCAAGCGTCACAACAGCTTTTTTTGCCGCCGCTTTTTCCGAGCATATTTCTATGGCCTCTCGAACAACTCCGGCCAAACGCTGCCTGCGCAACTCGACGAGCGCCTCGTTTTTTTCATGTTCAATCCGCGACAAACTAAGAATGTCTTTTATCAGCAAATCAAGCCTGTTTGCCTGCTTTTCAATAATGCCAAGAAAATGCTTCTGTTTTTCCTGGTTTGTTTCCGGATTTTCAATAATGGTCTCGACAAAACCTTTGATCGTGGTTATCGGCGTCTTCAGTTCATGGGAAACATTTGCGACAAAATCATGTCGAAGCCTCTCGAGCCTTTTTAGCTGCGAAACATCATTAAGCACCATGAGGGCCCCTATACGCATGCCATCAGGTTCAACCATAACCGTGCCATGTGCCTGAATGATCTTCCCGCCTTCCCCTTCGTCTTCAAATGATATTTCGCTTTCTACAGGTTCGTTGCTGGACAAAGCTTTCCTTGCAAAGTCCTGCAATTTGGGAATACGGGCTACTTCCTGGAGGCTTCGTCCTTGGGCGCTGCACTGTTCCAAACCCAAAAGCCTTGCTGCCGCGGCATTTGTGTGAAGGATGAGTTCATTCTCGTCTATTGCTATTACGCCTTCTTGCATGCTGGACAACACCGCTGCCTGTTGCTTACGCTGCTGCCTTTCGGTTCTGATCATTTCGTCCAGCGACTTGCCCATATTGTTCATAGCTGTGGCAAGCCTGGCCATTTCTTCGCAACTCGGAACATCCAACCTGACATCCAGATCGCCCGATGCAAAACGTTCTGCGCCTTCGGTGATCCTTCCCAGAGGCCGGGTTATTCTGTGGGAAACCGCCAGCACCACAGCGGCCGCAAGCAGAATAACAAATACCGCCGCAAAACCTATCCTGCGGTAGGCGGCTCCAATGGCTTCATTAACCGGAGCTAACGACAACGAAACGCGAACAGCCCCAACAACAACGCCTTCATGTTCAATAGGATAGCCCAGATACATGATTTCATCGCCAGAACGGCTATCGCGCCGGATATCCGCGGAAGCCAGGCCTTCTAAAGCTTTTATAATCTCCAAGCCCGCGCCTATATCGCGAATTGTAGCTTCCGGGTCATCAGAATCTCCAATCACTCTGCCGGACGGCAAGGCCACCGTAAAGCGGATCCCATCCAGCCGGCCAAGGTCGCGACACACTTTCCGAGCAGTCTCCGTGGTCATGGGCTCCGGCTCTTCCAGCAATTCTCCTGCAGCAAGCTTTGCGTTCTTCCACAAGTCGTTGCGAATATAATCGAGGTATAAGTTCTCTACCGAACGGAACGCATACCAGGCCACTACGAGAAGAGAAATCAGGATTACAAGAAGATAAGAGGGATATATCTGCCATAAAAGCTTTTTGCGTTGCACGTTTCTAATTCCGGATCCAGTTTATGCTGGCGTCGCGTTCAGATATATTCCTTAAACCTGTACCCGACGCCTCGAACGGTTTCTATATAGTGTGAACAATTCTTCAGCTTCTTGCGCAATCCCACTATCTGAACATCCACAGACCGATCCGTCACAGGATAATCCTCGCCTCGAACAGCGTCGACTATCTGGTAACGATTGAAAACAATACCCGGACGCCGCGCAAGGAATTCGAGAACACGGAATTCTGTAAATGTCAGGTCGAGCGGCTGATCTTTTAGAAGCGCCCGGTGGCGAACGGGGTCTATTTCAATGTCGCCCCTCCTTATCACCGATCCGTCATCAGGCGCCGCCACCTCTTTGCGGCGAAGCACAGCCCTGATCCTCGCAAGAAGTACGCGGGGACTGAACGGCTTGGTAACATAATCGTCGGCTCCGACTTCAAGACCGCTTACCACGTCGGCCTCTTCCCCTTTGGCGGTTAACATTACCACAGGAATGTCCCGTGTATCTGTATCCGCCCGCAGTTGTTTGCACACACTGAGCCCGTCAATTCCGGGAAGCATCAAGTCAAGTATTATCAGGTTGGGCTTTTTAGATTTTACCTTCTTCAAGGCGCTTTCGCCGTCATCTGCGCATATGACATCGTAACCCTCTTTGCCCAGATTATAGCTCATTAATTCCTGAATATCTTCTTCATCTTCAACAACTAGTATGCGTTCCCTGGCCATGACTTCACCTCCAGCGCTCTTGCTATCAAACGCTACGTCTTGTTTAACTGTTGAATAATCCCTGACCAGTTTCATCATACATTCCTCGCTAAAATTAAGCAACTATCCTTGACCCTGATTGGCTCTTCAAATTGCGACAACTTACTTTGGAAACTCGAAAACAAACTTCCAAATCTCCCGCGTATCATATATTCCACATTCATGTTAGATTGATGTTAGCTCCAGTTTAGAATTGATATTGCTTCATGCCCTAACGCGGCCTTCGGCCGCAACCACAACGGCAGCCGGCTGGTTGCTGGATGCTGGTTTCTGGATGCTGGATGCTGGATGCTGGATGCTGGATGCTGGATGCTGGATGTTCCTTCGTCCCGACCTCCGCCACTGAGTCGGGACTACGGCTTGACATGAACGCGCAGAACTTACGAGTTCAGACCCTAACCCGCATATCTCACAGAATTCCTGCTGCGAGCGCGGATAGCACTACTG
>CAZIXB010000162.1:0-3407 GCA_964543205.1 uncultured Victivallales bacterium
AAACTCATCACAAAACCCCTGCAGCGCAGTTTCAATTATCGCCAATCTGGCTTCATCTTCTGTCATTGGTGATTATCTCTTTCATCTATTGTCTTCACTGAACACGCAGCTTTGAAGTCATCAAAGACTTGTTTGAATTCCTCACTACGCCATCGTTCACGGTTTTCCTTAAAGTAGCTGGAAAGCCTGGTATGCAGGGCTGGACTCACTCGCGGTAGGCGTCTTGCAACCTTGGCGGCGGTATGTACATGCTCCCAACTCGGTGAATGAGAGAGTTTTGCCAAAACTTCAGAGAATTCAGCGACAAGCTCGATCTTCTTGTATTCTTCTAGCTTTTCCGCTAGGAGGCATAACAGATCATCGTCATTATGCAACCAGTCTGAATCATATTTTTCCTTACGTAATTCCTTGATGCCAGTGTCTATGATTTGATCCGCTTTCTTTCGCTGAAACAGCTCTTCCACATGTTTGTTTGTAAAGTCTCGCCAATGTTGGACCAAGGCTACTCCCAGAGAGTTTGCTGAAGCCACCCCGATTTCGGTTTTCCAAGCCGTTTTCAAGCCCAACTCAACATTTAATTCAATCATCCTGTTGTCGACAACTGAATCACGTATAGCTTCCTCCGTTCTGGAAAACCTGCGGCCAAGGGCAACCAAAACATCGGTCCAGTCTCTGTTGCTCTTGTCTGCTTTTACTGTCTTAGCCAATGCTTCATCTGCTTCCTCGTCACAATACCAGTCCGCCTTCACAATCTCTTCGAGCAGATGGATATCTTTCGGGCCCAAATCTCTCGCAGGTTGGCCATAGCTGGTAATCTCTTCAACAAGCTCGCACAACAAAGCCTGCCACTCTTCTTTCGATTCTTCATCAAGTGTCTTTTTTGAAGGAATGACAAGAACTGTTTCGTCTACAGAGCCACGAATGCATTTTTCTACAATTATGGAGACGAATTTACCTCTTTCCCCGTTAGGAATACGGGGCATTATTGGCCAAATCCCCTTCAAAAACATCCCTATCTCCGATGCATCTTCTCTTTTTCGCATCCAATTACGGAGGATTTCGGCCCATTCTGCCCTAATTTCATCAACACGCTGCAAGAGCGAACCAACTGTTTCCCAGAGCCGTTCTACTTCTTGCTTATGGTGCCCTCTTGTCGGCATCGAATTGTCAAGAAGATCTTGGTTTTTCAACAACACATCAGTGCATTCTGCTTTCATAGGCTTGTCACCAACAAACATCAACAGAAGTGTTCCCACCGGATTGCCAGAAGGTGATTCGTTCTCTAATGCTTCATCTCCAAGGCCCCAATCTGTGAGTTCTGACATAACCTGAGCAACTTTGGGGAATACACCAGAGAGATATGCCTTGCTGTCTAAATCCAGCTGCTTCTCCAACCGGAGGACAAAACCAGGAATTCCATTGTCAGTTCTGATTTGATCAATCATCCACTCACACATTCTTTCACGTGTTGGGACATCACTTAGGCGTGCCGTATTGAGCAAAACGTTTAGCAGCGCATTGTCCTTGAATTCCTTTCTGGCAAACGCTTCATACGTGGCAGAAAGAATCTTAGCAGCAATGTCCCTATCAGTCCTGGGCAAGACGTCTCTTAATCCTTGAATATCACCAACACCTTCTATGACATTTGCCATCTCTATAGAACGAGCCGAGAGCAGAGATCTAATGCAATCCTCGACTAACGGAATTCCTTCTTCGGCATTTTCATGGCCATAATCAAGAACGTGAAGCAACATTCTGCGAGCATCGGCAAGGGCTTTGACCTGACGAGATTTGCTCGCCAGCCATTTAGTCACCGCGCCAATTTCATCTTCTGTGACTTTCTTCATCACTTCAGTAAGAGCATTGGGCCTGTCATCTTGAATTGCTTGCATGAGCCAACCAGCAGCCCCAACCTCGCGTATTTGTTCATCAAGGCGCCCATAAAGCAATATGTTTGCTGTTGGAATTGAGATTGGTTGAAGGTTCAGTAGATCCTGGGCTGCCTTACACTGGCTTACGAACCAAGGATCTTCTTTTTTCTCCTCAGGCAATTCGAACTTTGATCTGAGCAGCGAAGGATCCTTTCCCAGGGCCTCATAGGCAACAGGGTATTTCTCTCTGAGAACAACCAGGAATCTTACAGTCTCTGATAACTGGTCAAGCATGGTTGCATCTTTTGGAAGAAGATCAATACTGTGTTGCAATTTAGCTTTGGCGATAATCAATGAATTCAAAAGTTTCTTTACTTCTCGCGGATCCCTTGCACCGGCAAGGGCAATAAGTTCCCGAGCATCAGGGAGCGGGAGCGCAAGTTCGTTTTCATTGACCAATTTCTCCGCATACCCAACCATATCCTGATGTAACGGTGCATCCATCCGCACCACAACATCAAAGAACTTGCGCAGAAGTTCTTCGTTCCGATAGTCGTGGTAACGTGCTCCCTCTCTCCCTGCATCATGCCCGGCTGATTCAAGGGCAAGAGCTACCTGTTTCTCATCACAGGGGAGAAGGAACTGACAGTCAACCGCATTGCCATCTTTGGCTGCAAACTGCCTGATAGCTGCAAGTGCTTCCGTGACGGTATTGCAGTCGCAGCGATCTAAATCATCGACCACGAGAAGCACGCGCCTATATTCCTTATGATTATTCAGATATGAAGAAACTTGATCCTTGAATTCATCCTGGAACTGTTCCGGATATTTAAGTCGGAGGCTATCAGATCCTTGTTGGCCGCTCCGAAGTTCTATCGTGTATTTCTTGCTCCACTTACTAACCAAAAGAGCAGCTACAGGTACTAAGGAAGGGAAAAAGAAGCTTGTTGCCCATGCAAGATAATAGGTCTCTCTGTCGGGAAAAACTGAAGCCTTCCAGAAGGATAGGATTGAAGCCAAAAATAAACCAATGCTAAGAATTAGGCTCCAGCGGAGCACACAATCCTTCTTAATGTCATCCCAAAGATCTTTCCAAGGTATGCCAGGCTGACATTTGTCGGAATGTGGTGTAAAGGTTGCTTTCAAACCAAAGAACTTTTTTAGATCCTTCAGCTTTGATGAGTTCAGTCCGTCTGCGAGCGAAAGCAACATTTGACGCCTAACGGAGTTCCCTTGCGACTGCCAAGCGTTGAAGATTACAACCTTTGTTGCTTCTGGTGGTTTGTTGTTGAGCATGTTGACAACAGAGCTTTTGCCCTGACCCCATTTACCAAAAAAGCCAACGCTACTGCCTGCAGAAAGCGCTTCAAATGTTTCCTTCAAAATTTTCACATATGGCTCGTAAGAAAGTAGATCCTTGCCGTTTTCAAGATTAAAGGGCAGATCATCAAGCAACTTGAGTTTCTCAGTCTTCTTCTTCTTCACACCTCCACCTCCTTCACGTCAACAATCCCCTGCAAACCAGTTCCTACTATC
>CAZIXB010000163.1:0-3404 GCA_964543205.1 uncultured Victivallales bacterium
GCCCGCATATCTCACACTTTTTCGAGCAGAAACGGTTCAGAGCGCTGTTAGTGCAGGGCAAAATCGGTTTAACCGGACGAAGCTGTGTGAACACACCGCAAGATCGGGTAAAACGATTTGGGCTTGCAATAATGGCGCTATCAATTGTTTCTGCCGGAGGAGTGTGAGATATGCGGGCTAGTGGATCAGGTTAAAGCCATGATTGCAACGGATCCTTCCTTGCCTTGACAAACAAATAACAGCAAGATAGGAAGGAACAGAATGATCGCCTGTATATCACTAGGCCGCATATCTCACGGAATTTCGTAGCGAGAGCGTAAAGAGCGCTGCTGCGTGGGGCGCCAATTGCTAAAACGCCGGAGTAGCCGTATAGGCATACTGCAATCTGGCGTTTTGCCAATTCGTCCCGTCGCAGTGGTGCTATCCGCGTTCGCAGCAGGAATTTTGTGAGATATCGGGCTAACATGAAGGACAATAACATGGATAGAGAACCGCCCCCATTACTGCCGTTGCCAAGCAAGCGGCACCTGACATGGCATGAAGATGACTTAACAGTTTTCATTCATTTCGGAATGAACACATTCACCGGACTCTCAACAGGAACAGGGGCCGAAGATCCTCATCTATTCATGCCCGCGGATCTTGATTGTGAACAATGGGCACGAGAAAGCAAGACAGCAGGATTCAAAGGAATTGTGCTTACTGCCAAGCATCACGATGGTTTTTGCCTATGGCCGACCCAAACGACCAGACACAGCGTAGCATCATGCGGTTGGCGTCATGGAAAGGGCGATGTGGTTCGGGATCTGGCTTCCGCTTGTCGAAAGTATGGGCTCAAATTTGGAATTTATTGCTCGCCATGGGATCGCAACATGGACTCCAGAGTCAACCTGGAGGAATATGGCTCGCTTTATCGTCAACAATTACGGGAACTCCTCTCCAACTACGGTGAGATCTACGAGATGTGGTTCGACGGCAACAACGCAAATGTGCCGAACTGGGACGAGATCATTCAGTTAGTGCGCTCCTTGCAACCGGAGGCGATCATCAAGGAGGGCCCACGAGTCCGACCGGTCAGTTCTGATGTGCGTTGGGTGGGCAATGAAATGGCTTGCGCGAGGCTGGCAAACTGGTGTGTATATCCTGAACCAGGCAATACCGGTGATGAGACCCCGATCTGGTTTCCAGTTGAGGCGGACACCTCCATGGTTGGTCGTTGGTTCTGGGCCGACACATTGCCGCTTGATATTCCCACGCTAATGAACTTCTACTATACCTCCGTCGGCCGAGGGTCTGTCTTCCTTATGAATATAGCTCCTGATCGCAATGGGAAGTTCAATTCGGCCACAGCGCATCGGCTCCATGAGTATGCCGCTGCAATACGTCAGATCTATGAGCTCGACCTGGCTCGTTTGCCAGAAGTCAGCGTTTCATCGAGTAAGGTAAGGGGAGACGAAGCGCGCTTTTCCGCCGACAAGGTGGTCGATGGCGATAACTCTACATACTGGGCAACCGATGACTGCATCACAAGCGCAGAGCTGGTTATTGACCTTGGCCAGCCGAAGGATTTTAACGTGATTCGAATTGAAGAACCCATTCGCCTGGGACAGCGTATTGCGCGTTACAGAATCGATTACTGGGACGAGCAGGCTGCGCAATGGAAATGCGCCAATGACAAAGGCTATACCATAGGAAGGCGTAAACTCGACAGGATACCAAGAATAGCGTCATCAAAAGTCAGGATCACAATTCTCGAATCCCGCGCATGCCCATTGATTCAATCGGTGGGTATTCACCTTGACGAGGTGTCGCCTTCCTCTCATTTCGACACGACCTTCGCCAATGCGGAAGCAGCTTCCCGCTCGAAAATGCCTGAACAGACTCCAATAACTGCCCGTTCGCATGAACTCCGGCTCAAGCAGCCAAGGTAAGGCTCATGCGACGAACAAAAAAACACCAGGGCCGCCAAGGCATACAAAGGACCGGATGGCGGCTGACAGCTACGAAATTCAGTGAGATATGCGGACTACATGTATTTTCTTAATCTTAATCGTAATCGACTTTGACCCCAAAACCGGTTAGAATTACGATTAAGAAAATAGAAAAGGAGAATACGTATGAACAAGGCATTGTATGGCATGATCCTGGCCGTGGCCATTGCTTCAGGGTGCGCAACAAACGATGGCGTTGGAGGCACAAATTCCCTCGAGAATACAGACCTGTCGTCTTCTCGCGAGGTGGTGTTGACCGTACATGGTCTAAGCTGTCCTTTGTGCTCCAATAATCTCGATGGACAACTTGCAGATGTTAACGGCGTCGAGGGATCGAGCATTGATCTCAAGACGGGAGCTGTCACGGTCCGCCTGGTCAAAGACCATTCGGTGACATCTGCTGATCTGGCTGGCGCCGTCAAGAATGCCGGCTTTACCCTTAAAGCGCTCAAGCCTCTGGGCTCTGGCCAGTGAAATGCCTCGTTTTATTTCCTGTTTTTGCGCTGCTTCTTTCGACGGTTGCCGCCGTAGCACAGGAACCAACCTATATGGATGCGGCGACGCACCCGGGTGGGGGGCAGTTTTATTCCCGCCTTTTGGTTTCTTCATCCGAATACGAGGAAAACGAAAGCGAGACTGAGCAACTGGCCGCCATGGTTAAGCTTGTGTACGGAATCCATCCAAACCTTGCCATGCTCGCCGAAGCAGAGTTCAGCAGTCTCTCTGCCCGCGACCATGATGAAACCGGGTTGCTCTGGTCGGTTTTCCAAATCAAGTACCGCCTATTCAAGAAAGATCTTGGCCCGCTGAATACCTGGATGACATCTGCGTTCGCCGGGATCACGGTACCGGGGAACATGGACACGACAACCGGCATGGACACCTATCCCCGGTGTGCGCTGGCATCCACGGCTATTTTGAATCGTCATGGAATTAACGCTGAGTTGAAATGGGAAGAATACGGAGGTGATCCAGACCGATTCACGGTCAACGCGTCTCACCTTTATCGTCTGGCTCCGGCTGAGTTCGCAACTGATACGCGTGGAGCCTGGTACACCATGCTCGAAAGTCTGAATCAGGTCTCAGACGAGGGGGATTCCCGTTTAGACATAGCGGCCGGCATTCTCTACGAAGCGCGCCGCTGGGCCTGCGAGGCCAGCCTGCGCCTGCCACTGGAGCAGGATTGGCCCGTGGAGGAAGACTACAAGTTGACTGTGGGCATACGTTACCTGCCGTGAATCCACAGGGGGACAATGAAGATTAGGACAATTCAACATTTCGGCGCTCTGCCATCTCATTACTCTGCGCCAAGCGTATCGCAGGTGTAACACTTACACCAACGAGAGACGCTCAATTAGCCCGCATATCTCACAGAATTCCTGCTGCGAGCGCGGATAGTGCCACTGCGACGGC
>CAZIXB010000164.1:0-3383 GCA_964543205.1 uncultured Victivallales bacterium
ATTATGCGTAAAATTAACAGCATCAATGAATTGCTGTGTCGAATGCACGAGAAGTTCACGAGAAGTTCTGCACGAGAAGTTCGCACGAGAAGTCAAGTCGTTCGTCACGAGAAGTCGTTTTGCGTACCGTTTGAATACGATCGAAGCGTGTTTGACGTCGGACTTGACATCACCAGCCCGTTTCGGCTAGATTTTACTAATGAAAGCGGTCATTCAGACCGGTTCCTGCCTGTATGCGTGCGGACACGCACAGGCAGGCGGGCGGGTGCCCGTGCCGCCTGAAAAGCGATTTCTTATCAATCAAACACACAATCCTTTTTCAACAGAAAGTGATATCGATGATGCATTCCTCAGACGATGAACATTACACAAATGATCTAATCTTTACGCCTCCAACGTTGGTGGTTGAAAATCCGGATTGGGCCGAAGTCGCTGTGGTCTATGCGGATGCAGTAGCGAACCTGACGACGATCAATACGGTATGGCATAAGGGTGATCATGTTTTTCGAGCGGGCCAAGACTATGAACGGCCCTGGACTCGGGATGCCACTCTGAATTGCATGATGGCGGGCAGTTTGCTCTCTCCTGGCATTGCCGAGAACACGCTACGGCATGTCTTGGATGGCGATGTTGTCGGCGGACAGTGGTGGGACCGTGTGATTTGGTGTGCAGGCGCATTAGAGCATTGGCGTATTACTGGCGATCAGGCATTCTTGGAAGATGCTTATCGAGTTGCTTCGGTAACTCTTGTGAACCACCGCAAGGAATACTTCGATACAGAATACGGACTTTTTCGTGGGCTTGCGCATATGCAAGACGGGATTGCCGGTTATCCGGCTCCACCGCAAGATGATCCTTTCCAGAAGGGTAAGCATAGCGCCCAGGCATTTCCCGGATGTCATGCGCTGATGGCATTGAGCATACAGGCCGTCTATTTTGCTGCGTATCAGGCAACTGCAACCATGGGGCAAGTACTAGGGCGGCCGCAGGAAGAGTTGAACGCCTTGCGGCAGTATGCTGAAGCCCTTCGCGCTGCAACAACAGAGCATCTATGGATGCCGGAAGAAGGACGGTTCGGATATTTCGTCCACGGAGTTGGTGCGGAACGCGGTGAGTTGACTCCACATCAGGATGGTTCTGGGTTGGCCCTGTCTCTGCTTTTTGGTCTGACTACAGCGGAACAAGGACAGTCGATACTAACACATTTTCACAATCAGCCCTATGGCCTGCCGTTGGTCTGGCCTCATTTTAGACGCTTCAATGATGAGAAACCGGGGCGTCACAATGTTCTGATCTGGCCCCATACAAATGCATATTGGGCTCTGGGTGCATTGGTATGCGGTGTCTCTGAAGTCTTTGATTGGGAGTTTCAGAATATAACGGAACTGCTGTATGGTACGCATCCTGATATTCGGGAAACTTACGATTCGATTACAGGTCAACCGGAGGGTGGTTGGCAAGGAGGAACGCGTTGGGAGGCGCTCCATCATCAGACATGGTGTGCAACCGGTTACCTGGGGTTGGTCTTTTGCGGGCTATTTGGGTTGCGGTTTGAGCCAGAGGGTATCCGGTTCTGTCCCTATTTGCCGAAGACGGTGGGACCTCTGCAACTTAAGGGCCTGCACTATCGAGATATGGTTCTGGATATTTCGCTTCGCGGGCAAGGGAAGCAATTGAATGGTTGTCGCCTTGATGGCAAGGAATCATTGCCCTCCTTGCCGGCAACACTCACGGGGCATCATGAGGTCGTGCTGACACTGGAAGCTAATCCTGCCGCTTGAGATGTTGCATGATTGTTGGCGTGACGCAAATTGAGGTGTCTAAGCTTCGCCGGGTCGCTTCGCCGGGTCTGACCTTTATTGTATATTGTCTGACGGCAGGGCAGACCGCGAAACTAGAAAATAGCTTTTACTTTAATACGTCATTTTGTCTTGGCTGGATCAATTCCGCTAAAATTGAATAACTTCAAATTGAACCTGGCAACTCTTTGCAAAATCCGATAGATTCTTTTATGAAGAATTCATTGTAACCGGATATTGAAAATGATTCATCTCAGCGAAAAGATCCGGCAATTGCCTGTCAAAGATATAGCCCCCCCTGCCCCACAACCAACATCCTTGCGTATCTCATCGTGAACACGGATATAAAATGGACAGCCCAGGGTCAGACCGCGAAACGAGAAAACAGCTTAACAAACGAGTCCCTTGAACCGAAGGCCGAAAGGATTAGAATGCTGCAAGGAGATGGAAACAAAGGAATCCCTCCTTGCCTTACCGCATATTTCATAAAGAATTGCCTACGGTTGTAAATGAGAGAAAATGACGCGAGAAATTGTAAGAAACGAAAAGTTTGGATTTATTGCAGTTTGCAGCACAAGAAACGTTTGAAAGAATGCAGGCAATTCTTCACCAGTCTATGCTCAGGTAGCTTCGGCCTTCGCCGGGCCTGCGGCGTGACACGTCGCCGGGCGCAGCCCAGAGGCGAGTTCACAGCGGTCAATCCTCTGTGTTCCAGCAAGTTGGCGGTATATTCATACAGCACAACTTGCTGCGCCTTGAGTTTTGAACACCGTGAACTCGTGAAACATGCGGGGACACAAACGAATAACAGGAAGATACAGGAAAAACAGAACCTAAACATGGAATTGAAAATTACGCAGAATTTTCAAACACTCATGGGAACGTTGGCTGCTTGACATAAGCATCAGAATATGCCATGTTTATATGCATGAGAACGACAATTAACATAGATGACGGGATACTGAAGCGAGCATCGCGACTCACAGGCGTACGAGAGAAGACTGCTTTGGTTCGAATGGGGCTGGAAGCACTTGTCGCAAGATATAGTGCACAACGCCTTGCGGCCCTTGGGGGCACGGAACCACAGGCAAGACGTGTCCCTCGGCGGAGACCATCCAAATGATCCTTGTGGATTCCTCGGTCTGGATGGATCATTTCCGCAAGCCGATCAGACGCCTGACAGCCTTACTGGATCGTGAGGAAGTGTGCATCCACTCATTCGTAATTGGTGAGATGGCCTGCGGCAACCTGAAGAACAGAAAAGGAATCATCGCCCTCCTCCATGCTCTTCCCATTGTTCAGAAAGCAGACGATGATGAGATTTTTTTCTTCATTGAGCGCCACGGCCTGAACGGCCGCGGCGTCGGCTTGATTGACGTCCACTTGCTCGCCTCGTGTCTTGTTGAGCACTGTTACATCTGGACCGCCGACAAGCGCCTTAAAACAGTTGCTGAAGAGATGAAGATTGAGAGCAGTCAACAAAGTACTGGATGATATTCGGCACTACGCGCCGAAATCATCAGCATGATCGTTGGCGACGGAAAGACGGAAAGATGAGGATGAGTCCGGCAGCCTGACGGGCTG
>CAZIXB010000165.1:0-3326 GCA_964543205.1 uncultured Victivallales bacterium
ATCGTAATCGGTTTTGGGGTGAAGGTAGATTACGATTATGATTACGATTATGATTACGATTATGATTATGATTATGATTATGACCCGATACGTTCTATGTGTTCATGTGAAGCCGTCGTCCCTACTCAGTGGCGGAGGTCGGGACGAAGGAAGATCCAGCATCCAGAGATCAACATATCCTATTGATATTGTTCATTCTGTGTAATAGCATGTTTCTGATAGAAGCTCATAACATCAACCTTATAACGGTACCGGCAAATCTAGGATCATGAATCGAAGCTGGCGGATAACAGGCGGAACAGTTGTCGACCCCCTAAGCGGGTGGACTGAAATAAGGGATATTTACGTCAAGGACGGTGTTATCACAGACGCTAGTTCCCAGGAATCGCCGCAGGCGCCCGCAATAGACGCTACCGGTTTGACTGTCGTTCCAGGCCTTATAGATTTGCACGTGCATTTCCGTGAACCCGGGCAGACAGAAGCCGAAGATATTGAATCAGGCTCGCGCGCCGCGGCAAAAGGGGGGTTTACCACTGTAGTCACAATGCCTAATACCATCCCTCCCGTGGACTCAGCCCGACTCATTACAAAATCCATTTCAAAGGCAGATGCGGCAGGATTTGTTCGGCTCAAACCCGCAGGCTGCATCACCAGGCACAGAAAAGGGGAACATATTGCAGGTCTGTCGGAAATGGCGGCGGCCGGCGCTGCGGCATTTACCGACGATGGCGCCACGGTTCGCGACATGTCGGTAATGAAGGCCGCCATGGAAGAATGCCACCGGCTCCGTATTCCGATTCTCGACCACGCTCTCGATCCGGAGATCGCAGGCCAAGGCGTGATGCACGACGGATCCGTGTCAGAAAACCTCTCCCTGCCCGGCATTCCATCCGAGGCCGAAACATCCATAGTCCAACGCGATATAAACCTTGCAGCTCAAACAGGGTGCAGAATACATCTGCAGCATCTTTCCGCGCTGGGATCTGTCGATCTCCTCAAAAAAGCGCGCAGCCAGGGAATTCCTGTAACAGGAGAAGCGACTCCCCACCACTTGTGCCTGACTGACCGGGACATAGATGGAGGCAATCCGAATTATAAAATGAACCCCCCGCTTCGCGAAGAACAAGACCGCCTGCGCCTGGTGCAAGGTCTGGCGGAAAACGTGATTACCATTCTTGCAACGGATCACGCGCCTCACTCGGCCGCACCCGGACATGTCAGTTTTCTGGATGCTCCTTTCGGAGTTACTGGCCTGGAGACGGCAGTGGGCATAACTTATTCGATCCTTGTTAAGAACGGCCCCCTCTCGCTTGCCGATTGGGTTCGCAAATGGACCACGGGACCTGCAGCAGTTCTTGGAATCAAGTGTCCCGGGCTCCTGCGCGGCGATCAGGCAGATCTCACAATCCTGGATCTGGAGACTGAGTATACAATCGACCCTTCCACATTTTTATCAAAATCTGCGAATACACCGTTTGCAGGCAGAAAAGTCACAGGACAGTGCCTGCTCACCATGATGAACGGCAATGTAACATGGAAAGATAAATCACTCTGCTGAATGCAACCTGACTGAGCGGAGACAGGCGAACCATATTGACACATCGCAGATGTTGGCTCACAATTACCAAGTAACCTTTGGGAGGTTTTATGGCAAAGCTTATTGTTATTGAGGGGAATCTGGAAGGACAGGTTTTCGAGTTGAAGGAAAGATCGACCACGGTTGGACGTCAAACCGATTGCGATGTTAATCTTGAAGATCCTTCCGTTTCGGGGCATCACTGCACGATAGAAGTTAATGACGGCGCTTATACAGTTAAAGATTCCGGATCAACCAACGGAACAGCAATCAACGGGAAAGAGATACAGGAACAGCCACTTCAAATCGGAGACATACTTAACGTTGGTTCTGTAAGAATGAGACTGGAGTCTGATAACGCGCAGACGGTCAACGTCCAGCCCCCTGAAAACCTGCAACCGTCAGAGCCGCCCCAAACAGGGCAAAGTTCGTCCAGTAAAGCATCCGGGTTCTATAAACGCACAAACAGAAAAACAGTCTGGATTGTCGTAATTGCCCTGCTTACGCTGGCAGCGCTCGCCGCCCTTGGTGTCTTCCTGTTGAAACTTTTTGCATGAAAACGCCGTTTCATTCAAATGCGCAGTTTCTCAATGTCTTCCTGCCTGGCCGGAATGATTTCAATGCGCCTTCTTTCCCGCGCTGACCTAAGCCGAAGCCTTGCAGGACGGTCCGGCGGGCAGTCGCTGTAACGAGCGCATATGGCAGCGGCCTTAAGCACGTGTTCTTCGCAGCTGTTCACCGGCAGAATCGCGGTTGGACCAGGCGCTTCCTCGACTTTCAGTATCAGCTCATAAAGCTCCGCATTTCCCTCTATAACCGCGTTGTCATTTTCGTTTCTTCCCACGATTGCCTTGACATTGTCCGCTAGCCGGAAATGCCGGCCATACTTCAACATCTCGATGTTTTTGCGGCCGTGCAGCCCTTCATGGTTTTGCAAGTCTTCAAGTCGGCGGCAGAAATTGGGCTCTGTCAACCGGCACCCTCCCGCCGGCGAAGGATAATCCTTGAGTCCATACTTCCGGGCGAGAGCAAACTGCGCTTTTCTACCCCTCCCCTCAAGGGCAAGCAACCTGCTTCTGTCGACCAATCCCGCCGTCTCAGGCTGAGTCATATCAAGCCGATGCGCGCTTAACGGGCGCAAAACAAAACTGCCGTAACCCGAACGGGAAGCCACGATTTTCATCGCGTCGCGATTCTGAGACTTCGGGCGCTCGTTAAGCACTTCGCCTGTCGAAAGAAAATTATAGCCCTGTTCCTCCATTTTTTCCCCGGCACGCTTAAGCATAAGCGCATGGCAGTCTACGCATGGATTCATGCACCTGCCGAAACCGTGAGGTGGATTCTCCAGGAGCGAGACAATATCGGTAGTGAAATCGCATACTTCAAGAGGCAAATCAAGCGCGACTGCCGCCTTCCTTGCTATATCCGGATCAAAGAAAGGACTGTCAAAGACAATGCCATGCACCTTAATTTTCTGCTCCCTGAGAACACACACGGCAAGCTGGCTGTCAAGTCCGCCCGAAAATAGAACCAGGCTGCTGATCCTGTCACTGTGGAAATTTTTGCTTTGCATTCATGAAATGTTAACCAACAACACAGCAATAAAGAAAGCATAAAAACGACAAGCAATTCCAATATCCTTTACCTATTTGTATTTTCATAATCGTAATCGTGCTGGTCTCTGGTTGCTGGATACTGGATGCTGGATGCTTGATGCTGGATCTTCCTTCGTCCCGACCTCCGCCACTGA
>CAZIXB010000166.1:0-3321 GCA_964543205.1 uncultured Victivallales bacterium
ATTTTTTCAGCAGGCTGACCGTATTGGGCCCGAAGCCCCACACTTCGTCGAGGGATGTTTTCTGAAGCAGGATGTGGATATATTTTCCTGGGACACCCGTAAAGCCGTCAGGTTTGCGGAAGTTTGAACATATTTTGGATATGGCTTTGGAGGGGCTTAATCCGATAGAAACGGTCAGTCCGAGTTCTCTTTGGATATCCTGCCTTATTTTTCCGGCAATTTCTTCATAAGAGCGCCGGTGCACCCTCCGAAAGCCGGTGATATCTGCGAAGACTTCGTCTATGGAATATTCTTCCACTGCAGGTGTATATCTCCTGATGATATCAAACATTTTTTTGGAATAAAGGCTGTAAGATTCATAATCGCTTGGGAGGATAACAAGCCTGGGGCAGATTTTTTTAGCTTCAAACAGGGGAATCCCTCTTTTTATGCCTGATGCTTTTGCTTCGTAGCTTGCGCATGCGATGATGCCCCTTTCCTTTCCGGTCACCACGGGCCTGTTTTGCAGAGAAGGGTCTAACGTCTGTTCCACCGATGTAAAAAAAGCGTCTGCGTCTACGTGTAATATGGCTTGGGGATAGCTGTCTAAAGTAATAGGCTGATTTTTCACCCGGCAATCCTATAAGAACTATAGTTTCATGTAAAGGCCGGATATTTTTTGGATTTACTTTCTCGATGCTGCCCACACGAAGGTTCGCCCTCTCCTTACGTCTTCAGTATCCAATGCTTATAGTGGAGCCGGATGGAGGATAGGGTTTCAGGCAGAGCCATTGACCTCTGAACCTTGAGCCATTTTCGGCTGAGCTGGGTGGAAATCCGTGGCAACTGGCTATTTGACGGAACTTTTGAGTTCGTCCAGTTTTTTCCGGACTTCTTCCCGCTGGTTATCTTGCGGCGACAGTTTGCCCAAGGCATCGGTATAATATTTTATTGCTTCCCTGTATGCGGCAACGGCTTCATCTTGTTTGTCCTGTTTCATGTAAAGGTCGCCGATGCGTTTTGCGTTCAATCCGAGAATTGACTGGTACGGGATGATGTTTCCGGTAACTAGATCGCGCTGATCTGCGCGCATATTTTTGATCTCTTCCATGAATTTCCGGAATCCTGTAATTGCGTCATCCCAGTTGTGTTTTTTCATGGCCAGGTGGGCGTTGATCTTGTTGCGCAGCATACTTATTTTCTGGCCGGGTATTTCCTCGATAAGGTCCAGGATCTCAAGCGCAGAATCGAAGTCTTCGATAAAGCATTGCAGGTCTAATAATATCCAGCGCAGCCTGTTGGCATAATCTTCGGATTTAAGATCAGCGAGAAGCTGTTGCGAAAGTCTTATGATCTTGGTAACTGCCGCTGTATCTTCCGTGGCCAGAACCGTGTAGGCCGATTTTCTGATAAGCCAGACAATGCGTCGGGGTTCTATATCGGTATCCAGAAGAATTTGCAGCTTTTCGGTAATTTTGCCGGCGTCTTTCTTTCTCCGGGAAAGCTCAAGCCAGTATGTGGCTGCCGTGGCTGCCGTTGCCGGCATATCCCGGTGTTTTGAAAAAATCATATCGGTGATATTCTTGATAATATCGGTTTTATTCTCCTTGTCGGCTTTATCAAGAACCTTTTTTACCGCTTCTGCCATGTAATAGTCTGAGATGACACCGGCATTCTGGAGTAGAGTTTTTTCTGCAGAGGCCAGATTGCTTTTCACGGATGTCCGTATATCATTGTATATGCGCAGTTCCTTGAGTCCGGTGTGGTCTGGTAGTTGCCGGATGCAATAACTGTTGAGCTTGTCGATGAGGTGTTCGTTTTTGTCGTTAAGCAGGAGGTTATAGAGTTTTTCCATGACCTGTTGAAATTCTTCAGAAGGAAGAGCATCGAGGTGTTCGGAGACAGAATCGAGTACTCCATGGAATCTGCCGGCAGCAATAAGCGCTTCGTTTCTCTGGATGGCTGCCTCTCTTTTCAAGTGGGCAGGCAGATCAGAATGAACAAGGGCGCCACACCATTCTGCAAGTTCCAGTCTTTTGCCGTTTTTTTTCATGTGGCCGGCAATGGCGCCGAAGGCTGAAAATGCTGCCTGAGGAGATTGCCTGATAGATGCGATGTACCGGCTTTTCGCCTCTTTCGCCATGCCATCTTCCAGCATTGTTTCCAGTAGGGACTGAAGCGGACTTTTCTTTTTGCGGCATTCTGTGTCGGCTGAAGCGCAGTAGCCGGAGCCATGTGCGGGTTTCCGGCCCGGACCCTTGGATACCAGCCCTTCCCCTGTTACGGTTACGCAGGCCCTGTTGCCCCCCTTGATGCCGGTGGCTGCATAATCTTGGCTCTTGCATGAGCAACAAAGGAATGATATAGCAAGCCATGTTGTAAGAATAATTGCCTTCACTGGTTTCCTCCTGTTTTTGTATCGCAAAAAACTGAGCTTTTATAAAGATACATGGATTGAGGCGAAGAAATCAATAAAGAATCATGCATGCCGGCAGTGGAGTTTTTATGTATAAGACAGGCCGGAAGAACAGTTGGTTTTCAAGAGATGCGGGTTAGCTCGCGCGCAGTAAATGTCGGCATGCTATAAGGAAAGACAGGGTGATGTCATGGATAGAAACGAGATTTTGAAATATCATCTGGGCGGCAAGATAGGGCTGAGGTTGACCAAGGAGCTTTCTTCTCTGGCAGACTTGTGCATGGCATATACCCCGGGCGTAGCCGAGCCTGTCAGAGCGATTTATTCTGACCCTGATGCGGCCGGAATTTATACCGCAAAGGCAAACACTGTTGCGGTTGTCACCGATGGAACTGCGATTCTGGGGTTGGGAAACCTGGGCGCTTTGCCAAGTATTCCGGTGATGGAAGGCAAAGCTGTTCTTTTCAAGGTTTTTGGCGACGTCGATGCGTGGCCTGTGCCGCTTGCGAATTGCTCCGGCAAAGACGGAAGGACTGATCCGGGCAAACTGGTGGAATACGTGTGCGCCCTGGCTCCCATGTACGGTGGGATAAACCTTGAAGATATTGCCGCGCCCGCCTGCTTTGAAGTGGAGGACCGTTTGGACGAGCTTCTGGATATTCCTGTCTTTCATGATGACCAATGGGGAACAGCGGTTATTACCCTGGCCGGGGTCATGAATTACTGCCGTCTCAGTGAGCGCAGTATGGATGAATTAAGGGTGGTGATAAACGGGGCGGGGGCAGCCGGGATTCGCATTGCCGAGATGCTTAAGGCTGCCGGTGTCGGCGATGTGACAATATGTGATTCCCGCGGAGTGGTTCATGTAGGTCGGGATGACCTTTCGGAGAAGAAGAGGGAGCATGCCGTGCAGAAGGATACGGGCG
>CAZIXB010000167.1:0-3310 GCA_964543205.1 uncultured Victivallales bacterium
GTGAGATATGCGGGTTAAAGGTCAATGTCTCAAAATCATCAAAATAGTTCATGTTCGTTGTATACAAAAATTGGAACGTTTTGTCCATATACACGCATTTAATCTTCTTCTAAAATACGGATTATATGAGTAACTGGGCAAACTAAACGCCTGTAGACTCAGACACAGGAGGCATACTATGCAAAAATCAGCTTTGAATATTGGATTCGTTTCATTATTAACCCTGTTCACACTTTCAGCATCCAGTCAGGGCGCGGTCGGTTTCAATGAAGGGCCGGTTGTAAAGGGTAAACATCTTGGGTTTGTGCTCTCGGAGCCGACCGATGTCGAAGTTTCGGTTTTAAATTCAAAGGGCGAGATAGTCCGCCATCTTGCGGCAGGCGTCCTGGGCGCCAAGAACCCGCCGCCGGCGCCTCTGAAGCCTGGATTGAAACAGATTCTTGAGTGGGACGGCAACGATGACAAAGGGAAGGCCGCGCAAGGCGGACCGTTTTCTTTCAGGGTTCGGGCTGGAATCAAGGGCGAGTTTGACAAGTTCGTGATGGAGAACGTCAATTCGCTGGGGCGCTGTTATGCAATTGCCGTCGCACCGAAAGGACAGATCTATGTCTTCGACAAGCACAGCACGGCCAACGGGAGTATGGGCAATTTTGACATTTCCGTTTTCAATCGCGACGGGCGCTACGTCAGAACACTGAAGCCGTTCCAGGCCGATATTCCGCATGATCGCACAAAGGCCACAGCCGCGTTCAGCGACGATGACGGGCGGCTCGTGCCGCGGATTCATAACTGGGAACAACTGGAATTTTATCAAGACCCGAAAAAGGCCCGTACCCGCAGCATTCCCGGTTCCTACGGCATTTTCGCGGACGTGGATTCCACCGGCCGGGTCTACTGGCTGACAGGAAGGCACATCGCGGCCCTGGATGCCGATGGCGGGTGCGTTTACGAGGACTTTTTAGGCCCTGAAGTTCTGCCCTCTACCGTGCATGAAGACTATCCGAAATCCAAAAGAGCCAGTTTATGGCAAGCCATCGTTGGCGTAAGCAGCGATGATAAGTATGTGTATATCTCCGGAATGACGCGAAAGAAAACGCCGATCCCCTGCGTCGTGCGCGTGCCTGTCGCCGACCGTAGCAAGGGCGAAGTCTTTGTGGGCGACCTGACGAAAACGGGAACCGAAGGTGGACTGCTAACCGAGCCGCGTGGCGTTGCCTCGGCAAACGGCAAGCTTTATGTCGCGGACGGCAAGGGTAATCGCGTAGTCGTTTTCAATGAAAAGGATGGATCCTATATTGGCGATTTTTCGGTTCCGGCGCCCGATACCATCGGCGTGAATCCTTCAACAGGCGAGTTTTATGTGTGTTCATCAGTAAAGAGTAAAAAAAAGGCCGCAATCATCAAATTTGACGCAAAGGGCAAAGAGTTATATAGAGGCAAGGTTCCAAACGCGCGCGGTTACTGGCGTATTGCCGTTGATGCTTCAACCGATCCGGTTCGAATCTGGATGCCGAACACGCATTACGGGCCCGACTTCACCTGTTTCGAAGACACGGGCGATGCTATCAAAAACCTTGGCGATCCCAGGCCCGATGGACTACGCGTTGAAGGCCCTCGCGATCTTTCCTATGACCGTTTGCGCGACGAACTTTACGTCAAAATCTCAGGTGAACGCTGGCACCGCTTCTGCGGGAAAACGCATAAGCTGCTCGACACGCTGTATCTGGGCGCCAGCCACAAGATGAGCGACAAGGCCACCCAGCTTCTGGCCGCCGAGGACGGCAGTCTGGTCACACTCAGTTACCGGATCGGACTCAACCGCTGGACACGCGACGCGAAGCCTCTGAACTGGGAGGGGAAGGATACGAATCGCGGCGAATGGGGCGGGATTATGACCTTTACGCAGAATTACCTGGCTCTGCACGAAGATGAGATCTTCTTTGTTCCCAAACCGCACTATCTGGGCGGCAGCAAGAGCCGTTTTCACACCCTGAATGTCATGGGGTTCGATCACGAGGAGCGCAGAACGGCTGTCTGGCAACTGACCAAGGGGTCGATTCCGCGCGTGGACTTGAAAGGCAATATCTATATCGCCTCCATGGTGCGCGATCCGGATCAACCTTTGCCAAAGTTCTTCGACGACAAGTTGCCATCGTTGAAAGATAAATTAAAACCTTCAAGCGAATACTGGTACAGCTATATGTATGGCGGCATTGTCAAGTTTCCACCCGAGGGCGGAGCCATTTGGTACAAGGAAGGCGAAATCGGTCCCAGCGCGAAAGGTGAAATGCCCGAAGCGGTGAAGCAGGGACCGAAGATCCCGTTCGGCTTTCACTTTTATTATAACACGCATGAAACCGGCGTCCTCCAGAACGCTCAGTGGTACAGGTCTGGATTTGCGCCCTACTCGGAAACTTATCCGGTAGGCACGCCGACCTGCATGTGCGAAGGCGCCGGGTTCGACGTCGACGACTGGGGGCGCGTGTTTTATCCGAACCTGGGTCAATACCGCGTCGAGTTCATCGACAACAACAACAACTGGATCGGCACGTTCGGCCACTACGGCAACGCGGACTCGATCGGCGGCGGCAAGGCTTCCGAGACCGCTTACAAATACGAAAGTTCCGAGCGAACTCACCCGGACATTCCCCTTGCATGGCCGACATACGTGGCGGTGTCCGATACGCACGCGTACATTAACGATACAATCAGCAGCCGTGTGGTAGCCGTTAAACTCACCGCCGATCTAACGGAAACGGTGGATATGCAGTGATGCGTTAAGGGGAACAATTGTCCGCAATCTGCTGAGTATAGCAGGTTGTTCTTCAACCTGCTGCCGTGGTGGTTGCGGCCAACGGCCGCCGTTGAGAAATAAACAGACAAGGAGTAAACAATAAAAATGAATAAGATCAGTCGGTTTCATAGTTTCTTTTTAACGGCAGTCGGGGTGTTCTCATTGACAGTCTTATTGCCTATGGTTGCCCGGTGCGAGGAGGACCAGGCCGAAGCAAACGGGACCGTTATTAACACAAGGAGCTTCTGGCGCATCTGTACCGTTCGGGAAACGCCCGAAGTAATTGACCGATCAGGCAAAATCGTTCACGGCACAATCAAGAAGCACTTCGAGAGCTGGACAAGGATCCCTAGCTGGTTTAAAGGCCACCCGGAAGAGCCGACCCTGCCGGAAGATAAATGGGATGTCGAGGTGACGCCGGAAAAATCCGTCATGCGCATACCCTCCAACATTCCGGATACCTGGATGCAGCCGGATTTCAATGACAGCGACTGGTTCCGCGGCCGGGGACCGCTC
>CAZIXB010000168.1:0-3295 GCA_964543205.1 uncultured Victivallales bacterium
ATTCTATGCAGATGTTGCACTTGGAATGTGAAGCCGCGCCCATATTTCTGCACAAAAAGTTCAGATACATCCCCTTGCGCCGGCTTAGCCGCGATGTTTCCGCGATGTTTGCTTAGCCGCGATGTTTGCGTGCGGGTCTTGCCGGCGAGGGCGCCTCCGTCACCCGCCGAATGGGTCATCGAGCCGTGTTGCGATGACCCATTCCCGGACTACGATACCGAACCCGTGATAGCGTACGCGAACGGATGAACGATCGCGACAGGTGCGGTGCGCCTCCAGGCGGTGCCGAACTCGGCATGTCGGGTCGTTTTGCTGCCTCTCGGCCATTTTGCCCGCGTCTTGAATGCGCTCGAGGCGCGGTTGTAGCCGGAATTGACTTCTCCAGCCCGATTCTGCTACATTTCCACCGTGAAAGCGATACTTCAGACCGGTACCAGCGGGCGGGTGCCCGTGCCGTATGAAAAGCGATTTCTTATCAATATCTTTCTGTTAACATTCTCCAGTATCGAAGCTGCCTTTGCGTTGCAGGCACCGGGAGACGTCCCCCCAGCACCTCCGGGAGTTAAGTCTCCGGGCGGCAAGGGACTTCCGGTCATGGGCGGAAAGCAGGACGAAAAGGTGCCGCAGATCGGGATGGCTGGCGAAACCACCTTTCCCGACGAGACCCTGGTCATAACCGGCGAGTACCTTGATGGGGCGACGCTGAAGGTCTGGGCCGAGGGTATGCTCTTCGATGTCAAGCCGCTGCGCACTGCGGAAAACCGTATGCAGGCGGTCGTTCCCAAGGTGGTGAATGGGAAGCCCGTTCCGATCTCCACCATGCTGGTCTGGCCGGTCAAGGGCGGGAAGTCGGGCATGCCCTTTCGAGTAAACGGGCCGGCTGCCTGGTGGTGCTGGCCTTGCCGGTTTCAGATCGGGCAGGACAAGACCGTTCGAATTTTCGGCAAGAATCTGTCACTCGGGGAAAACATGCCCCTGGTGTATGCCCTTCTGCCGGGAAACGCTACCGCCGTGAAGCTCGAAATTGTGACGCACAACCCCTATCACGTGGAGGCAAAGCTCCCCACCGACGTGAAACCGGGCGTCTGCAAATTCCAGGTACACAACTGCACCGGCGGTATCTACGGTTGGTCGGTACCCGTCACCTTTGAGGCCGTGAAACCAGTGACCGTCCCGGCAAAGGTCTACAAGGTCGACGATTTTAATCCGCCGAAATATACCAGGGACGGCGTTGGCGATGATGCCGCACCGTCTATCCAGGCAGCTATTGATGCGGCGACGAAGGGTGGTGGCGGTACGGTGCTCTTTTCGAAGCGTATGTATGAAATCAGTTCGCGTATCACCGTGCCCGATGGTGCTCCAGTGGTGCTCAAAGGGGCTGGCATGGGCGGTTGGGAGAAGAAGACAGAGACACCTGCCGGGGACGGCACGGTGCTGGTGGTAAAGAAAGGTTCCTCCTTCAATGACCTTATCCTCATTGACTTCGCGGGGGACGGCTCGCGCATGGAGGACCTGACTGTTGCCTCCTATCAGTCAACCCCGAAAGGAAAACGAAATTACCGCCATCTCTTACATATCAGGGGACATGACCAGGTGATACAGCGGGTCAGACTCTTCCGGAGCCCGGACCTGGGCCAGGCGATCTGGACTGATGGAAAAGGAAATCTGAACGCGCGTATCTATGATTGTGAGCTTTTTTACGGTGCCCGGGGAGCGCTGCGCATGCTGACCGGTGACTATGTGCAGATGAAAAACTGCTCTATATACGGAATGTATAACCAGGGCAAGGGACCAGATGCCGATGCCATTCGATCCATGGCCAACTCTTATTACATAATAGAAAAAAACCGGTTCCAGGGTCGGGACCGGTACCATGGTCGCCAGCTCGGACGCACCTTTCTGTGCTATAACCAGTCTTGCAGTTTTTCCTATCTTGCGGACAATATCTCCCGCGAGGTAGGGGTGCATCCCAGTGTGCTGAAGATGGGAAAAAATGTTTCCGAGCAGTACCTCTTTCATGTCGCCGGCGGTCCGGCGGGCGGCATTGTTCGCGTTACGTCGGCGGGACCCTCGTCCATCAACGTCGATCCGTCTTCCATGGTTCCTTATAATGGTAAGAAGAGGAAAAACATAAGTACTGACAAGAGTCAAACCCTCCCGGGTGCGAAGAAGGAACAAGAGCTTCAGAAGTCCGATCGTCCGAACTCGACGGTGCTCCCCGAGTCATGGGTGGCCCTCGTCGTCGCGGGCAAAGGCGTCGGGCAGTGGCGGGTCATCACGAAAACCGTGAAGGTCGGCAGTTACGGGCTCGACCGCCCCTGGCGCATCGTTCCGAACAGGACCTCCCAAGTCTGCATTCAGCGGATGTTCCGCCACCACATCGTATACAACAATTTCATCAGCACCGCCGAGAAGCCCGAGGATTTCGTAACCACGCACAAAAGCACGGGCGTATACCTGTATCACAACTGCATGGACAACGTGATCGCTGGGAACCGGATAGAATACGTGGCCCAGGGTGTCGCTATCGGTTCGTTCTATTCAACCCCCTGCTCCTGGAACCTGGTGCGTGACAACAAGATCAACCACATCACCGGGTATTCAGGCGGCACAACCCATTTCCCTATGTTTATCAACGACCATCTCCGGGAAGTCCCTGAAAGAGCTTCCGACTTCGCACCGGATACCTGGTACAACATAGGCAATGCCTTCCGCAACAACTCGGGCCGGGACGCAGATGTCATCGGATCCGTGGGCTACAAGGCAAAGGAGGTCCGGGCGAAAAACTATAAGCCGTCACCGGACAAAGGTCTCATGATGTGCGTCATTGAAAACAACACCTTCGAGGCAAAACGGGGTTTTATCATCTATGCGCCAGCGAATTGGACGCTGCTGAGAAATAACAAGTTTACTGCCACCGAGACTGGAAAGGCCATTGAGTTCGACGAGCAGAACAGGCCCTGCATCCGGGAAACGCTCATACTGGAGGAGAAGCAGGTAGAGCAGAAAGTTCCTCCCTTACGGTCTATTCTACCGGACAATACGCAGACTAGGCGAACACTCCGCAATATACAGTAGATGAAGTGAGAAATATATGAGGACGTATTGGATACACCTTTAGAACGTCGCGGTGACCGGGGGAACCCGGTCACCGCGAGTTGATCAGGCGCCGTAAGGCGCCTGATCAACGATACCGTTCTCGCGCGGCTGTAAGCCGTCGCGAGCAACGGCTTGTTGGGATGTCTCTCTAATCGTCGATCTTGACCTTTGCCAAATAGATGGCCGTCTTTCCTTG
>CAZIXB010000169.1:0-3290 GCA_964543205.1 uncultured Victivallales bacterium
TCATAAGCCGCGTGAAGTTGATAAAGAGAAATGTTGATAAAAAGAGTGAGCGACACTACTACCCCGTAAATAATCGAAGATATCCATAGGGATGCGGGGCGAAATGCGCTGAAGCGATATCTCTTTATTAAAGGATTGCTCATGGTTGATCTTCCGTGCTGGAAGAAATTTTCATGAAAAGATCCTCCAGGTTGGCCTTTTCCTGGTGGAACCCGAAAACATCAATATTATTGCTTACAAGCGTTTTGAGAATTCCTGCCAGTGTCTTTTCATCACCTTCTATGTCCGCGATCACATTGTTTTTTTCCTCGGAGACATTCTTTACAGCTTTGTTGTTCCCAATTAATTCAGCCGCCTTATGCGCAGAGTCGACAACCTCAATGATCACCCGTCTTGCTCCTATCACTTTCTGCTCTATCTCCTCGACGCTTCCGTGCATCATCATTCGCCCTCTATCCATTAGCGCTATGTGACTGCAGAATCCCGAGAGTTCAGTCAGAATGTGAGAGGAGATTATAATCGTCTTGCCTTCGCTGCTGAGACGCTTGAGAATTTCCCTGAGCTGAATCCTGGCCTTGGGATCCAGTCCCGAGGCAGGCTCATCCAGTAGAAACACTTCAGGTGAATGCACGAGCAGGGCGGCAATCCCTAATCTCTGTACCATTCCCCTGGACAGATTCTGCACTAGATCGTCCTGTTTGCTCAGAAGTTCGACAAATTCCAAAGCCGAGGTAACTTTCTGCCGTATTTCATGGGAAGGGACGCTGTAGGCCGCGGCGAAAAAGGATACACATTCTCTCAGGGTTAAATCGTTGTAGAGGTTGAAGAAATCCGGCATGAAGCCAAGTTTGGTCCGGATCTTGAGGTAATCCCTTCTCAAGTCCAGACCCATTACCTGTGCTGTTCCAGCCGTGGGATTCAGGATGCTGGCAAGTATTCGCAGAAGCGTTGTTTTGCCTGCTCCGTTCGGGCCGATGAGTCCAAGGACGTGTCCCTTTTCCACCGTCAGATCGACATCATTGACAGCTACCAGCGCTCCGTATTCTTTACGCAGCCGCGTTGTTTCAAGAATTTTCATGTGATCGCAAGGTCTTGAGCCTTGATCAAATAACTTTCACTGTTACAGCAATCCAACAAAACTACAAACAGAAATAGAACAAGTAACACTCCACCTGTCAAGCAGCTCTTCAACTTGCCACGCCCTAGCCGCATATCTCTCACACCACTCATTCAACTGCCCGAGAGGTTAAAGTCAAAAGCGAATGCTCTCTCAATTCTAACTCGATCTTGCCGTTTCGGACGGTTGCCGGGTCAGTCTTTTGAAACATCTCTTCAGGTCCCGTGCGCACAGCGTGCAATTTCCTGTTTTCCAGTTCCTTCGGCAGTCCTGTAACAGTCGCCTTTCGAGCCGCTCCATTGTTCGAAATGTGAAATGTGTATACCCGTTCTTTACTTCGTGTCTTGCCGCGGAAACCGGTGAAGAGCGCTTTTGGGTGATCCGACTCTGTTGCGAGTGCGGAAGCGCCTTGCGGAATCAGATTACAGAAATGTTTTACAATGTAGAACCGGCGTGTTGGTTCAAGTGTAGTCTCCCCGTGTTTCTCGCTGGCGTTTACAATCGAATAGTCGTCGGTGAACTCCCATTGCATTGTTCCTGCCGGACATGCATAAAGCAATATCTGCTGATACATTTCAGCTTCCCGCAGAGCATATCCCGGCGTTTTCCATGGCCTGACCCGCCAGTCCGCGTCAACACCCAGTTCTGTAACATAAAGCGGCAACTCAAGACGTTTTGCCAGGCCGGCCCATTTCTCGTAAGTCTCCGGTTCAGCTCCGCCCCAGGAATGAAACGCAACCGCACCGACATGCTTCAACGCTTCCTGATCGGATACGGCGGGTTTGGTAAACTCCAGCATCCCAGCGCTTGCTGTATCTCCCAACAAAAGCTTTGTACTCAGGCCATGGTCCCGGAAAACGGCGCCCAGGTATTTGATTATATCGCGGTGCCCTTCGGGTGTGAATTTTACCATGACACCAATATCCGATTCATTAAAACTGAACCAGTCCGGTTCGGCGCCGTGCGCTTTTCTGAGGTGAATAAGATATGCAGTGATCGATTCGGCAAGTTCGGGCCACTTTTCTCTTGGAATCCGGCGTCCGTGAGTAGATCCCTTCTGCCCGGGTTTAACGCAAAGCCATTCGGGCACATACCAGACAGATATCGCGTAAGGGATGTTCAACTTCTCGATTCGCGCCGCCATCCGCATGTCAGCCCCAACCTCATTGCCGGATTTTTCACGCTCCCGGTAGTATTTCCAGTTTGCGGCGGCAGGATCTTTGTTGTCATTGCGCGGTTCCCAATCGCGAAGATTCATCTCCACTCTTGCACAGCCGACCCGCAGATGCTTCAGGGTATAATCAGTTACCGGCGATTCAGTGTTGAAACAGTAGTTGCCGCCTATGCCTCCGATTCTGTAGCGGATCTTTGAGGCGTCCAGATTGAGAAGAGCAGGGCGGGTATCGGCTTTAAGCTCGATTGTAAATGTTGCTGTAAATTCAGCCATTGCGCCTTTTACCATGCGCCCCTCATGCGCGGGCACATAGAGCCCGTAATTCGGGTCATTCCACTTACGTTCGTCCTGAATGGTAATTTCAGCGGTGCGTTCCAGTTCCATACTGATAACAGCGGAATCCTTCTTGTCCCGGATTTCCACTTTGTCGGCGCGGCCCATAAGAAAATGCTCTTTTTCCGGCAGAGCCTCAGGTAAAACCGCGGAGTGCTCCTTCCCGTCGGGAAGCGTCAATCTGCCATGACCTTCCTTGAACCGTTCGATCGGGAGATGCATCCATAGATAAATCCCCTCGATATTTAAATCCGTTTCAGCCAGCGCGGTTAGACGCAATGAGAACCGATTCCGGCCGGTCTGGCGAATAGTCTGTTGATAGCGGCATTTACCGTCAGGGCCAACCGGTATAGTTCCGGCCCATCTTCTGACCCCCGATGTTTCCGAGAATTCGAGGTCTATTGCGTCATGTTGACCGGGCATCGCGGTCCAGCCCTTTGTCGGGATTCGCAGATAAGTTCTGGTGGTAAGCTTTTCGCTGTTCAGTCGCAACTCCTGTATCCCGCCGCTGCGATCTGTTACAATACGAAGTTCATTGCCCTTTGCTGACCCCATGGCCGGGAACACAAAGATTAATAAAAAAATCAGCGAACTGAGCAGCTTCATACGCTAAAGCTTACAACCATACGCATAATCCAGGCAAGCCCCACCTTCGCTCACGTAGCT
>CAZIXB010000170.1:0-3277 GCA_964543205.1 uncultured Victivallales bacterium
AGAGGATGGAGGAGCTGGGGATCGGCGAAGATCAACTCGATGAAAGGTTTATCCTGGGTTCGGGAAAAGGAGGACAGAAGATCAACAAGACTGCCTCTTGTGTTCAGTTGAGTCACAAGGGGCACGGTATTGAAGTAAGATGCCAGAAGTCCCGTTCCCGCGCGGTGAACCGGTATTTTGCCAGAAAAGAGCTTTGCGATAAGGTTGAAGATAAAATCGAGGGGCGAAAATCAGCGAAGCGGCAGAAAGAGGAAAAGATCAGACGGCAGAAAAGGCGCAAGAGCAGAAAGCAGAAAGCAAAGATGCTGGAAGAAAAAAGAAAGCGCTCGGAAACAAAGGAACTCCGGCGCAATGTTGATATGGACAGGGAAATGTAAATGGAATCTTTATTAAAAGTGGTTATTCTTGCGGTTATCCAGGGCCTTACAGAGTTTCTGCCAGTCAGCAGTTCGGGGCACCTTGTGCTGGCAAAGCGTTATCTTGGGTTATCTGTGCCGGGCGCGCTGCTCGAGGTCAGCCTGCATTGCGGCACTTTGCTGGCAATTGTTTTTTATTACTATAGAAGCATCGGCAGATTGATCAATGGAGCGATTAAAGGAGACAATGGCTCGAGAAGATACCTGTTTACCATACTGGCAAGCATGATTCCGGCTGCGGTTTTGTATTATTTCTATTCTGATGGAATCGAAGCGCTTTTTTGCAAACCAATGTTTGCCTCTGCCATGCTTTGTGTTACCGGTTTAATGCTTTTATTTTCCAGATTCATTCCGGATAGAGAAAACAGGAGCATTTCTACTGGAAAGGGCTTCGGAGTAGGAGTTGCGCAGGCTCTGGCAATATTGCCGGGTATCAGCCGGTCGGGCATAACCATTGTGACGGCGCGGTCTCTGGGTATCGAAAAGAAAGAAGCCGCGCGTTTTTCGTTTTTGATGGCAATGCCGGTGTTGGCAGGCGCGGGCGCACTTCAATGGGGGAACATTGCTAATGGACAGACAGGCGACATGACTGTTTTCTCAATTATTGCGGGGGTAATAGTGGCCGCTGTTGTCGGTTATGGCGCAATATCGTTATTGCTGAAGGCGCTGTCAAAGCGTTGTTTCTGGCTGTTTGGTTTGTATTGTTGCGCAGTTGGCGCCGCAAGTCTGATGTTGGAGGTTCTTGGAGAATCGCTTAAAATGTGATTTCTGCTATACAGACCGGCGCTTTCTGCCTTATTGTGTCGGGCGTAAAAAAACATAACAGCCAGGAGACAGTATATGAGCAAGGAATTAGCCTTTGTATTAATAAATCCGCACACTATTGCAAAGTCCCGCACCGGCGGTGTCATTGCGAGGTATATTGGCCGAACGGATCTCAGGCTCGTCGGCGCAAGAATGTTCGGACCAGGCCCCGAACTGGTGGAAAAACACTCGCAGCTTGTGCGAAGCTCCGATGCCGGGGAGCAAGGCGCCAGGGAACTCATTGCCGATTATGTGCTGTCGGAGTATGCCCCTGACAAGGCCACCGGTAAACGCCGCAGGGTCATGCTGCTTCTGTTCGAAGGCGAAGACGCGATTGCGAAAATATGGAAAGTGACCGGAGCCGCAACTTTAAGCATGGGCAGCGGAGAGACAATACGCGACACATACGGCGATTATATTCTGGATGAGAATAACAATGTCAGGTATTTTGAACCCGCGGTGTTGGTGGCGCAGACAAAGACAATGGCTGCTGCGACTTTACAGCTCTGGGGCAGCTATTCAGATTCGGACGGGGGAATCATTCATTCCGCTATAGATGTTAAGGGCGGCCCGAAAAATGAAAGGACGCTGGTTTTGCTGAAACCTGATAATTTCAGGCGACAGAGCGCGCGACCGGGAAATATTATAGATCTTCTCTCGATATCGGGTTTGCGTATTGTCGGGGCAAAAAAATTCTGTATGACGGTTGCCCAGGCAGAGAGGTTTTATGGGCCGGTTAAAGCTGCTTTGCAAAAGAAGTTTGGAAGTATCGGTTCGAAGCGGGCAGCAAACGCGCTTTCTCAAGAGTTTGGGTTTTCTGTGCCGGACGATGCGGTTGCGGCTTTATGCGAACAACTGGCTCCAGTTTTTGCTGAAACCCAGTTTGAAAGCATAGTGAAGTTTATGACGGGTTTCTTTCCCTCGGAATGCGCAGACTCGGAAAAGAAGCTGGCCGGCAAGGAAGATTGTCTTGCCCTTGTATACGAAGGTGAGGATGCAGTGGAGAAAATCAGGGGGATTCTCGGGGAGACCGATCCGAACAAGGCCCGTCCCGGCTCGGTGCGGCGGGAATTCGGCAGTGATATCATGGTTAATGCGGCTCATGCCTCTGATTCTCTTGAAAATGCCCGGAGAGAGATGGAGATTATTGACATAGAGGAAGAGACTGTATCCGGATGGGTTAACAGGCACTATGGCGAACATGCCGCAAAACTATAGAGATAAAGAAATCGTTGCCCAAGTCGCGGGAGGCAATTCTTAGAAAGGCGAGGTCAAAATGGGGACAAAAAAAAGGCTCAATTTAAATGTAAGCGGAATAACTCCATCGGCCACCCTCAAAATCAGCGCCAAAGCCAGGGAGATGGCTGCTCAAGGTCAGAAGGTGTGCAGCCTTTCGGCGGGGGAGCCGGACTTCGGAACGCCCGACCATATTGTTGGGGCGGCACAGGATGCTCTTGCTGACGGTCAGACGAAATATTCGCCTGCGCCGGGTCTGGCGCAGCTCAGGGATTTAATCGCCGCAAAACTCTTTAAAGATAACGGGCTGAAGTACGAGCCTTCGCAGATTGTAGTGAGCAACGGCGCAAAACAGTCGCTCTTTAATGCTATTCTTGCAATCTGCTCCGAAGGTGATGAAATTATTATTCCCGAACCTTACTGGTTGAGTTATCCCGAGATGGTGAGAGTAGCCGGCGGCAAGACGGTGACGGTTCCGACGTTGCTTGAGAACGCTTTCAAAATGACCCCTGGCGACCTTGAGAAAGCTGTCACTTCGCGAACCAGGGCGTTGATTCTTAATACCCCGTCTAATCCTACCGGTTCTGCGTATACTAAAGAGGAGCTCCAGGGCATTTGTGAAGTCTGCCTTGCCAGGGATATCTACATAATCTCTGATGAGATTTATGAAAAAATCATTTACGATGACGCGGTTCACAGTAGCATAGGGAGCCTGTCCCCGGAGGCTCTGGCCAGGACGGTAACCGTGAATGGGTTCAGCAAATCATATGCAATGACAGGGTGGCGTCTTGGGTATATGGCGGCGCCGGAAGAAGTAGCCG
>CAZIXB010000171.1:0-3267 GCA_964543205.1 uncultured Victivallales bacterium
ATTGAACTGTCTGTCTGGAAACACCTTTTCGGACAGGGTCTAATTAGAATCACTGTAGAGGGGAGTGGGGGAGGATATCCAATGATGAAGGGGAGAGAAGAGAGAAGAGCAGGAGTTTGATGTGGGTGAGAGTATTCAGATAAGGGTTGAACGGGTTTATGATGGTATCGCCGCGGCTTGCGCAAGGAGCGGGCGAAGCAGAGACGATGTTCAACTGGTAGCAGCTACCAAGAAGGTTGATCCGGAAAAAATATCGGAAGCCGCTGATGCCGGGATTTCGGTTGTTGGTGAAAACAGGGTGCAGGAGGCCATGCAGAAAAAGGATATGTGCCCCGGCCGGCTGGAATGGCATATGATCGGCCATTTACAGAGAAACAAGGTGCGTCAGGCTCTGGAATTATTTGATTTTATTCATTCGGTGGATTCCATGCGTCTTCTTGACGCCATAGAAGATCAAGCCGATAAAAAGGGCCGGAATGTACCGGTATGCCTTGAGGTCAACCTTGCTGGAGAGGGCTCTAAGCACGGGTTCACCCGCGAAGAATTTCCGGCGGTCCTGCAGCATTGCTGTGATCTTGCAAGGGTGGAGGTTTGCGGTCTCATGACAATGCCGCCTTTTACTGAGGATCCGGAGGATGTGCGGTCTTATTTTGCGGAATTGAGGGAACTTAGAGACAAGGGCAACGAGCAGACAGGAATGAAAATGGAAGGCCTGTCGATGGGAATGTCTCACGATTATCATGTGGCGGTAGAGGAAGGAGCCACATGGGTAAGGGTTGGAAGCGCAATATTCGGGGGAAGATGACAGGGCGGATTATAGACTCGACCTGGCGCTAATTGGCCGGTTTTTGCAGGATGCAGGCCGGGGCCACGGTGAGAAGAAAGTGGTGAGTTCGTTATGAGAGTTACTAAAGAACCGAGACGTTCAGGATGTTTGGGGCGCGCGGTAATTGTTCTGGCGGTCATTGTTGTTATTGCAATGATTACCGGAATATTTGTGGTTAAATCCGACGGGGGCCGGGGGTTGATAACCGACTGGTTGGAAAACAGGCTCGGCATGGAATTGACGGTTGAGAAGACCAGGATCGGATTTCCGTATGCGCTTGTTATCAAGGGAGTCAGTTCGGAGATGACCGGGCCCGGCCAGGCGCCGTTGCTTAAAGTGGATAGTATCAGGTTACGGATTGGAGCGTTCCCTTTTCTGAGGGCTTCGGCCAGGAACGTGGATCTCACCATGACCGTCTCCCGGAAAGGGAAATGGAGTCCGCAGTCCTTAGCGCTTCTGGGCGATGTTCCCGGTTCGGAACTCCACATGATTTCGCATATTACCAGGGAGCTGCGAAGCGGCATGACGCTTTCGCTTTCCGATTCAAAGATCACCTGGGTTGATTCAGCGGGCCGGAAAGTAGCGTCCGTTACCGGACTTGATTTCAGTTTCTCGCCTGCCGACGTGCCGGGCAACAGGATGTATTACTATCACCTCAGCGCCGATGAGGCGGTTTATCCGGACGGAAAGAAAAAGGCGCTTGATGCTGAATGGCTGAGTTCGGCAAGACACGATTTTATTGACCTTGATCCCGGGGATTCGGGCAATGCTGCGGGCCCAAAAAGCAGGTGGCTGGGCAGGAAATCCATGGGAAACGGCAAAGCTGTTGAATCTGACAGAAAGGATATGGATGATAAGCCTGAATAGAGCAAAAGAGATAGCGGCCCGGTTTTCGAGTCAGCGGATACTTGTGGCGGGGGATCTGATGCTGGATCGTTATGTTTCCGGCACTGTTGAAAGGATTTCGCCTGAGGCGCCGGTGCCGGTGGTGCATGTGAAATCTGAGCGGGCGCTTCCCGGCGGGGCGGCCAATGTTGCGTTAAACATACATGCTCTGGGCGGGACGCCCCTGCTTGTGGGCTGCCTCGGCAAGGACAGTGACGGCGGCATCTTGAAATCCGTTTTAGTCGAGCATAACATTGCTATTGAGGGGCTTGTGGAATCTTCCGCCACCCGCACAATTTCCAAAACACGGGTCCTGGCGGAACGGCAACAAGTTGTGCGCGTGGACTACGAAGCCGGGCCCGGAAGCGATACAGAGCTGACCAATGGAATAGCCGACAGAATAGCGGCGGTTGGAGACGATATTACTGGGATCATAATCGAAGATTATGGAAAAGGCGCAGTGAATCAGAGAATTGTGGACGCATCGATAGGGCTTTGCCGCCGGCTTTCGATTCCATCAGGGTTCGATCCTAAAGACAACCATGAACTGGTGGTGGAAGGAATAACGCTGGCAACGCCTAACTATCGGGAAGCCTGCATTTCCGCCGGGCAGACCGAAGGGGCGCTGAACGGCGATCCTTGCGAGGACGACCATCTTGCGAAGGTGGGCAGGAACCTCCTGGAGCGATGGAAACCCGAATATTTGATGATTACCCTCGGTCCCCATGGGCTTTATATAGCCCGATCCGGCGAAAAAGCAGTTGTTCTTCCTACTAAGGCCAGGGAGGTGTTTGATGTGTGCGGGGCTGGCGATACCGTGATAGCAGTGGCGCTGTTGTCCATTGCAAGCGGAGCTTCCGGCCTTGAAGCCGCTGACATGGCAAATCATGCCGCAGGCATTGTGGTCGGAAAAATCGGAGCCGCAACCTGCTCAGTTGAGGAATTGCTCTCTAGTGTGGAGTGAGAGGGAGAAGAGAAAGTCATTGGCGCCTGGCGGCGCGTCATTGGCAGCCTGGCGGCTGCGTCATTGGCTCGCTTTGCTCGCGTCATTTATCCCGAGGCGCTGGGGCGCTCGGGGTGTCATTAAGTGTGAGAGAAGAAGAGTTTTGAACCGCGAATGGACGCTAATGGACGCTAATGGGCAGCAGGTTGGAGAACAACCTGCTGTACTTGGGGGGAGAAAAAGAAGAGGATGTGAGTTGGTGTGGGGAGGGGAGGCAAAGCCGGAGAAAAACGTACTCGTACACCTACTCGTACACGCGAATCTCCGTAATCCGGGCGAGAAAAAGGGGGATAAGAGATAGGGGTGTACGAGTAGGTGTACGAGTATGGATAAGAAATTCTGTGGCATTGAACTGTCTGTCTGGAAACACCTTTTCGGACAGGGTCTAATTAGAATCACTGCAGAGGGGGGGAAGGAAGGGGAGAATATCCAATATCCAACCACGCCGTCGCCAAGGCTATGGCGGGCGCAGCACGGAATGTTCAATGATGAAGGGGAGAAGAAAAGCCACGTCAGCGATGATATCGCTAAGTGGCCACTTGCCGCAGGGCGG
>CAZIXB010000172.1:0-3242 GCA_964543205.1 uncultured Victivallales bacterium
TCGGCGCCCGCTGCGCTTACAGCGTTGCTTTCAAGGCGATCGGATGTGACAACGATTACATTTTCAGGAGACTTGGAATCCAGCACGAGACGTTCGATCAATGTGTCGGCGCTGATACCTGCGTCTGAAAAAATAACTTCGAACGAACCGGATGGAATGTTATCGGCACGGCCTCCAATGGAGCCGTCAAAAACAATGGTTATTCTGTCTGCGATATCCCCCGCCATTCGTTCCGTCTCGCGCGCCAGTTTCCAGCGGGCAGAATCGAAAGCGAGATTTTTCCAGAGACAACATGGCTTGTGTAAAACATTGTTGCCGTCAATAATAATGTGTTCGGGCAAACTCATATACATTTAATCTGTTGCAATAACGCTGAATAATTTCCGATCGTTCAAATTCCTGAGCAATTTTGAAAGGAGAAGCCGGGCGCTATTTATCCTGGCTGCTGCGCGGCCGGATATCTTTCAGATAATGGCTTTCTTTTGTTTTGAGGAACCGTTTCAGGGCTTTTCCGCGTGTGGATTCAAGCTCCCTGAGATCGGAGACAACTTCTTTAAGGATAGGAGTGTCAGCTATTTTCTCTGGCAGGTCTTTCTTCTCAATAACGCTATTTTCTGATTTGCGGACGGCTTCAGTAATCGCGCTTTCCAGTTCTTTGACATTGCCGGGCCAAGGGTATGACTGCAGAACAGCCGCTACTTGCGGATCCAGGCTCAGCCGGGTGGAATCATCTCCGGAGAGACTTTGCATCAGGTGTTTTACAATGGGAATGATGTCCTCGCGTCTTTCTCGCAGTGGTTTTATCTCTACGGGCATGACTGTGAGTCTGGAGTGCAGCTCCTGATCAAGTTCTCCTTTGCTGACCAGCTCTTTTGGATCTGTATCTGCCGAAGCGAGGAAACGGACATCGGGCGCTGTCTGCTGTTTGCCGCCCAGTCGGGTTTTCTTCCTGGTGGAGATCATATCGCCAATGTCACGTTGCACATCCATGGGCAGCAGGTTGATGCTCTCGATAAAGATCGAGCCATCCTTTGCTTCTTCCAATGCTCCGGGAGAAGCCTCCGAAGCATCCTCCGTTGCGCCTTTTTCGTGTCCAAACAGTTTGTCTTTCAGCTGCGCCTCAGGTGTTTCCTCACAGTTGATTGTAACAAACTTGTTTTCATTGCGTCTGCTGTGGTCATGGATAGCCCTGGCTATAAGGGCTTTTCCGACGCCCTTCTCCCCGTAGATGAACACAGGGCTGTTTGTCGGGCCGATTCTCTTGACAAGTTCGCATACCGCCTGCATTACCGGGCTTTCTGCTATTACATTGTCAATATGGTACCGGGGCGGCTGGTCGTCGGCGACCTTTTTTTTCTGTTTCAAAGCGCTTCCGTAATCGATAGCCCGGTTTATGGTGTCCATCAGTTCATTAACCTTGAAAGGTTTTGGAAGATAGTCAAATGCTCCCAGCTTAAGCGAGGAGGCGGCGGTTTCCAATGAACTGTATGCGGTGAGCATGACAACCGGCATTGCCGGTTTAACTTTTCCTGCATGTTCAAGAATCTGCATCCCGTTGACCGGGTGCATCCGGATGTCCGAGAGAAGCAGATCAAAATCTTCGGCGCTGATTCTGTCTATCGCCTCCTGTCCGTTTTGAAGCGGAACAGTTTCGTGCCCCTGGCTTCTAAGCAGAGTGCTCAATACCTGACAGATATTTTCTTCATCGTCTACAATAAGAATTTTTGCCATATTCCATGCCCCTAATAAGGCCTTTGGCCTCAATCAATGCGGCAGCAGCTTGAAGAACAACCTGCTGTTCTCACCGGACTGCGTGCAATGTTTGCCCTTCATCATTGGGTGTTCTCTTCCTCTCAACCAGATGACCCGCCTCCATCCAAGCGGCTTCGTCGGGCGTTGCCAATGACCGGAAGGTTGCATCTAATCTTCTATGCGAACCGCGACTAACCTACACTTCAAGGCTCTAAAAAACCTGTTTATGGCATAAAAGTTGCAAAGTCAAGAACTAACCTGACTTATTCATGAACAATCTACTGCGAGCCCACATGTCACGACATCTCAATGACTTGTCTTGAAAGCCGACATCGGAGTGTTATAACGCGCCTTTGCCTTTTGCCCAGCGCTCTCCACGCTCTCGCTACGAAATCCTGTAATTGATATGCTTATTATGATTATTACTATTGCCATAATTCTCAATTTACACAAAACTGTTATGGCTGATGAAAGGCCGGACAATTTAGCTATGCAGCGAACCAGTGAGAAAATAGGGATCTTAGGCGGTACGTTCAACCCGGTACATCTGGGGCATCTTATACTTGCGGAACAGGCTCGCGAGAAATATGAGTTATCCAGGGTCTTGCTTATACCTTGCGCGCAACCTCCGCACAAACCCGAATTGAATCTTGCGCCCGCGAAACATCGAATGGGAATGCTCAAACTGGCGCTTGATCATGATTTACATCTGGAAGCCAGCAATATTGAGATTTTCAGGGGGCCGCCGTCTTACAGTGTGGATACAGTACGGGATCTGAAAAAAGACTTGCCGGGCGCCGAGTTGTTTTTTGTTATAGGGGCGGACAGTCTTCTTGAGCTTCACACCTGGAAAAATGTGGATCGTCTTCTTGATATGTGCACCTTTGTAACCTTTGGGCGACCGGGGCATGAAATTGAACAGATTGATCCATGCGATATCGGGTTGGGCAAAACTGCAGGCAGCCGCCTGCTCAAGGATGTCCATAGGGGCAGATTGATAGATATATCTTCTTCGGAGATCAGGTATCGTGTAGCCGAAGGTTTGAGCATCAAGTACCTGGTGCCCTGCGAAGTTGAGATGTACATATCCGAACACAGTTTATACCAGTAAAGAGAGGAATGAATGATTGAAGAGGAAGATAAACAAGCAGGGAAAAAAGACCGCGAATTATCTGGAATAGATCTGGCCGGGAAGGCAGCGGCATTGCTTTCGGGTAAAAAAGGCCAGGATATTATCCTCCTGGATGTTGGCGGTCTTTCCAGTATAACCGATTATATCCTGATTGTATCCGGTAACAGTCCTCCTCATCTCAAGGCTTTGCTCAACGAGACTGAAAAGGAGCTTAAAAGCAACGGTTTGTACTGCTACAGCAAAGCTGGGAGCCCTGAAAGCGGATGGATAGTTCTCGACTACGTAGACGTGGTTATCCACATCTTTTCTGAAGAGAAAAGGGATTATTATTCCATAGAAGACTTGTGGGATCAGGCTC
>CAZIXB010000173.1:0-3199 GCA_964543205.1 uncultured Victivallales bacterium
TGACCAACGATATAGAGGGCACAGGCTCCCATATTGAATGGGAAGACCCCAATCCCGGTAATCAGCGTTTCTATCGGATAATAGAGAAGGAATAGTCATAAAAGAAAACAAACTATCAACATGAGATGGCGTAATACAGACAAACATATCTGGCTGGTAGCCTGCATTGTTCTTGCCACTTCAGCCGTTCTATATGGAGCTATCCGCATCTCGGGATTATGCTCCCATGAAAAACGTCAGCAAAAACAATATTACGCAGATGCTGACTCAGCGATCTCTCGTCAGGCAATCGCGCATGAGGCCGTTGACAATAAGAACGAGGATCCCCTGCGTCATGGTCTTAACACGTTCGTAGAACTGGCCCAAAAACAGGGAGTAACACTGGAACCGGATTGGGAAAAAGAACAGGGATTCATAGCGCATCTCTACTGTGTTGATCCCTGGAAAATCAAAGGTCGCAATGTTGACTTTGAGCCGATTCATCCCCTGACACCTGCCGCTCCTAAGGAATCAAATCAGTGGCACGTAGTCCAGGTGGATATAGATAACTTCCGTAAACTCCGGGACATGGGCATTCCGGTTAAAGTTGATCCTGAAATGTCGCGTGCTTATCTTATGCCGGCGCTTCCCGCGAAAGACACGCCCATGGAAGTTACAACCATGGGGACGGGTGATCAGACCGACTATCGTTCCATTGAGACATTGCTCTCCGATTTGCGGCAAATGGCCACAAACTACCCATCCATATCAGAACTCGTGGATTTCGGAGACAGCTACAACAAGACGGCCGGACTGGGAGGCTATGATCTACTGGCGCTAAAGGTAACTAATCAGTCGATTACTAATTCCAAGCCTGTTTTCTTTATGATATCAATGATGCACGGCAATGAAGTCGCGTGCGGAGAAACGGCGATGATGTACCTGGACTGGCTGTTAAGCAACTATGGCCAGAACGCGGACGCGACCTGGATCGTCGATCACCACGAAATATGGGTGGCGCCGGCCGTCAACCCCGACGGGCGGCGGGTGAGAGTCCGCCAGAATGCTCGCGGCGTGGACCTTAACCGCAACTTCACGTTCAAATGGGGGGGGGCAGGAAGCAGTTCCAATCCTGATTCGACCAATTACCGGGGAGAATCTCCGGCATCAGAACCGGAAACGCAGGCTATCGAGGCATTGCAGGAGGAGCTGTTTCCGGATGTTCGGGGGCCGGAAGATGATGACGCCGCTCCGGCGGACACATCAGGAATCTTTCTCTCCCTGCACACCCACGGTCAGCTTGTCATGTATCCGTGGGCGCACCAGAACGCGTTGTGCCCTAATGCGCAGCACGCAACCATAGGCGGCCGGCTTGCGGTCGAGAACGGCTACACGCCGACAATTGCCGCGGGGCTGTATCTCACCACCGGCAGTGCGGACGAACATTGCTACGGTACCTACGGCAATGCATCGTTCCTCTTCGAGATGGGCACCACGCACAGCCACGATTTCAGCTACGTACGGGACACCATCTGGCCTGAGAACCATGGGGCATTCCATTACATGGCGAAGATTGCGCGTACACCGTATCTGACGGGACAAGGCCCGGACGCGGAGTCGATTGTAGCGTCAACGACAGGGACCACGCTCCATGTTTCGGCGATAATAGACGATAGTGACAACGGAAGCGACACTATTGCCGCAGCCGAATTCTATATCGAGAATCCACCCTGGGTTGCGGAAGCCGAGGCGCATACATTGAACGCGGAGGATGGCTCGCTAGACTTTACACAAGAAACCGTTCAGGGCACACTGGACATCGGCTCCCTAAGCTCCGGCAAACACATGGTTCTGGTTCGCGGTCAGGATTCAGCCGGCTATTGGGGTCCGCTGAGCGCCGTCTGGGTGTATGTGGAAACACCACCCGCAATTACCACACAACCAGAGAGCGCAAAAGTAACCGAGGGCGAGACGGCTGCATTCAGCGTAACAGCAACAGGCACAACCCCTTTGAGCTATCAGTGGAGCAAAAACGGCGAAACAATCCCCGGCGCAACCAATACATCATACACCACTCCGGAACCAACTCTTGCCGACAACGGTTCGTTGTTCAGCGTACTGGTGTCGAACAATTACGGAACCGTGACCAGCACACAGGCAACCTTGACCGTAAGGCTCACGCCTGTTCCATTGGCGCACTGGAAGCTGGATGACGGCAGCGGGACTAATGCGCTGGACAGCTCGTCTTCAGGCAATGACGGAGCGCTTTACGGGGATACTGCATGGGTAAGCGGAACCAACGGCGGAGCCCTTTCGTTCGACGAGGTTGACGATCATCTCAAACTTCCAGGTTTCAATTATACATCGAATGGAATGTTTTCTCTCATGTTCTGGTTCAATATCAGCGACCTCACGGGGACCGCTTATGAGTACATATTCAGTCATGGCTCAGTAGCCGCAGCCAGCAGCCTGAACATCTACTTCTATGAAGACGACCCTTACAGTTCTGGCGCTCTGCGCTCAGTGCTGCTGGACAGCAATGATTCAGCAAGTCACGGAGCCCTTGACGTCAGCGGGGCATGGGACGACGGAAAGTGGCATCACTACGCGCTTGTGGTCGACTCTACCGGTTCAAAGGTATACATCGACGGCGCTGAAAGGGCTTCGAGCAGCCTTGGCGGCGACGGGTATAATCGGTCAACAGATCTCTATTTCGGGTGCAGAGAAGATATGGATCCTGCCCGGTACTATGGCGGAAAACTGGACGATGTGCGTTTGTACAACGCGGCTTTGTCGCAATATGATGTAAGCGAGGTTATAAACGAAATGTCGCCCGTTTCTTACGCAATCACGGCCACGGCTCGGGCTGGAGGTCTGATAGACCCCATCGGCGAGGTTATAGTTATCGAAAGCAACGACCAGGCTTTTGCGATGGCGCCGAATACTGGGTATGCTATATCCGATGTGCTCGTGAACGGCCAGTCGGTGGGCGCGGTATCGGGCTACACGTTCACTAACGTCACGTCCGATCATACAATTGAGGCAAGCTTTGTCCTCGTGCCCGATGTCGAGGCCCCCAGCGTGCCACAGGATCTTTCCGCTACAGCGGCAACATTCTCGCAGATCAATCTGTCCTGGACCGCCTCGACCGATAACGTGGCCGTTGCAGGCTACGAGATCAGCCGAGATGGTTCGTACCTTACAAGCGTCACAGGAACGA
>CAZIXB010000174.1:0-3109 GCA_964543205.1 uncultured Victivallales bacterium
TTCAGCCTCCAACACTGTCGAAACCATTGCGCTGGATTTGGCAGGAGCCGATCTCAGCGGCACCAACACCGTAGCCATCGATACGGGCGCCGGCAGCGCCGCTGATCACATCAAGATTCTCAACGTGCGCAATGTAGCCATGGGCGGCATTCAAACCGTGCCAAACAGCGCGGCAGGCAGATCCATCCAAATCGGCGCCGAAGCCACCCCCGCCAACCTCGTGCAGGTTGCGTATCTGTACACTTATGGTGGGCCAAACGAACAGTATGCGTCCGGGGGGTCTGTGACGATTTACAGCACAAATGATGTCACTATCGCCGATTCCGAAGGCAACGCTGGCGATATCCTGACCCATAATCACGACGACGGCCTTTACGGTGGCGATGTTAAGATTGTGCATCGAGGCGATTTCCTTGCAAACAGCATTAAGTCCCATATTACAAGAGATTATGGCGGTGGCGATGAATGGCCAGGAGATATAGAGCTGGACGGCGGCGATTCCTCCGGTGATATGACGGCGCTTGGCCAAATTCGCGTCTCGCAGGAAAACCGGGGAGAAAGTTTCATCAAGCCACTAATCGGAATCGACAATTACGCGAATGTATCAATTGGCGGAGACATTGTAGGCTATTGCCGCCTGAGCTATGCCTACGCTACCGACGTTGTCGTTACGAACAACATATCCGGGAACATAACCCTCAGCGGAGAAATCGACCTGGAAAACAGGGCAACAACCGACAAGGACCATTACGGACGGCTCAATCTAAAGGCCGGCGATACCATTACCCTGGCAAATCTCAATTTGGATCTGGTGGGCTATGCCGCGCTGAGCAGCGGCAACGGCTCCACTATCGAAGGAGATCTGATCGCGTTTGATACAGACAACTCAAGCGGAGTCGGCATTGTTTCCGACCCGTTTATCACCTCGCAGGACACGCTCCGGGCGCCGGCCGGCGAGTTCATCTACTATACGATGGAAGACGGCAAAAACGTTTATCTCGGGGGCTATGCCTACCGGGTTGCAGACATGGACGGGAACCCCGGAGCCGGTGGCATTCTGTCGCTTGCCCCCGAACAACCGGGCATCGCCACGCGCGATGTTCAATCCCTGGAACAGACCTCCGCCACCCTGACGGGGACTCTGACCGCTACGGGTAAGTCGGCTACCGCGGTGTCGGTATACTGGAAGGAAGGACCCGATGCGGGCGCCACTGAGACCGGCTGGACCGACTCCTACCAATGGGCAGAGCACACGGATACCCTGCCTTACGAGTACACCCATTCGATCACCGTTGATCCGGGAAAGGAATACACCTACCGTTTCGTCGCCTCAAACGACTGGGGCGTGACATGGGGACAGGCAGAAACTTTTATTACGCCGTGGACAGGCGACCGGCTCACGCTCGACGGAGACCAGCAGATGGACAGCGGGGGCGAAATGCTGTTATTCGAGGAAATTGATGCGCCCTTGCGGCGCGAGGGCGAATGGGTTGCCGGTGTGGAAGTCTCGCCGTGGCTCTACGATTTCGGCGTGGTATATATAGGCACCGGTATGACTGTCGACTTAAGCACCAACAAGCTATACATAGCCCGCGCCAGCGGCTCAAGGGAAACCATCAATCTAAATCTCAACGGAGCCGACCTGGTCGGAGCGAGCACAAATGCACCATCCATTGACATGACGCGAAACAGCTCTCCCGATGTGCTGGCCATCACGAATGTCGGCGCTGTCAACATTGGAGGCATTGATGCAAGGGGGCTCGAAAGCAAATACAACTCGGACAGCGTAATGATCGGACAAGAGAACGCTCCGGCCGGAAATATTCGCATTGCCTACTTGCTTGCCAACGGGGTCAGCGGCGATGAGGCAGGCGGCAACGTAACGATTTACGGCTCTAACGATGTTATTATCGCCGACGCCGATGGCAACGCGGGCGACTTTCTAACTCATGCCAATGGTAACGCCATGGGCGGCCATGTGACTATCACGCATCAGGGAACTTTTCTTGTCAACAACCTGGACTCCCGTTGTACATCCGTATACGGGAAGGGCGACTGGCATCCAGGTGATATAGAGCTGGACGGTGGCGATTCCTCCGGAGACATGACGGTGCTTGATCAGCTCCGCGTCTCGCAGGAGACTCGGGCAGAGGCTTCCGTTCCCTTTATCGGAATAAGCAACTACAACAACGTCTCTATCGGAAGCAACATTGTCGGCTATTGCCGGGTGGACTTTGCCTACGCTACGGACGTTGTTGTGACAAACAATATATCCGGCGACATAACTGTCGGCGGAGAAATCGACCTGGAAAACAGGGCAACAACCAACCCGGACCATTTCGGCAGGCTCATGCTGAAGGCCGGCGGCACGATCACCCTGGCGGAGCTGGATCTGGGTAAGGTGCAGTATGCCTATCTGAGTAGCGGAAACGATCCGTCCGTCATTACCGGAGTCGTGTCTAATTTCAACACGACGGTGGATTCCGGCACAGGCACCGAGGCCGATCCATACGTCACCGCGGAGACCCGCCTGCGGGTGCCTGCGAACGAGACTATCTACTACACCTACGAGGACGGCGGGCTCAACGACTACCTCGGCGGCCATGCCTGGCAGCTCAAGGATCTCGACGGAACGACGGAGGGCGGGGTATTGATGACCGAGCCTCCCTCAGGCACGGTAATCTTAATTCGGTAAAGAATTAGTAAAAATGCATAGCTCCAAATATTTGCTTCAGGAACAGACTATACTTCTTGAAGACTCACGGGATGTGATAGTTGTCGGCGGCGGTCCAGCGGGGTGCACAGCGGCTGCATCCGCGGCACGGGAAGGCGCAAAAACTCTCCTTATTGAAGGAACAGGCGCGCTATTTTATTGACTTTCACCGCAAAAAATCTGAAATAGGTGCAAACAAAGAGAAGTCAGCCAGCGCAATTCATTTAAAAAAGGGGCAATCGCACGGCATCCCCTACCGTTGCCTGACTCCGCGCGGCCTGAACAACGTGCTTGTCGCCGGACGCAGTATTTCCACCGATCGAGAGGTACAGGGAAGCACAAGAGTCATGCCGGTCTGCCTGTGCATGGGCGAAGCTGCAGGTCTTGCCGCGACAA
>CAZIXB010000175.1:0-3100 GCA_964543205.1 uncultured Victivallales bacterium
CGGAGACAAGTATTCTTCTAAGATCGCGTTTTACTGAAGCCTTGTCCGTAAAGGACTTGCCGGAGCCCAGGTAGTAGGGGCCTGGATCCACGGATCCGCCGTCAACTGCAACAAGATCCGGTTGCATATCCATTCCGGCGCGAAATGCATCGTCTGGAAAACCGTAGCCAAGTATTGCGGTTGGCGCCAGAACCTTAAAAGTCTTGTTATTTTTCATGCGGCATTCTTGTTCCTCAGGAGCGCCAGTGTCCGCTCCATCTCGTTTCGAACTATCATGTAACCTTCATCAAACCCCATCCCCGGCTTGGCCAGCATTCTGTCAGGCCGGGCGGCCAGAGCCGTGTGCACGCAACAGCGGGCAGAGATGTCCGTTTCATTGCAGGTTCCTCCCTGGTAGCATTCAATCTTTTTTTCCCTGCAATAAAGCAAGGCCTCAACAGTATTGCGTATGCTGCCAAGGTCGGGTGTTTTTACCTGGATCATATCGCAGCATTCCGCGTCGGCAAAGTCTCTGATATCTTCAAGAGTATTACACCATTCATCAGCAACGATTTTAACATTAATGTCCAGGCTCTTCAGCGAGTGGCGCAGCGCTGCCAGGTTTTCAATCTGCGCATCTTTTTCTTCCATGTCCATGGGGCCTTCTATGTATAGGGGAAAGTCCCCGGCAATGTTGCCGAGCCTTGCAAGGTATTCGGTCATTTTTCCGGGATCATTATCAAATATTTCGCCAAGGTTTCCGTATACATCTATATGTATATCCGGAATATAGTCGGCTTTCAAACGAAGCTTTTTGATTCTTTTGGTCAGCCATTCAAGATAGTCAACAAGTTTGCCGCCGTCTCTGCCCAGCTTTTTTTCAATGCTGTTGATCAGGGCATGCGGAAGGACATCAACCTGCTTGAGTATCATCCGGTCTGCGCCATCGTAGCGGTGATCGCCGGTCTGGCCGAATATGGGCACAGGTTCGCATAAAACTGGCAGGCCGTATTCATCGCATATTACCTCAACGCGAAGCCGCCCTGAAGCCTTGGCTGCAGCATCCAGCAGCGCCTGGCTCAATCCATAACGCAGGGCGGTATGCAGTTTTCTTCCCTTTTTTTCCATGTTGTCAAACATTGCTTCCGCTTCCAGGAAATTTGTCATGTCGTATCCCTTAAGTAAGGGCAATATCTCTTTGTTCAGGGACGGCAGATAATCACCTGCCGCAAACAGGGGATCGCGGCCGCCTGCGCCGGAGTACTGCACCGCGGCAGCGTCGCCAACGGCTATGGCGCCGTTTTCCAGCACAAGCATGATGGAGATGCATTCGCCTGGCTGGCGCAATGTCTTGAAACCGGGGGTCACAGGCTTTCCTTCGTAAGTGAACCCGTCGGAACGAGCGCCTCTTTTTATTGCGCGCTGGTCGTCGAAGAAAAACCCGGAGTTGCCGGGGCAAAAGGAAGCATCTCTTATTATCATCTCGGTTTTCCAACCAGGCGCCCTTTGCTTATGGCGTATATGTCGTCGGTTACCATGTCAAAAGAAGGCGCCCTGTCTTCGTCTGCAGCGCGTTTTGATATTCTTTCGACGTGGAAATCAGCGCAATCCTTTTCCACGGGAACGTTGCCCCATTCGAGAACACGGATGGCGCCGTCGTTATCTCTTACAGGTATCAAGCGGCCGTTGTTACAGATGGAGGGCGAAAACGGAACGTCAAGTATTCCCTCCTGGAAAGCCTTGACCACTCCTGTCGCAATGCAGCCGTTTCCGAGGCTCAGAACATTTGAAAGAACGCTTTCTGTTTCCCGTTGGATCAGATCTTTTTCCTGTTCCAGTTCGAGCGTCATTGGAATAGTCTGTTCAGCGAGCATATCGACTACCTGGCGTGTTGCCGCAAGGCCCTGTGCGTTGTCTTCGGCAGAGGGCACTCCAACGGCTTCCGCTGGTGTCTTGACAATGATCTTGGTTGTTTTGGCAAGCGCGGGAACAACAGAGCCCCAGCTTATTACGGCGAAGGCCTTGGCCCTGTTTTCCGGGAAGCCGCCCATCCATTGGTGAAAAACATCTGTGAGCTGATAATCATCAAATCCAGAAGCGCGAAAATACTTGTCTGCAATCTCACGCAGAGAAAGCATTGCGGCCAGATCCTGTGACAAACATCCGCTTTGACCGTATCCAAGCGTGATGGATTTAACGCCCTGGCTCAAAGCCAGCAGTCCTTCAAGAACAGCGACGGCGTGGCTCATGAACGGCGGAACAAGGGTGCCGGTGAGCGGTCCAAAGGCTTCCCTGTTTATCCGGATTCCCTCTTCTTCGTACAATCCCACAAGGCGGTCTACGTAGCTCCAGTTCCGGATAGACTCTTCCAGCGGGATACGTTTCGTGTATGGGATATTATATGAAATCCCGCCTCCCTCGAACGAAGTGAATCCAGATGCCAGCGTTATTTCTGCCAGGAGTCTGGCGTCGGGCGTACCGTGCCTGATTTCGATAGGTTTCTCCACGCTTTCGGTAAGGAGTCTGCAGTTTCGTATGCCGTAATTGACGGCAGGAAAGCCGTTTAGTTCCGAACGGCCCATTCGCGATTTTTCTATCCCTAGTTCCGCGTTCTTATATCGATTTTGACGCGTGTAGGAGTCAATAGTGGCGGGAAGCAGATCGCACTTGTCCTGTATTGTCTGGAGTAATTCAATTTGTTTTTCCAGAAGCGCCACTCCGGCCCTTGGCTGAAGCAGCACTTTTTTCTCTGCGGCCGCATCATCCAGCGCGGCGGGAAAAGATTTGTTCATGGGAAGCTTCCGGTGGTATTGGAATGCTTCATCAAGATCCGCATCAGCGCCGGTTGGCCAGCTTTCCAGAACTTTTTTGCGCGTTTCTTTAAATTCTGAGATGTTCATACGGGCATTTTGCATAAATCATTTCTTTCCGGCGTCTTCTGCCAGCGAAGCAAAAGCCTCTTGCAGGTCGCAATCTGAAGGAAAAGCCCGCAGGAAGCCCATTTCGAGAAATTTCTTCTCGGTCTCTGAAAAATCCTCAGCGCCGACCTTCAGGTTGCCGCCAACGTACAGAGACACATTGCCCAGCCCTTTTTCTTTAAACTTTTGCGGCAATCCCTCGC
>CAZIXB010000176.1:0-3092 GCA_964543205.1 uncultured Victivallales bacterium
CGGACAGGCGCAGCTCGGACATGAAATCTGTAGAGGACTAAAGCTCGAACCAGGCAATACCATACAGATTAAGGGCAAAGTCTTCAAGGTTGCCGCCTGCCTGCAAGCAGAAGGGAACAAGGATGATGTGACCATCTGGATGAACCTTAATGATGCGCAGGCTCTTACGGGCAATGCCGGACGGATAAATGAAATACATATTAAAGAATACCGGGGCCAATGGCAGGAACTTGCCGACGCCAGAAGTTCCATTCTGGAAATTCTGCCCGACACTAAAATAATCGAGAAAAATTTTGCAGCTTCCGCAAAAATAATGGCTTTCGAAAAAACAAAGGAACGCCGTCTGGCCGCGCTTGAAAACGATATGCGCCACAGCGCTGAGGCCAGGGCCAGGCTTAAAAAATTCTCAACCCTGATAACATCGGGCGCCATGTTGGTTTGCATCGTATGGATAGCGGCCCTTGCTTCCCAGAATGTCAATGAGCGGATGAGCGAGCTTGCCGTTCTACGTTCTATTGGCGTAGGCGCCAGGCAAATTGTCGCATTATTCAGCGGGCGCTTGTTAATCATGTCATTAACGGGCGCAATTTCAGGCTATCTCGCAGGCAGCCTGGCAGATTCCGGAAGCTGGCCGGCGAGCCCCGGCATTCTTATCCTCGCGATTTTGACATCGGCGTTCTTGACTGTTGTATCAGCATCCAGCCCGACGCTAAGAGCAGTAAAACGAGACCCTGCTTCAATTCTTCAGGAGGCGGAATGAAACTTTCAAGCATGATACTGAACGAGATACGACACAGGAAAAAGAATTTCCTCTGGGGCGCCATTGCTGTGGCAACAGCAATCGGGGTTGTCAGCGGTTCACGAATAGTTCTGGAGACAAACCGAATTGTCGAGGAACACGCAATAGAAAAGAAAATTGCCGAAACAGAAAAGGAGATGCACACCCTTTGGGATGACATGCGAAGGGCAACACTCAAGCTAAGTTTCAATCTATTGATTCTTCCAGAGGACACAGACCTCAAGGAATGGCATCTGCGAGGAGAATCCAACCATTACATGCCCGAAGATTATGCGCATAAGATAGCCAGCTCGGATATTGTTATGGTGCGACACTTTTTACCAATACTCCAGCAAAGAGTCCTGTGGCCGGAAACAGGTCGAACCATAATACTTGTTGGCAGCAAAGGAGAAGTGCCACACAAGCACAAATCGCCGCGCGCTCCGCTTCAACAGGCCGTGCCATCAGGGTCAATTGTTCTGGGCAACGAGCTTCAAAAAATCAGCGGCGCCAGCGAGGGGGACGTGGTTAAACTTATGGACAGATCATTCACAGTCCACAAGATTCATGAAAAACGCGGCACCCGTGACGATATAACCGCATGGATTCCGCTGGAAACCGCCCAGGAATTGCTTGATAAAAAAGGTCTTGTAAACGCCATTATGGCGCTGGAATGCGTCTGTGCCGGAGCTGTGGAGCTTCAACAGCTCGTGGATAAACTGGAGGCGTTGCTGCCCGACATTCAGGTTCGCGAACAGGGCTCAAAAGTGATTGCGCGCGCAGAGACCAGGGCCCGAGCAAGCGCTGAGGCCCAAGCAATCATAGAACGCGAAAAGAAACATCGCGCTGAACTCAGACGCGAGCGTGAAAGGTTTATGGCTATACTTGTGCCTGTTGTTATGCTCACAGGAGCCATATGGATCGGTTTGATCGGGTATTCCAATATTAAGCAACGGACGACTGAAGTCGCCGTTTTGCGCGCTGTAGGCGTCAGATTTGTCAAGATAGTGTTTCTATCTCTTTGCAGATCATGCATTTTCGGCCTTGTCGGAGGGTTGGCCGGTTATCTGGCTGGAACAGCGATCGGCGCGGTGGCAGGAAATACCCTTGCAGGAAATCCCGACCTGCTCCCTCCATGGACAACATGGCTTTCCTGGGCCGGCCTTGTCGGCTCAGTTTCGGCCGCGGCAATGTTGGCTGTTCTGGCGGGCTGGATTCCGGCATTCTGGGCAACCCGGATAGATCCCGCGGAAATTTTATGGGAGGAATAGATAATGTCAGAAGCCACGAAACAACTTGTAATGTCGAATGTGACTAAGTCTTTCAAAGGACCTGAAGGCAAGATAATTGCTGTTGAAGATATATCGCTTGATGTCGCCTCCGGTGAAATCAAGATGGTGTATGGACCCAGCGGATGCGGAAAAACAACGTTGCTGCTTATGGCAGGAGGACTGCTGAAACCAGATTCGGGAAAAATAACTGTCGCCGGCCAAGACCTCTACGCATTGAATACAGAACAACGCAACCTGGTACGCGCGGAAAATATCGGGTTTGTTTTCCAGCAGTTTCACCTGATCCCCTACCTGACTGTCCTGCAGAATGTAATGCTTCCCTCGATAGCATTGTCTTGTCCGGAACCGGAATCCAGAGCTAAATCATTGGTTGCGCAGTTCAACCTGGAGCATCGCAGTCTTCATTATCCGGCCCAGCTCAGCACTGGCGAACGCCAGCGAGTAGCTCTTGCAAGAGCTCTTTTTCATAATCCGGGACTCATCCTAGCTGACGAGCCGACAGGAAACCTTGATGAGGATAATGCCGGGCAAGTCCTCAAATACCTGAGAGATTTTGCGGAAAACGGCAGATCGGTGCTGCTGGTCACCCACGACAACAGCGCTCGGAAATATGCCACAGCCGAAGTCGCAATAAATCAGGGAAAACTTGTGTAAAGAAACGAAACCTTTTTTACCTAACCCGCATATCTCACAGGATTTCGCAGCAAAAAAAGGGGCCGTCTGTCACAACCCGACAAAAGCCTTGATTTTACTGGTACTCCCGGCAGGATTCGAACCTGCGACCGTCGGATTAGAAATCCGATGCTCTATCCAGCTGAGCTACGGGAGTATGAAGAATGAGAAAGTTAAGCTTGTTAAAAGCCTTCAGTCAATACCTAACCCGCATATCTCATAGAATTCCTGTTGTAAGAGCTACGAAATCCTGTGAGATATGCGGGCTAAGAAATACCAGCCAACGTTTACGAATGATGAAGCAGTCCCCGTATTGTTTGCCGGAATCAGAATGAAATCGTACACTGCGG
>CAZIXB010000177.1:0-3083 GCA_964543205.1 uncultured Victivallales bacterium
TATTTCATAAAGAATTGCCTACGGTTGTAAATGAGAGAAAATGACGCGAGAAATTTTAGGAAACGAAACATTTGGATTTATTGCAGCTTGCAGAACAAGAAACGTTTGAAAGAATGCAGGCAATTCTTCACCCGTCTATGCTCAGGTAGCTTCCGCCTTCGCCGGGCCTGCGGCGTGACACGTCGCCGGGCGCAGCCCAGAGGCGATTTCACAGCGGTCAATCCTCTGTGTTCCAGCAAGTTGGCGGTATATTCATACAGCACAACTTGCTGCGCCTTGAGTTTTGAACACCGTGAACTCGTGAAACATGCGGGGACACAAACGAATATCAGGAAGATAAAGGAAAACAGAATCAAAACATGGAATTGAAGATCTTCAGAATTTTCAAACACTAATGTTAACGTTGTGCCAGCGGAAATGGGAACATGAAAGCACGAGAGCTCATAAACAAACAGATAGGCAAACACAACAAGCTTCTCGCGGTCGGATTCCCCATCTTGCTTGCATACTTTTTTGCAGTGCCTTGGTTGCCCGAAGGCTACAAATGTCCTGTTGGGCTATTTCTCATGCTAGCCTTCTTTACCGTGGTTGTTGTGACCAGAACTCGCTGGACGCGTGTTTCCTGTCCTTTTTGCAAGAATGAATTGCCCTGGCGTTTGCACCATACCGCTCCGCTATTGGGGAATGAGTCTCTTCCGGAGACCTACCGTCTTTGTCCGTTTTGTGGAGGAGATCTCGATAGCGAAGTAGAAATACAAGGGATGGCACAACCAACGGATCGACAGGTATTTTCAGAATCCGCGCTGAGCGCGTCTTCTGAAAAACCGTCATCCTGATCGTTCGGTCTCAAGAAATGAAAAACATACTTCTGCTACTACTGGTCGTGATCCTCGGTTTCTGGCTGCCAAAGAGAATGAAGAAAGCAATCCTGATCATGTTTGCAGTAGCGATCGGCCTTTGTCTCATCGGCGCTATCGGGATCGGGATCTTCTTGGCCACTCTGCCAGCCGACATCCCCACATTCGACGACAGCCATCTCATCCGAGCGGATGAGAGTCTTCCGGACGAAGTCAACGCTTTCACGTACTATGCACGGGCAGCTGAAGCGCTGGCTTATCCAAAGGATAATGAGACGTTTGACAAGATTCTCAATGGAGTGGAATGGAACAACGAATTTGTTGAAGGTGTTCTTGATCAGAACGCCGCCGCTTTCCGGCTTGTTGCCGAAGGCAATCGTCGTGAGAGATGCCTTGCCCCTCGCGTCACATCCATAGATGCACTCATGCCCTACGTGGCGAAATGGCGCGCTATCGCGCGCCTCCTGGTCGTTCAAACTCAATACAATATCCGGCATGCAAAGGCAGTCGCAGCTCTTGCCGATGTGAAAACTCTGTGCGAGTTTTCTAATCGAATCCAAGCGGATGCGAGCTGCCTCATTCATTATCTGGTTGCCGTTGCGGCCCAAGAAATGTCCATGAGAAGTACACGCGATCTTGTCCACTCTGGTTTGCTGAGTCAGTACCAGCTTGAGGAGCTTCAGAGGGTACTTGAGAAGAATCCGCCTTCGATCGAAGGCTACATCCTCGCTTGGCAATCCGAATACGAGGTCTTCGCCAATATCGTTGACTCTTTGCACTCAGGCGAACGGATAATCGACGATGATCCGTCGTCCGAGATGCCGGAGTGGATTCAGCGGGGAGCCGCTAAGCACTTTCTACACCCCAATAGAACAAAGCGTGATATGGGGATGATTTACGCGGAATTGGTCGAGCAAGCGACCAATTCCTACTTGAATACCAGAGTGACGGATGTTGACGAGTTCGTGATGAGCAGAAAGGTTGCAGTCGACGACGCTGAAGGCTTTGCCAAGTTCCGAGTCCCAAACCCCGTGGGGACCATTCTCTATGCGATGCTCCTGCCAGCATCGCAAGCGGTGGTGAAACGAAAGTGCAACACAGAAGTCTCGCACCGAGCTACGTCCGTTCTGATCGCACTCCACAGGTACAGAATGGCCCACGGGCAGCTTCCGTCGCAACTGGATTCTTTGGTGCCGGAATTCCTGCCAGGCGTACCGCTTGATTCTTACGACGGTCAACTCATGCGCTACGCCCCAGATAATGGCATTGTCTATTCTGTTGGTGAGGATCTGGAGGATTCCGCAGGCTTCGTTGAACTGCCGTCCGACAGCAAGCCTCGAAATGCATGGCAACGCCAATGGATGACAAAGGACATTGTATTCCAGATAGACAAGAAGATCGAACAAACCGAGTCCACCGTACCACCGAAAGCCGCGCAGCGGCTTCACTGGTTCGGTGATTTCGGACGTTATGCCTCGAAAAATAACGGTTGACATTGTCCTCACATTGTCCTACTATTCTTAACATGAGAATATTCAAGTGGAATACAGAAAAGAATGAAGCTCTCGTCAAAGAGAGAGGCATCACATTTGAGGAAATTGTAGAAATAATAGAATCCGGAGCAAAGGTTATAGAGGTAGATCATCCCAACAAGAAAAAATACCCAAATCAAAAAATATTGATTGTTGACGTAAGTGGATATGCATACATGGTCCCCTTTGTGAAGGATAGTGATGAATATTTTCTGAAAACAATAATACCAAGCCGAAAAGCAACCAAGCAGCATCTTGGAGGATAATATGAGTAAAAAGACAACTATAGTTCTAGATGAATACGAAAACGAGATTCTTGAAGCATTCGAGAACGGCAAGCTCAAGCCTGCAAAATCAACAACAGACTTCCAGACAATTGCTCGCAATACAATGAGAAAGAATCGAAAGATTAACATAAGAATCTCAGAGAACGATCTTGCAGCTCTTCAGAGAAGAGCTGCAAGAGACGGTATTCCTTATCAAACACTAGTCGGTAGCGTGCTTCACAAGTACGTATCTGGATTTCTTAAAGAGGCATAACAACGAAATGCAGGTTACAAAATGATCCGCGCGTTGCGCTTCTCATTTTGAACCTGATTTCAAGCGTTGTGCCGTAGATGAATCTTGACTGGCTGGCCGAGACTTACTACTCTGTAAGGAAAGCATGAGAAGTAAGGAGGTTCCGCATGGTTAC
>CAZIXB010000178.1:0-3034 GCA_964543205.1 uncultured Victivallales bacterium
GAATTGTTCAGGGCAAAGCTTTTGGCACTTCTGAAATGTCGATTGTCGAGACTTGACCCCTCCGCCGCCCCGATTTCATCTCGCCGATTTTCCAAAGAAAATCGTTGCACTAAAGTCCGATTTTTTGTCTAATTCTCATAGCGACCAGCATGGGCCGTCTTAGGACGACCTTGGATTTATTCCCTGGCCGCTCCTTTTTTTATCCAGTCAAGAACGTCGTGGAACGGCTCAAAGCCGACGTGTGTAATCCGATCGACCATTTGAATTCCTGATGCATCGATTAGTTTCGAAGCTATTCCGATTCTTTGCTCTTCTTTCTTGCGCAAGCTGTAGGCGCATAAGTCACATAGCTGGAGCACGAGACTCGCCCGTGAATCGATAAAGAACCCCTTTTCGATGACCCGATCCAGCTGAAGTGTTGACGTATCGACCCTCAGAAGCCGGATCGATTTCTCGACATCTGCTACAATCTCTTTATTTTCATCGGAAATGAAAATCCCAAGAGAATCTTGTTCTTTCAAATACTGATTCACCACCTGCGCGACGAGGGCAAAGGCAACGACGTGGGGATTGATAGTGATGCCGGCGCCAAACGTATGTTGCATCCATCTTCTAAACCGTTTCTTCTCAATCGATCGGCAGATCAACTTGACATCTGAGTCGATGGCAGCCTGAAGCAATTCATCCCGAAATGCTATGCGGTCCGTCACCGGCATCTTTCGGAACAATCCGATTCCATTGCGAATGTGTGATGCATGGATTTCGAAATCGTCGTAGTCGAGTACTTCGCCAAACCGGTCGAAACAGAGCCGTTGAAGATCCGATTCAAGAGCTTGCCATTGGTCTTTGTGCACCAACATGGCGCACAAGAGGAATATCGGCTGCTGAGGATCGTTAAGATTGTTTCCTGTGTTGCCCGTCTCGTCAAAGTAGACCAGGTACATTATCCCGCCTCCCCTGTTAAAGCAGCAATCAGATTATCAAATTCAAATTCAACCTGCTTTTAAAAGTCCTCTGCGCTCAGAATCAGACCGCGAAAATAGAAATCAGCTTTTTGACAATCTGCCTTCAAGCTGTTTTACCTTCTTTGAGAACCGGGCATCAGTTTCAGCTATTTCCCTGAAACGCTCTCTCTGTTTGCGGGTCGAACCATTTCCCTTGTATCCGAAATGCTCGCCAACCGCCCTCTGCGACATGTTACTGTACCTGCATGCAAGTTCGATAGCCGCTTTCTTGGCCTGCCGCGCCCCGTAGCTTCTACCTGTCAAATCTTCCTCACTAACCTTGAATTCTTTCGCAACCGCCGCCTGTATTTCAGAGATAGATACAACCTTTCCTTCCGGCCACATTAGGTCGCCATACACGCCTTTGTTTTCACGAGCAGCATTGAGAGCTTTTTCAATCCGGTCAATGAATTTGCTGTCCCCTATGGCGTATCGACTCGCCGTCAACGCCTCAGTCAATTCCTTGTCATCACGCGACACAACTTGCGCTATGTATCTGCGATATTGGTTTCGATTGCCCTTAGCCGTTTTTCTTCCCATCAGACGCAGATAACTGTAGTCTACAATATCTTCTACAGGGCCTGTTCCGGAATATCCCCGATAGCTACTCCATTTGTACTTATTCAATTTTGAAAGTTTTGTCTCAAGGTCAGCATTTTTCAGGCGTTTAACTTTGATCGGGTTGAGGTGTATATACCGGGTCAAGCGCAGAATGTACTCATTTCCTTCGACAAGTTTTGCTCCGTATCTACCTTGAAAGCAGTGCCCCGGCGCCGAATGCCTGTGCCGATGGTACATACTATATGCTGTGTTCAACTTCTGCATGAATCGCTGGACATTCCCGTGTGGTGTTTCGATCAGCAGGTGGTAATGGTTCGGCATCAGCGCATAGGCATAAAGCGCCACGCTGTCCTTGTTGAGGGCATCCTCAAGTTGTTCCAGGAATTTTCTGTAATCTTGAACACTGTGAAATACCGTCTGTCTCGCGTTGCCGCGAACGGTCACATGATACTTCGCCCCCGCATATCTGATTCTCCAAGGTCTTGCCATGAGAGATACAATAATGGTTCAAACCCGACCAAGCAACACTTGTTTCCCAGTTTCGCGGTCTGACCCTGCTGCCAGTGGAGCGCAGCGGAAGCGGCGTAGCGTTCCAGGCGGATGTTGGCCGTTCAAATCCGTTGTGTTTTGAGGCCCACCTTCTTGGCGGCCTTCAGTTGCCGGTCGTCCGAGGATGCAAACACATCCGCACCCCATTCAAGCGCACAGGCTACATGCAGCGCATCCATGGCGCGGACGGGGCTTGTCTCCAGAATACGGATGGCGGACCCGATGACCGAAGGAGCGAGGTTGACAATGACCGCGTCGCGGACATCGTCAAGCAGGCGCTGCTTCGCCTTGCGATACTGAACGGTTGAGAGTGTGTGTTCCCGCTTCCTCCGATTGAGCGCGGACACGACTTCCGGAACACAGATCACGCTGAGGCCCAGTTCCGAGGCTTGGGAACAGGTCGCCTCGACTCTGTCACTGCCTTCCTCTTCAATGAACCGCTTTGCGAAGGAAGAGGAGTCGAGATAGGCCTTCACCGGGTTCGCTCCTCCAGAATTGCCGAGGAGAGCGCTGCCCCTTTCGCCGTGAGACGCAGCGCAGGTCTCTTCCAGGAAGGCTGCGTGTCGCTCTCAGGCGCCGCCGGGATGACCTCGGCAATGGGACGGCCATGGCGCAGAACGACCAATGTTTCCCCGTGTTCTACTCGGGTCAACATGCCCGACGCGTGGCTCCTGAATTCGGTGAGTGTTACGGTTGTCATGATAGAACTCCAATCTGTACAGAAGCGTACAGACTACGGGTCATTCCGTCAAGACTCTTCTGGCCACCGTGATCCTAACCGTTTTCAAAACCAGAGCGAAGCGGCGGTTTTGAAATACGGTTCACATACTAACCCGCATATCTCACAAAATTCCTGCTGCGAGCCCGGATAGCCCCACTGTGACGGCACGAATTGACAAAACGCCAGATTGCAGTATGTC
>CAZIXB010000179.1:0-3031 GCA_964543205.1 uncultured Victivallales bacterium
GTGTAAACATCGAACACGATGACGAACACCTGGCTGCTCTATCCCTGTTGTAAACACGAACGGCGCCAGATATGAGACGCAACCTCTCCCAAAGCTTCGCATTATCGAGGGTAGAAATGCAAGAATTCCGGAACCGCGAAACATGACAATTTCCGCGAATGGAAAGAACCACTGATCCGCACCGAGAGAACGCTGAGATTTGAGACCCGGCCCGAAGCCACGATGACTGGTATGCCAGGTTGGCTCATAAATTGTATGTCCCTTATTTTCTCATAAAGACCGAGGTGTCAACTCGTTTCTCTATCCACCAACGCTGGGATTTACGCGCCTTGGGAACGGCGCCATCTCCGGCTCAGTTTTCAAGGTCGCTGTCCAAGCGTCTTGCCCGCATATCTCACAGGATTTCGTAGTGAGAGCGTGGAAAACGCTGCTGCGGGGGTGCGAATTGGTGAAACGCCGGAGCAGCCGTATAGACATACTGCAATCTGGCGTTTTGTCAATTCGTGCCGTCGCAGTGACGCTATCCGCGCTCGCAGCAGGAAGTTTGTGAGATATGCGGGCTTGGCGATCCCTGCTCCCGGCCGCAACGGTACTCTGACCCTGCCGCCCTCTGTTCCGTCTATCTATAGGCATCTTTCCTGTCATCAACTGTGAGAATGTAAAGGATTTGCTCCTCTTGATCCACGATATAGAAAACTCGGAACTTTCCAATTCTGTACCGCCAGGTGTCAGGGGTGTACCCTTGAAGCTTCTTGATGTTCTTGCCCCAGAAGGGTTCCGCCTTTAGTTGGGGATAGACGAACGAATCAAGCTTGCGCCGCAAAAAGGCAGCGTCTCGTGACGCCAATTTCTTGAGGCGTTTCAGGAACTCGTTTGTTTCAAAGATCCCGAATTCAGACAAAGCGTCCTCGCTTTGCCTTTGCATCGCGCAAGCCGCTTTTGAGACTGCGGTTCAACGACGCGTTATCTCTGATTTCAGCCATTTCGAATTCGTCAACGATCTCATGCTCTTCAACAAAGCGAAGCGCAGCCGTTTGAATATAGTTCGAGAGGGGGCGGTTGTCGTGCATCGCCAAACCCTTGAACTTCTGATAGACGCTATCCTCAAGCCTGAGCGTTACGGTTTGTGACATGATAATTCTCCTTATGATCAGTAGAGATGTTTTTCAACACTAAGAACACAATAGCACACAAAAGAATACGCATGCAATGTTTTCTTTTCAGGGGGATAACGCTTCGGATGAACCGCTCCGGTAAAGACGCCGTCCGCGACGGCCTTACCGGAGTCGCGTTCGATCCGGTTGGTTGCTCACGACCGCAGCCTTTCCGTCTGCCAGGTCAAGCACTTGCTGAGTGTTGACCTGAAAGACCATCTCGCCGAGTTTCATATCTCTCTTTCCTATTGGCCCGACACGTTGCGTCAGGCGGTACTCCCCGGCACGCCAAATGTAAGGTTGAGAAGACACCCAGTGAAGAGTGCCGGTCTTGCTTTCGTTCTCGTATACCTCCCATTTGTGGTGTTCCGCAATGCGAGAAAATCCGTCGTTTGCAGGGGAAAAGGTGAACCATTCATCTCCGGGGGCAACGAGCAGTGGCGATCTGATGCGGAAATGATTGCCGCAAGACCCGTCAACGGTGATCGCCAAGGTTCTGGTCAAGCCGACCCTGTTATCACATTGGGCAAGGGTCACCGTAGGCTCAGTACGTGCGATGACCGTGGTCGGAGGCAAGTGCATCTTCTTGTACATGGCATACGCCCATGCGATGGAGAATGCCACGACCCAAGCACCCGCCACGATCCAAAAGGTTTGCCTACGCTTCATCCATCCTCCGGCAACCAACAATCAAAACCAATTTTTTTCGCGGCCACGCGAAAATACTCTGCATTTTTAGGTTGGCAGTTCTAACCCGCATATCTCACAGAATGTCGTTTTGTTGGGCATCTTTAAGGTCCGGCAAGTACCCACCGTGTCTCTTCAGTGTCTTTCTGAGTTTGTCCACACACACGATGTGGACATCTCCGGACTCGTTAGCCGCCATTGCTGCCGCGATTCCGGCAGCTTCGCCCGTGTTCAGACAGCAAGCCATGATGCGGACAGTTCCGTTGACCTGTCGATCCGTCGAGATGCAGCGGCCGGCAACGAGCACGTTACGCAGCCCCTTGGGCGTAAGGCAGCGGTAGGGCACGCCTATGCTGGTTCCCGGCTGAAGTGTGCGCGTGGTTTTCTGATTCAGCTCCTTGAGTTCGGCGATGGTCATCGTTGTGCATTCCAGGCATTGCTTCTTAGTGTAGTGCACGTCGATGCCATAGGCGTTGCGGCAGATCTCGTCAGGAAAGCTCCGGGCGGTCAGGTAATCGTCAGCGGTCAGATATGCGTCCCCCACGATACGGCGCGTTTCGCGAATGCCGAGCAAGGCGCCCGTTGCCGCCAGAAAGCCGTCAGCGAATGCCGGATGGTACTCCGCCAGCGCGTCGCGGTACTGGCCGGCCATCTTCCTGCCGTCTAGGAGAGCCTGCGACAGGTTCTCGGGATCGGTGTTGTCAACGTCAAATACATGCCCTGTGTTGAACCCGAAGGTGCGCGGACCGATCTTCCGGAGACAGGAATGCAGTTCGATGATGTCGGGGTACTTCTTGTCCTTGATGAATTTCCAGATCGGGCTATTCGGATCGTAGAAGTGCACGTTCGGGCCATGGGCCAGGCGCTCCTCGTCGATGTTCGTGATCATGAAGCACTGCGTGCCTGGCTGCATCGCCCCGCTCGCGTCCCCCTGCTCGACGGTGGCCCCCGCCCAGGCAGCGAGGTCGCCGTCGCCGGTAGCGTCAACGTACACTTTCGCCCTGAACGCTACCAGACCGCGCTTGTTGGTTGCCAGGATGGCGTCAACCGAAGCATCGCCGGTGATCTCGACCGATGCAAGCTGGGTATGGAACAGGATCTTTGCGCCCGAGCCAGCCACTAAGTCATCGTAGATGCGCTTGAGCAACTCCGGATCGATGGAGGGGCTGTCGGGTGCGTGCTTCGGAATC
>CAZIXB010000180.1:0-3006 GCA_964543205.1 uncultured Victivallales bacterium
TAGGTGATCCGCAAAATCACCGAGTGCCGGGAAAAGAAGGGGACCCAGCCTATCCGATGTCGGCCACCACAGGCGACTGGGACAATGACGGGGAACTGGACGTGGCTGTCGCAAATTCCGGCCAGGATACGGTGTCAACATTATTCGGCATGGGCGGCGGATCTTTGACCGCTGTGATTGATGAATATGATGTAGGGTCGGGTGCAAGGGTAATAGAGTCTGCCGATCTTAATAATGACGGTAATATCGACCTTGTTACCGGCAATGGGGAAACAAACACGATTTCCATTCTTTTCGGTTCCACCAGCGGGGTGTTCGCTGTAGAACAGAGCTACACGGTCGGAACTTTAACCGCGGGTTCAGACCAGCATATATCGTCACTTTATATCGCGGATTTCAATGACGACGGGGAACTTGATATTGCAGCATCGCACGAAGGCGATGATGCTGTGTACATTCTGGACGGTCTGGGAGTGGAACTTGTAGATGTTGTAGAGGTAGGGGACGGTGGTTACGAGGCTCAGAATGCCGCGGGGATTTACACCGTGGCACAGACCATCGGTGTCGGCGACAGGCCGGTTTCCATTGCCGGCGCCCCAATATGGGGGCACAGAGAAGACGAGCAGTCAGACCTGGCGGTGGCGAATTACGGCAGCGATGATGTTTCAATAATCCAGGATGACACCAACGCTCTTAGCTTTATGGTCAGTCCGGCAACAACGCATAATGTTGGATCGGGTCCGAGCTGCGTCCTGCTGGGCGACATGGATTATGACGGGACAAACGACATGGCGGTTTCCAATTTCGACGGGGATGATATCCGAACTTATGTTGGAAACGGAGACGGCACTTTCGGCACAGAAAGCGTTACCTCGTTGCAAGACGACAGGGGACCCTGGCATATGGCGTTTGCCCAGATGGACGCAATATTTCCCGCGATCAATACCAACGCAGACCTGGTGGTTGTAAACAGGCTCTTTGATAATATTGCCGTGCTGCTTGCCAACGGAAGAGATGCGTCTTTCAGTCTGGACAGTACTTATGGCACAGGAAGGGAGCCGGTGTGGGTGGAAATAGCCGATTTTGACGGCAACGGGCTGGATGACGTCCTGGTCGTATGCAGGGATAATGACACATTCCGCACATATACCGGGCTTGGTGACGGCGGGGTTGAGGAAGCCGGAACCTATGATGTTTCAACCTGGGTTGTGGACCGCAGGTTCAGTCCCGGCGCGATGCACGTTGAGCCGCCCGACGCCGGAAGGGCTGATTATGACGTGATGTACAATCCGGAGAACGCAGGGGTTGGAGGCTGGCTTACCGATGAATTTGAATACAACGCGTGGTCTTATACAAACACGAGTTGGACGGGCACAAACGGGCTGCTAAGGCGCGAATATCCCAACAGGCGCAGATGCACCCATCCTTTTTATTGGGATGTAGACCGCGACAACCTCCCGGATGGTTTTGAGCTGGCCTTCGGTTATGATCCGTGGGACAGAAATACTGATGATGACGACCTGCATGACGGCCTGGAGAATCCGGATGGAGACTGGTATGCGCTGGACGATGGCGGCAGAGCGCATAATGATGTGTACCAGGAACATGGTTTCCATCCTGTCACGGGCTACGGATATCTGGAGCCCGTGCGAACACCTAATGGGTCTGCTAATACGGCACAGTTTGTGAATTACCAGGAATTGATAGGGCCGCGCGGATTTCCGGCGATAGCCGCTAATGACCCCAACGATACTGCCACGCATCCGCTATCCAGGGATACAGACAATGATGGCATATGGGACGGATGGGAATGGTATATAGGCCTGGACGCCAAGGATCCTGACGACGCCCAGCAAAATGGTCCGCCATATGATATAGACGGTCTGTCAAATTTTGAAGAGTTCGAGAGTTATAACACTTCGACGAATCTTTACGCCAATCGGACATATGTCACGAACTGGCAGAATAAACTCACCCCTACGGATATATGGAATCCTGACACGGATGCCGACCAGTTGGGTGATGGCGCTGAACGCGCGGCATTCAACTTTACGCAGGGAATGGGCCAGCCCACGCATATCCAGACAAATGAGAACGGGGTTGCAACTTATGTTGGTTTCTGGGGCGGCGGTCTGAATCCGGCCACGGCCGATACCGACGGCGATTACCTGCCCGATTACTGGGAAGCATCATTCCCCAGTTCCGGGATGACCACAAATGGCGAACCCGCAAACGATGGCATGGATGGCAGCGCGCCCGACGCATTTGCCGATCCTGACGGTGATGGGTTAAATAACTATCAGGAATATTTCTGCGGCGCGGTCTATCACTGGCAGTACATGTATAATAATCCATTTGAAGGCGGGTGGATCGAGCTTTACGATATCAACAACAGCATGGGCTTTCCATATGATCCGTGGCACTTTTTTGACTCGGTGGCCTCGTCCAATCAGGCTATGAGAGCTGCCGGCGGGCGCGAGCCGAACGAGTGGGATCCGCACTACTGGGCTCTGATCATAGACGGAACCCCGATTAGGGAATGGCGTTTCATGTCGGCCGCTGAACCGCCGAGACCTCCATACCAATGGTTGTTCAGCACGAGTTTTCCTGACACTGCCGACACAGATGCGGACGGGATGGATGATTATTACGAGGTATTCCATCAACTGAACCCGCTGGCAGGCCATGTGTATGACCGGGTTTTAGACAAAATTACGGGCATTCCAGATTCTCCTGCCCTTCCATTTCCGCCATTTGACCCTGAGCTTACACCTTGGCGAAACGGGTGGTGGCACGCGGATTCCGACCAGGACGGACTGCCTAATATATATGAATCAATCCAGTCAGTCGGGGATTTTGATCCGCAGTACTATCACACTGACCCTTCTCCGTACTGGATGGGCGATGTAACGCACAGAAAGAGCTGGGCGAACATGTACTACTGGACCGGACAGATGTTCGGAATGAGCGGTTACTGGTGGTGGGGCGGCCTGGAGGTTATGCTTC
>CAZIXB010000181.1:0-2962 GCA_964543205.1 uncultured Victivallales bacterium
GTATCGTACCCACCGTCGCTATTATCGGTCAGGTCGCTGTCGCTGAAGTTGATGACGGCGTCCGCGCCGGCTCCGCCAGCATTGGCATATACCCTGTAGAGACCGTATTCCTCGTTGAATCGGGCGATAATGTCTGCCAGGTTCACCGTGGCGGCCCCGTCGTCGGCCGTGGCATTGACGAAGGAGATGCCATCGTCGAAATTGCCGTTTGCTGTGACGCTGTTCAAGGTCACCAGCGCATTTCCGTTCGCGCCGTCGGCATAGGCGTGAATATCTTCAATCCCGTCATATTCATTATTGTTCGCCGTCACGTTCTGCAGCAGGATCGACGCGTCGGAGTTGTCGCCGCCCGCGTAGGCGTAGATATCATCGATGCCTTCATCGCGGTTTCCATTGGCGGTCACATTGTTCAAGGCGATCTGGGACCAGCCATAATCAGCAATGGCGTGGATATAGTAAATGCCTTCATCGTCGTTGTTGTTGGCCGTGACGTTGTCCAGACTGATCAACGCTTTGCCGCCCATACCATAGGCATTGGCATAGATGTAATCGATGCCGCCATCGAAGTTGTTGTCGACAACAATGTTGTTCATGGACACCGAGGCATGGCCGTTGTCGCCATAGGTTTGCGCCCTGGCGCGCCCGATTCCGTCGTTGTCGTTGTGGCTGGCGACAATATCGGTCAGCCGGATCTCGGCATTGCCGTTATCCCCATAAGCTTCGGCCTCGACATCGTCAATGCCGTCATCGTCGTTGCCGACGAGGTTGACGTTGTTCACCTCCACCAGCGCATGGCCGTTGACGCCGTTAGCTTCAGCCTGGATGTCGTCGATGCCGTAGTCGTAGTTGTAGGAGGCTTCGACCCCCGAGAGTCCTATCAGGGCATTGCCGTTTTCTCCGTAGGCATAGGCGTGAATGTCCTCAATTCCATCGTAGTTGTTGTAATTGGCCGTCACGTTCTGCAGCAGGATCGACGCGTCGGAATTGTCGCCGTACGCGTGGACGTAGATGTCCTCGACCCCCTCGTCGCCGTTGTTGTTGGCGCTGAAATCGACGAGGTCCACACGGGCTCCGCCAGCGTCTGCGTAGGCGTTGACGTCTTCAATTCCGGCATCTTCATTATTGTCGACTGTCACATTTTGCAGGCTGACCCATGCATTGCCGCCCATGCCGTAGGCATAGGCTTCAATCATATCTATGCCCGCATCGAAGTTCTCGCTGGCCGTGACATTTTCAAGCTGAACGATGGCATCGCCGCCATCCCCGTCGGCATAGGCTTGAATATCTTCAATTCCGTCGTAGTAATTGTTGTCGGCCGTCACGTTTTGCAGGGAAATCACCGCATCGTCGTTCTCGCCGTAGGCATAGGCGTAAATATAATCGATGCCTTCTTCCCCGTTGCCGTTGACGCTAACTCCGTCCAAGTCCACCCTGGCGTCGCCATCGGAGGAATCGGAATATATACTCTGAATGCCATCGTCGTCATTGTTGTTGGCCTGCGCATTTTGCAACATGATCAGCGCATCCGCATTCTCACCATAGGCAAAGGCATAGATATCCATGCCATATTCATTTCCGTCAGCCACGATGTTTTTCGCCATCACCACGGCATCTCCGGAATCTGGCTGGTAGGCTCCCGCGTATCCATAGACCCCGCAGGAGTCGTTATCGTCGGCCTGGATGTTATCCAGCATCGTGAGCGCGGCGCCTCCGCCCGCGCCTTCCACTTCCGAGCCGGCCAGCAGACCGTACTCTCCGAAGTTGCGACTGGCTTGCGTGTCCCATACATCCAGCTGCGCGGTCTGGTCGGCATACAACCAGGCGGAAACCCCGTCTTGCGCGTTGTCGTTGGCCATAACGTCAAACACCTCGCCCCAGGCCGTATCGTGCCCGGAGGACCAGAGGCGCAACCCATCCCCTCCGCTGCCGGAGTAGTTGCCCGAGACGCTGACGTCGAACATCCCGGAGCCGCCCTGGGCGTTAACCACCAGCCCGTGATTGGCGGTGTTGCGGATGTCGTTGTTCAAAAAATCGGCCACCAGGTTGATGTTGCCGCCCGGCTGCGATCCGTCGGACAGCAATACGATTCCGCTCCCGAGGCTGCCGTCGGTCATGAGGTTGTGGCTCACGAACAAATCACTGACATCATGTCCGTAAACACCGGCATGGGTGATGTCATATTGATATCCACCCCAGATGGTTGTGCTCTTGTTGATAGCGCCTGGCGCTCCGGCGCCGGAGTGCCGGATGTCAAACCCGGAAATCCCCGTATTGTCGCCCGCAAGCGTGAGGACGGGTCCAGCATTAGGCCCGATTATCACCGGATGCGTACCGTCGCCCATGGTCTTGCCGCCGTTGAGTGGAGTACCGTCGCCGTAAAGCTGCACGCCTTCCCACACCGTCACATTCTCGGAATAAGGATTGTCGGCATTGAAAACCCAGACAGGGCTGTTCGCCTCATCCACACCCTGCTGAATTGTGTCGTAAGGATTCTCAGCCGTCCCGTCCTGCACACAGCTCTGGTTGTCGCCGTCTACAAAGGTCACGTCGTCAAGGACCAGAGCTTTGCCTGATTCAGGGTCGCTGGAAGAGGTAGAGGTCTGTGTGCTTGTGTCGGTGGTTGCCAGGTCTTTTTGTTCTTCAGGTTCCGGCAGGCCGGTGCGCACCTGCGGGTCGCGCCGGATCATATCAACCAACCGGTAGCTCATGTCGGCCGGCTGGCGGCCCGCATCCCAACGCTCCGAGGCTCCCGAGAACGGATTGCGGCCCATAGCCAATTGAGACATGTCGAACGGAAGTGAAAGATAGGCTCCCAGGGTGAAATGACCGCCTGTCAAATCATCTTCGGAATAAACAGTTGCGTCCACGGTTACCGCGGGTCGTAATTGCGCTTCAAGCCGTCCCCGGAAGCCGTTGACATCATCCAGACCATGTCGTCCATCATAATGGTAATATCCCGCAA
>CAZIXB010000182.1:0-2955 GCA_964543205.1 uncultured Victivallales bacterium
TTTCAATGCGTTTTGCATCCCGGTCTGTCTGCTGGTCGCCGGCTATTACCGCACACTTAACGCTTCTTTTAAGTTTTTTCAGAGTTTCCTCAAGGAGCATGGTTTTGCCCGTGCCCGGTGAAGAAATAAGGTTGATGGCAATAATGTTTTTCTCGCTGAATATCCGGCGGTTTTCGGCTGCAATTTCGTCGTTTCGAGAAAGGATCCTTTCTTCGAGGTCGATGCTGACCGATGCCTGATCGTCTGTTGAATGCGTCTCGTGAACATGATCGTGGTCATGACCATGATCATGACCGTGACTGTGAGTGTGGTTATGTTCGTGCAGTTGACTGCAGCCACAATGATCGCACATGAATTGGTGTCTCCTTTTCTGTCAAAGTTGACAGCGGTTTTCAGGCTATTCCTGGGGCATGCCTATAAGGGTGAGAATTCTATCAAGTTCGTCGGGAGAGTAAAAGTCAATTTCGAGTGAGCCGGCCTTTTTCTTTCCGTTTGCGTATGTTTTGCAGGGAGAAATTCTGACAGAGGTGCCAAATTGCCTGTGCATTCGCTCGGACAGGTAGTCGATATGTTCTTTTGGAATATCGCTTCTGCTCGCTCGGCGTTTTCGGGGAGCCTTCCTGCTTTTACTTATCATTTTTTCGAGGTTTCTCACAGAGAGATTTTCGGATACCGCCTTTTTTGCGAACAGGATCTGTTCCGATGCATCCTGGACGGCTATTAGAGCTTTGGCATGTCCTGATGAAAGGTTCCCGTCGCTTATCATTGCCTGGACTTCTTCCGGCAGACCGAGTATTCTCAATGTGTTGGCTACGGAGGCACGCGCTTTTCCAACCCGGGTTGCTATCTGGTCTTGTGTCAGGTTGAAACGATCGCTCAATGCTTTGTATCCGAGAGCTTCTTCAATAGAATTAAGGTTTTCCCTCTGCAGGTTTTCAACCAGGGCCAATTCGAGTGAATCCTGTTCTTCTGCCTGGATTACAATAACAGGCGCTTCTTCAAGGCCGGCTTTTGTTGCGGCAAGAAAACGCCGTTCGCCGGCTATAAGTTCGTATCCGTCATCCGTTCGCCGGACAAGAAGCGGTTGCAGTATGCCGTGTTCCTTTATAGAGCCTGCAAGTTCATCTATAGCAGTCTCATCAAAGTTCCGGCGGGGCTGGCGCCGGTTCCTGGTGATAGAATCCAGAGGTATAGAGTTTGATCCTACCGTGGAAGAAGAGGGTTCGCTCTCATCCTTCAGCAGGGCGCCAAGTCCTTTTCCGAGTCCGTGTTTTGGTTTCATGTTTACCTATTTTGGCTATTCCGGCTGTACAGGCAAGATCAAAAGTTGGCAATCGCTTCACCGGCGCCTGCAGCATGCAGATCCGCCTGGAGCCGTGCGCCGTTCTCTATGATAAGCCTGTGCGCGTTTAACCTGCCGACAAATACTGCGTTTGAAGATATTCTGGTAATTCCGGCGCACTTTATATCGGCTTTAAGACAGCCCAGTATTTCAAGGTTGCCGCAGGATATGCTTCGATCTATTGTGATGTCGGCGCCCGCGCCAATTGCCAGGTTGGTCATATGAATGCGTGTAATGTCAAAACGGGCGTGTTTATTGAGCTGCAGAGTGTCAGAAGCCTGTAGCGTGGCGAGCGCAGCGTCTCCCCCCAGGGCAATATTTCTTGCTATGATGGAAACGTCTTTGAGTACAGCATTTTTCTCAATAAGCACGGCGCCCACTGTTCTTGTGGATTCTGTTGTTTCTTGTGAAATAGTATAATCAGACCTGTCCAGAAAGTTCCGGCATTTTGCGCAATAAGCTTTCTGGGCGCTTCCCTGCAGCGTAAAGATATATCCGCATTCGTAGCAGACAACTTCGGTCCGGCTGGGAATTGCTGTGCTTCCGATCCTGGCTTTGCGGCGTTCGGGCTGCGGTTTTTCCTGTTCGGGGGCAGCCCCGGATGCTTTCTGCTGCGCGCCCTGCATGGCAGGAGCATGGCTGCCTGCGTGGCTTCGGGCGCGCTTTATTGCTTTTGCTGCGGAATAACCTCCGATAAAACCGACATCTTTGCCTTTAGATTTTCGCATCAGTTAAAGCGTGGAATGCTACTTCCTGTTAAAAAAAACGGAAGAGCGGTTTTTCGGATCGTCCTTTATGTTCTGCCTGGTCTCCTCTTTCTGTCCGCTTGCTTGTTTTTGCTTGTCTCCCTGTGCCTGCCGGGCGGTATCATCGCTTTTCGGCGGCTGCTGCATGGAATCGTCTTCTGATTGCGATGGCTTAATGCTTCCCGCGTTGACTTCCGACTTGCCAACAAAGCTTACCCCGTCTTCAACAATGAGTCTTTTCGATTTTACATCTCCATTGACCTTTGCCGAGGACTTGAGTTCAATTTTATCTTTTGAAGTTATATTTCCGTATATCTGTCCGTGCACGACCGCAGCTTCGACCGACAGGTTTCCCTTAATGGAAGCATTTTCTCCAATAGAAGCCGTTCCGGAACAAGTCAGGTCTCCGTTAATTTTCCCTTCGATAAGGATATTATTGCTGCACTTGATTGAACCTGTCACTTCGACATCTTTTCCGATAACTGTTTTCGCATCTCGCTCTTCGGGCATAACACTCCTCCTTGTTATTGGTTTCCTATAATCCAAGTCTAGTCTAAAGCGCTCAAATCTGTCCAGAGTAAGTAATCCGCATATCTCACAAAATTCCTGCTGCGAGCGCGGATAGCGCCACTGTGAGGGCATGAATTGGCAAAACGTCAGATTGCAGTATGTCTATACGGCTGCTCCGGCGTTTTACCAATTTGCGCCCCCGCAGCAGCGCTCTCCACGCTCTCGCTGCAAAACTCTGTGAGATATGCGGGTTAAGTTTTCCTGAAAACCCGGATTACCCCGCTGGCGAACGTAAATTATTCGTGTGTTGAGCTGGTATTTTAATTTTGACAGCGCCCTGAGTCGGATATAATGGTT
>CAZIXB010000183.1:0-2954 GCA_964543205.1 uncultured Victivallales bacterium
AATAATGGCGCTATCAATTGTTTCTGCCGGAGGAGTGTGAGATATGCGGGGTAGGGGGCTGGCGTAGAGTTCACGGAAATGCGGGTTGATTTGCTAACTTGCTTGACGATGTGGGGCGCTTGGCTTATTCTCTGCTTTTTCCTTCTGGAAGTGACGGGGCGTAGCGCAGTTTGGCAGCGCGCTTGAATGGGGTTCAAGAGGTCCCGAGTTCGAATCTCGGCGCCCCGACCATACTTCGAGATCAACAAAATAAATGTTGGCATCACTTCCTTCTTGCTTAGCCCGCATTTCTTATATGCTTTCGTAGTGGCCTATCCTCGCTCGCAACCGGAATTCTGTGAGATATGCGGTTTAGTTTTGTTTGTTACAGTTTTATGATGAAGAGCCGGGCATTTTGGTTTCAATCCGATCCAGAACTGAGCGGGTAAGGCTCTGGTTTGTGACGTTTTTCTGTAGAAGCAGCACATCATTGGAAAAGAAAACAGGGCCATACTGACCGTTTGTCAACGTTCTGTTCATGGAAACCCACCACTGGGAATTTTTGAATTCTTTTTCATTCAGATCTGTCAGCACGAAGTCCACATCCGTCGAATTCCTCTTAGTTGCGGGGGTAACAAGCAGAATATTGCGGTTGGCAAAGTGTGCGCCGAGATGGTTGTCGGCAGATAGCGCGGCCCCTTCAGGAACGAGATCCCTGGCGGCGCGCAGGGTTGCAATGTTCTTGCGAATTGCAAAAGGCTCGCGGCGAAGAGGTCTTTTTGTCTGATAATGGAAAAAAAGAAAAATCGAGCAAGCAATGAGGGCATACGGACCGTACGTACTGAGATGCGCCCGTTGCAGCCATGCAGCGCTTTTCAGTCTGGCAGCGCCATGTGCTGCGGAAAGAACCAGGAAAGGAAGGGCCGGAGCCACATACCCGTAACGAATATCAGAGTTAATTCCCCATTTGCTCAGGAAAAGAACGAAAAGAAGCGGAAGCGCGGGCAGAAGATGCCTCAGACTGAGGAGCGGAAGAAACCCGAACGCAATTAGCAAGTGACTCAGGTTGAATGCCTCCTGGAAATTGGCGCTGTCTGCCGCTGAGCGGAAAGGATGCAGGAGCACACTTGCTATGGCTTGCGCAAACGTATTGCCAAGATGCCCATAGCGATGCCAATGCGGGATTCCGATGTTTTCTCGAAAATGAGGCATGACTACCATGCAAACAATGGCTATGTATGCCAGACAAATAAGCGCAATAAACGCGCCGGTTCTGCGTCTGCCGCGCACAAGAAGAAGGCCCGCGCCTACAAAAAAGAACACGACCGCGACAATCTCGTAGAACGAGACGGACAGCGCCAGGCACGGCCAGAACCACATGCGATTGCGGCGCAAACCTAGCAACGCGAAAAGCGCTAACGGAACAGAAAACAATTCCAGATGGTAGTCAAACAATACTCCTATGGATAAAGTCGGCTGTAACAGATAGGCGAGTGCAAGAGCGTAGCCCCACGCCTTGCTGGCCGTTATGTCGCGAGCAAGCAAAAAGGCAGCAAAAGCGCCGGAAGAAATCGTCAAACTCTGGAGGGCTAGAATCCCATGAATGCCAAGGGATTGATAGACGGGCAACAGAAGATAGAAACCCGGCCAGAAATGATTGCCGGCGAAGGGATGCGACATGAACGATGTTTGCATGAAACGGCCATTCGCCAGGTTCCAGAGAATTTGGGAATGTAAGGCCATGTCAAAACTGGTAGACCGGAATACCTCATGCAAGAAAGATGAGTAGACAGAAAAGGTCAACGCCCAGGCCGCAGCCATAAGACTTACCATCAGTGTTGGCCGCGTGTTGTGACCGGCCATTTTTCCGATATGGTTCTGTGATTTGTCGCTCATTCTTCAAAATCAACTCACGCGTCTGGCAAAAGGCGCTTTTCCCGCCTATACTCGCAACCCCGATAAAAATACTGTAACCCAGCGTCCTGCCCGCTCGTGGCACGAAGCCGCGCGCATTGAGTGGCAGCAGTCGATGCAATTGCTGGCCGTTGTTCAATGATCAGCATTGCATCATCCTTTTCAGTGATCAGAAAGTGACAATATTTTTTACATCTTTTATTGTTGCTTCCCGCGATGCCACCTGGTTTTCTGAGGTATTCTTCAGGCGCTTGATCCATTGACACTTGCACTTGATCGGCATGGGCAGCTTGTAAGCCTCGCATTCATCGATGACGGTGAGCGCCCTCTTTGCGCCTGATAGAATGGCTTTTCGTGTTTCCTCGAAGGAGTAGAGCTCGGCGGCTTCCCGGTTGATTCCTTTCTTGGTGGCCACGGTTACAACGTTCTTCCCTAGAAACCTTCTTGCCTCGCGACATGTTGCTTTGTCGCCGGTTACCATGATTACAGGAATGTCCAGGTTGCCTGCGAGCAACGCAAGCTGAGCGATCTCGCCTGATTCGCGCCCATTGTACCAGTAGCGCTTCTCAGCCACCGAGCTCTGAGTATGGTTCAGAACGCCGTCAGATGTGCCTTTCATCGCGTGAAAGCCCAAAAGGATTATGCCGTCGAAGGACTTATCTATTTCAAGGCGCGTCTCCCGGGGCCTTCCTGTAATGTAAGTGGCGCCCGGCTCCATGATGTGAGGCACAAAGTTATTACCGCCCCCATGCATATCCGATACTACGATCTTGGACGCTCCGCCCTCACGAAGCCCTCGCACAAGAGCGGCAATGTCGCCCATCAAGTATTCCACTGCCTGGGCGTATAGGGGCGATTCCCTGTCCCTGGTTTGATCAAACCTCCAGACACCGCTTATTCCTTCCAGGTCTGTTGCAACATATATCCTTGGCCCTTTTTTTGTCTGACTTTTTCCCACTGTGTTTCTCCTTTTCGTTGTGTTACTTATCGGCCTGTCAACCGCTAACCCGCATATCTCACAGGATTTCGTAGTGAGAGCGTGGAGAGCGCTGCTGCGAGGG
>CAZIXB010000184.1:0-2948 GCA_964543205.1 uncultured Victivallales bacterium
AGCAGCGCTCTCCACGCTCTCGCTACGAAATTCCGTGAGATATGCGGGTTAAGCGCTTTGGTTTACAAAAAAGGCAGGGCCTTTCGGCCCTGCCCTGTTCCCGGCTGGCGGCGCGCCTGAATTAACCGCCTCCGGGCAACATATTTTTCTGCAATTTGCTCTCACTGCCTCTTTTTTTCCTTTACCTCCTTTCCAATCAGGTCTTTAAGATGCGCAACATACTTATCAGGTCCGCCGGGCCTGTAGCCCGTGCGCGCAATTACTTTTCCCTTGCTGTCCACCAGTAAAATCGTCGGGAATCCCATCACACCGTATTTCTCCAGCAGTTTCTTGTTCTGTTTGGCCACGGCTTTCTCCTGCTCCTTTGCCCTGGGAAAATCCGCCAGGACAAGCACAAGGTTTTTCCTGGCAAACTTCCTGAACTTATCCGTTGAAAAAACCTCTTTATCCAGCTTTATGCACCAGCCACACCAGTCAGACCCGGAAAAATTGATCATAACAGGCAAATCTTTCTTTTTTGCCTCTTTTATTGCCTTGCCAAAATCCTCCAACCAGAGCTCCTTGCTATTCTCAGTTTTTTCAGGAGCTTTAATCTTTCCCTGGCTCTTGGCAGTAACTTCGCTTCCCATGAACATTAACACAACCACTAATGGCAGAATTTTAGTCATCTCTTAACCCCTTCCTTGAGTCCTCCTTTTAAACATCCATTAACTTTCCTTTTCTTCTCAGTCTCAGCTCTCAGCATAATCGCGTAGGCACAATCTCTTACGATTCCAAAAAAAACCGAGCAACCACTGTCCTCGCTTGCTGCCTGTCCCTTTTCAGAAACATCGCAAAGCTCAACAGCAAGCTCAACGGATCTATCAATAAGATTTTCTGACTCAGCTCTCATATACCTCAAATATCGCTTCAACTTTTCCAACACCTCCTGAATATATGCTAGAAGCATGCCATGCCGACAAACAGCAATGTCATTTTTCTGCAACAGTTTTATTCTTAATGCCTTATGGATTATTGCCAAACCTGTTAGCGGCATTACAATGTCTCAATCCGCTGGCTCGTGAAGTGACACATGAGACAGAACGAAACATAACCCGCATATCTCACAGGATTTCGTCTGGCGTTTCGTCAATGTGTGCCATCGCGGTGGTACTATCCTCGCTCGCAGCAGGAATTCTCTGAGATATGCGGGTCAAGTATACTGCTGCCTTTTTAAGGCATTGCGCAACAACGACTCAGGGCTGCCCTGATGGCCAATGTGATAAATGCCGCTTATTGTGTTCAACATGAAGCAAAAACATGAAAATATGGTTTTTGGACTAAAAATGGAGCCTAAACTAATGAATTCTTCGCATATTCTGACAAATGTTTCCCTGATTCTCCTGGCAGGCTGCCTGTCGGTCGCTGCCGGGCGCTGGACACAAAAAACAAACAGGCCGGCCCAGGCTGAATCCGAAAACCGGGTAGAACTGTCTGACAAAGATCTTGCCATGGCCATCGAGACCAGTTTATCGCTGGATAATCAGGTTCCTGCAGACAGCATAGACGTCCACATAAAGAACGGGATAGCCACCCTCTCCGGGTCAGTAACTACTATACCGGCAAGGAAAAAAGCCGGAGATCTTGCCGGAAATATTTTTGGCATCAAGTCCGTGGTTAACTTGATCAAAATTGACCCCGTAGAACGCAGCGACAAGGAACTGCTCAGCGACATAGCACAGGCTCTTAATGTCGATCCGGCAACGGACTCCTACGATGTCGATGTCGATGTCCAAGATTCAGTTGCAATTCTCAGCGGCTCCGTGGAATCGTACCATGAGCGCACTCTTGCCGAAGACATTGCAGAAAATGTCAAGGGCGTCAAAGAAGTTGATAACCGGATAAAAATCAGTTACAATAAAGATCGCCCGGACGATAAGATACAGTCCGAAATCGAAATGCTACTGGAGAGCGACGTCCGGATCAACGCGCGTCTTGTTGATGTAACCGTAAAGGACGCAAAAGTAAAATTGACGGGAAGCGTCTCCAGTACTTGCGAAAAAAACATGGCATCTTCGCTTGCCTGGGTACCGGGCGTACAATCTGTAAACAGCGAACCGCTCAATGTTCGGGCGCCCGGCCCGGACGAAGTCCAGGGCAAATCACAGGCCGGAAGAAAACCTGATCCAAAGATTGAAAAGCATATTCAAACTGCGCTGCGGCAGAATCCGCGCGTCTATTCTTTTAAAATCGGCGTTGACAGCAAATGCGGAATAGTAACTCTGACCGGCATTGTGGACAACCTCGCTGCCAAAAAAGCTGCTGAAAAGAATGCGGCAAACACGGTCGGGGTCTGGCGAGTCAAAAATCTTATCAAAGTGCGTCCGGCCATGGTTTCCACCGACAAGGAGATTACCGAAAAAATCGAGGCTGCTTTATCCCGGAATCCTTACGTGGACAGATATGACCTGACCGCCAGCGCGCATGGAGGCAAAGCCAGGCTCTCAGGAGACGTCGATTCGCAGTTTGAAAAAGAATTGGCCGAAGAAGTGGTCTGGCGCATAAAAGGTGTAGTCGATGTACAGAACAACCTGAAAATCAACGCTGCATGGCCTGAAAAAGAAGACTGGGCAATAGCGGATGACGCGCGCGACCAGCTCTACTGGAACATCCACCTTGACGAAGACAATGTGACCGTTGAGGTCAGGGATGGTGTCGCTATCCTCAAGGGCCAGGTCCGCTCCTGGTATGCAAGATCAGAGGCTGCCAGGTGCGCGCGACAAAGCGGAGCTAAAAGAGTTGAGAATAATCTGCGTGTCGATAACGGGCCGGAAACTTATTGAGAAATTTACTGCTTGCTTAAAAACACATTTAGTTATAAATTTATCTTAGGAATAGGCCGGAATAAAAGGTATTTCGGCTGTCGGCGCAGTATTCTAGTGGGTTTCGTCGACTTCGAAGGCGGGGCT
>CAZIXB010000185.1:0-2941 GCA_964543205.1 uncultured Victivallales bacterium
GCCGTCGCAGTGGTGCTATCCGCGCTCGCAGCAGGAATTCTGTGAGATATGCGGGTTAGCCCGTGGTAGTCACAACCCGGGCCAATGAGCAAAAGCGAAAAAGTCGTTTCCATCTTCACTGTTTGACTCTCAATATTTAATGTGACACCATTACTCACATGATACATTATGGGAAACGCAAGGTTTCCTCAAAGGAGAATAACAATGTGCCGACATGCTGCCTCAAGTCTTTCCCTTGCCCTTCTGTTTACTTCCGCAACATTGCTTCGGGCGGAACCGTCTTTTACTTCCAAACCACGGGCCGACTCAAATGGCTCCGCGACACACGTCCGTTTTGCGGTCTCGGAACCGACAGACGCCGAGGTGACAATCCTCAACGCGGACGGGGGCATTGTGCGCCGGCTGGCCGCCGGTGTGCTAGGCAAGAATCCGCCGCCGCCTTTTGTTCCCGGCCTGGCTCAGAATATACTCTGGGACGGCAGGAACGACGCCGGACAGCCGGCCAAAGGCGGACCGTTTCGCGTCCGGGTCGCGCTTGGGCTTGGCGCAAAATATGACGGAACCGCTTTCGGCTCCAAGGCGCGCCCGGATACCCTGGTCAGTCCGATGGGATTAGCCTGCGCCCCGGACGGACGCTTGTATGTCCTGAGCGAACGCTGGCGCCGGGCCTGGTGGCGAGCAACAAGCATACACGCATTTGGACGCGACGGCTCATACGAATCCACGCTCAAACCGTATCCAGCAACCTTGCCGCACGGGCGGCTCGCCACGCTCGCGCCGTTGATGGACGATGCCGGACGGATACTCCCTGTCATCTACCGGGTGCTTGCCATGAGCTACTATCCCAACGAGGATCTTAAACAGCACATGGCCGTCACACCGGACGGTAACCTGCACTTCATGGTCAGGCGCGCCGGCTATCACGGCAAGTCGCGGGATCACGGCAACGACCGCTTTATCGCCACGCTCGCGCCAGACGGCGCTCCCGCATACGAAGATTACACCGGGCCGGCAATTGAATCGTCCATGTCCTGGGGAGACTTGCACCTCGCTTCATCGTCGGACGGCAAGGCTCTGTTTGTCACCGGCTACGTTCGCGGACCCGGAAAGAAAGGCATGAAAAGTTCTGAACGACCCAACGCGCCGTGCATCTGGCGTATCGCTTTGCCGGAACGCAAGGAAGCTGTCATGTTCCACGGCGACCCGGGCAACAAGCCGGGGCCGGAAAAGCTCAGCGATCCTCGCGGTCTTACCTGCGACGGCAAGGGCACACTCTACGTGGCGGACCGAGGCAACGATCGCATAGTCATAATCTCCGAAAAGGACGGCAAGCGGCTGGGAGTTCTGGACATAAAGGCGCCTTACTGGGTTGGTTTTCACCGCAAAACCAGCGCGCTTTACGTAGTCGGGCCGGGTGCGCTCGTCAAGTTCGTGAAAGATACGGAAGGGCAGTGGAAAGAAAAAGCGCGCAAAGCGTTGCCGGCCTTTAGCGCAAAAAAGGCTCGGCCGTTGTTAAGCTATGCGCTCGACTCGGAGTCCCCGTCGGCGGTCCTGTGGGTGGCGCGGCGGCGCGGCGACCCCGTTTTGTTCCGCGCTGAAGACGACGGCAACCATATCGGCAAGTTCGTTCGGGCGGACTACGCGCCCGACAACAGTTATTATTGGAACATGTCCGCCTGCCCGGACGAGGGGTTGGTTTCCTGTAAGGTCGGCTCGCGCACGTTGCGTATCCTGGACGAAAAGACCGGCGCAACACGCGATTTTTCCCGGCTTTCCGGTAGTTCCGGCCAGACTTTTCGCCTGGGTCCCAAGGGACAGATTTACGGTATGGATCACTGGAAATGGGGAATCCGCCGCTGGGACGCTGATGGTAAACCGCTGCCTTTTTCCGCGACGACGAACCATCCTGAAGCCGCCATCAGGGGCCGCCTCCCAAGCAAACCGTCCGGAACGACGGCTTGGGAACGCGACTTTTTCGTTGACCGCGCAGGGAACGTTTACGTGAAACAACACGGGCTGCGCTCCTATCACGGCCGTATGAGAGTGGATAAGTATGACAGCGAAGGTCGCTTTGTCCGAACGATCTTGTGGTCAGTTAGCGACGGGGCGCTGGGACCACGGCTGGACGCGGCCGGTAATATCTACATAGCTGAAAGTGTCAAGCCGGTTGGAAAACCTTTTCCCGATTTTTTCAAAGACAGACTTCCCGCCACCAAGATAGATAAAAAAGGCGATGTCGAGCAGCAGTATCGATGGATGTACGGCAGTATCCTCAAGTTCGGTCCTGCAGGAGGCCTGGTGCGATTTCCTGTTAAAGGCAAATCATCTGCGCTGCCGTTTGAAGGCGAACCCAGTAAACGCTATAAGACTTCATATCCTCTGCCCTTTGCCGATGATCCAGGCCCGCCGTCAGATCAGACAATCCGCCCGGTAGATACCGTCAGCGGCGACTATATGCGCGTGAGCAGCGGCGAGATCCAAGGCTCCGAATGGCTGCGCTACGGATGCTCTTACGTTCTCGACATGCAGCCCTCACACAACCGCCGCTGCCATTGCACCGCCACGGAATTCGAGGCAGACGATTACGGCCGCACCTATTTCACCGATCAAGGCCGGTTCCGGGTCGTGATACTCGACGCCGCAGGCAACGAAGTGCTGGCGTTCGGAAGATACGGAAATCAGGATTCCTGCGGACCGGAAATCGCCTTCAATTGGTTCGGGGGGCTGGCGGTGACAGATGGCTGGATCTACGTCGCCGACCTCTACAACCGCCGCGTCCTGCGCATACGGAAGACCCACGCCGTGGAAGAATCGGCAAAGATATTGTAAGTCCTGCAATGGCGGGCCTCGCTCCAGACACAAGTTTTTAGTCCTCATCGCAGCCTTCTAACCCGCATATCTCACACTTTTTCGAGCAGAAACGGTTCAGAGCGCTGTTAGT
>CAZIXB010000186.1:0-2938 GCA_964543205.1 uncultured Victivallales bacterium
ACAATCTCTGCTGTGTAGTCACAAATGCATCAGCCTGACTTATTCAGGTTAGCCCTGCCCTTTCCCCGAATCTGAATGCGTACATTTAACCCGCATATCTCACAGAATTTCGTAGCGAGAGCGTGGAGAGTGCTGCTGCGGGGGTGCAAATTGGTAAAACGCCGGAGCAGCCGTATAGACATACTGCAATCTGGCGTTTTGCCAATTAGTGCCCTCGCAGTGGTTCTTTCCGCGCTCGCAGCAGGAATTTTGTGAGATATGCGGGTTAACCACAACCCCTTCCGCACGTTTCCCTGCGCACCAATTACATTGTTGATCGAAATGCTTCCAGTCATTACGCTCAGGATAATGAAAACAAGAAAAACAATCCGGAAAATAGTCAAACGCAACGGCGACATCGTGCCCTACGATCGATCCCGTATCACCGAGGCGATATATAAGGCCACAGAGGCCACTGGCCGGCCGAGTCGCAAACTTGCCGAAGAGATGGCGGCAAGGGTCGAAAATGCGGTAATAAGCGCCTACGGAAACAATTCAATACCGACGGTTGAAGATATCCAGGACGTGGTGGAGACCGTTCTGATGGAAAACCACCACACAAAAATAGCCCGCCGATACATCATCTACCGCCATAAACGCGCCATGGCCAGGGCGGCCGAAGATTATACATTCCAGGTCACCGACTACGTTCCTTACAAAAAAATTTACGAGGTGCTGCGCTGGAATATGGAGCACGAATGCGACAGCGTTCAATCGCTGAACAAACTTATCCAACGCAAGCAGCTTTCCGAACTGGCGACAGAAGCCGATGCGCGATACCAGAACGAGATAAATTTTGCCGCAGCCTCCATGCTTGAGCGAATCAACGACCTTCGTATAGTCATTGTGGCCGGGCCTTCTTCTTCGGGCAAAACCACTACCACCATAAAAATCAGCGAGCAACTCGCGAAGGCTGGACTGAAACTGCGAACGATTAATGTAGACAACTACTTCTTCAATCTTGACAAACATCCCAGAGATGAATTCGGTGATTACGATTACGAGACACCACATGCTCTGGACCTCGAACTTATCAACCAGCATCTCCTCAAGCTCCTTAACGGAGAGCTTGTTAAAACGCCCCACTACGACTTTAAGAAAGGAGTCAGAACCCTCGGCGTGCACGAAATGAAACTGCAAAAAAACGAACTGCTTCTCATAGACAGTCTTCACGGCCTTTATGCAGCCATGACCAGCAGCATTCCCGCAGAAAACAAATTTAAATTATATATTGAGACTCTCGGCCAATTCAGATCCGCCGACGGCTCCTTTATGCGATGGGCCGATAACAGATTGCTGAGAAGAATGATAAGGGACAAAGACCATCGCAATTACAGGCCCATTCAGACGCTTACCCACTGGCATTATGTGCGAAAAAGCGAACTCAAACACATTATTCCGTTCATAAAAGATGCAGACTACATTGTTAACAGCGCCCTGCCCTATGAATTGCCTGTTCTTAAATTCAAACTGTTCCGGTACCTGACCAGCGCCAGGGATAAATTCAAGGATAATCCAAAAAGGCTGGACGCTCATATCCGCGCCAACAGGGTTTATGATCTTCTCAAACCCCTGCGAGGTGTGCGCAACTACAGCTTCATATCAGAACACTCGCTCTTGCGTGAATTTATCGGCGGCAGCAGATACAGGTATTAGTCTGAATTTCTCACAGAATTCGTGCTTTAACCCGCATATCTCTTTTTGGTGGCTGCCGAAAGCTGCCTTGGCACAACCGGAGCCCGGCATCACTTGTCTCCTGCAGCCTCTTCCACCGCGCGTGTTGCGCCGGAATGCCGCATCCACCTCTTCTCCGACAAAAGCGCCACCATAATCGCAACTGCTGCGGCAATGTAGATCAGCCCGAGTATAGCCATGACCAGCAACTTTATCGTGATTGTCCATGGCAGATAGATAAACAGCGCAACATGAATAAGAAATAGCCCTAGAAACAAAACCATGCTGCAGACAACAAGACCAACCAAACCCATAACCCCAAGCCTTGCAGCTCTCACAACATGAACATAAGCTGCGGCAGCCTTAATCTTACCAAGTCGAACAAGCCGCCTGCGTTCGCACTCAAAAGCCTTCATAAAAAAAGAAAGTATAATCGCCCTTACCTTCGCCATATACCGATCCATAATCTCATCCACCTTTCCCGCGACCGCAATTGAGCCATAACACCTTGCCTGGCTCAAAGATCTTAGCCTGATCCATTCACGCGCCAATTTTGCTTCAGTTACAAGCCTCAGCCATCTGTAAACGCATATCGATACATCCTGACAACTTCAAACTTTCCTTGTTTTTTTTATGAATAGACCAGGTTGGCGCCGTCTACTTGCGGCCCATAAGGTATCCCAGCACCAGTGCGCCTGCCGCGGCATACCCCATGGCTTTCCATGGTTGTTCATGCACACACTGGTCAACATTCTGAACAGACTCTCTAGCCTTTTCCTCTCCTCTTTTTTCCAGTTGTTTTACCCGCTCAAAACCGCTATAGGCTTTGTTTTCGGCCTCTTTCTCCATGCCAGTGACAATACTCTTCAGGTTTCCGTATTTGTCTTTCATAAGCCGCTTAAGTTCAGCCTCCTCATCTTTCGCCGCCTCGCTCAGAATATTAAGCGCGTCCTTCATTTTTTCCTTGTTTTCCGCCGTGCTGGCCATGTCTACCTCCTATGTGCTTTTTTCGCCCCGCATCCATTCGGGGTCAGATACCAATGCTCACATTGAATTATGTAAGCACCCGGCAAACTCCACAATAGGCGGTTCCCTTATGATCACTGTCGTTATCTCTTAGCCCGCATATCTCACACTTTTTCGAGCAGAAACGGTTCAGAGCGCTGTTAGCCCGCATATCTCACAGAATTTCGTAGTGAGAGCGTGGAGAGCGCTGCTGCGGGGG
>CAZIXB010000187.1:0-2932 GCA_964543205.1 uncultured Victivallales bacterium
CCGTATTTCAAAAGGCCGCGGACGGCCATTTGAAAACGGTCATCTTCACGTTCTGCAGCAGAAGATGAGACTAAATAATCAAATTACATTACTTTCTGTTTCGGTCATGATGGTTTTCGTCCTTACTCCATCCGTGCTTGCAGACATTAGTCTTTATGTCGCACCGAATGGCAACGATTCCAATCCCGGGACAATAGAAAGCCCGTTCAAAACAATTACCCGCGCGCAGAAGGCGGTCCGGGATATCAAGAAGGCGAAAGCGCCAACGGAATCAATCACTGTCTTCCTGCGCGACGGTAGATACCGGATTGACAAGCTGCTTGTATTCACGCCGAAGGATTCAGGCGCGGAGAAGTTCCCCATCACCTGGCGGTCGTATCAGAAAGAAAAGGCGGTAATAAGCGGCGGCAGGAACATCTCCGGCTGGAAGAAGAAGTCCAAAAACCTGTGGCAGGCAACGGTGCCCGAAATGAAGAAAGGGAAGCTCTACTTCAGCTCGTTGTTTGTCAACGGCCGGCGCGCGGTTCGTGCGCGCACGCCGAACAAAGGATACCTGTATACAGCAGGGCCGATAGCACGGCTTGCCAAGAAGCACGGGACCATCAGGAAAGATGACGTGACCATGTTCGGATTCCGCTTCAGGAAGGGGGACATTCGACAGTGGGATAATCTCGAAGATGTCATGGTGACGTTCTACCACCCGTGGCTGGCTTCTCTGCACTGGGTCAAGGAAGTGGATAGCCGGAAGGGTGTTGTCCGCTTCAGAGAATCGGTCCGCAAGCAGCTCGCGCTGGAGGATCCCATGAGCCGGTACACGGTGGAGAACTATTACGAGGCACTGGACGCGCCAGGGGAATGGTACCTGAACCGGAAGACCGGCATCCTGTCGTACTACCCGAGAGACGGCGAAGACATGAGCAAGGCCGTGGTAACAGCACCGGTTGTTGATTCAATCATAAGAATCGAAGGAGATCCCGAAAAAGGAACATTCGTGGACTATCTGCACTTCCGCGGCCTGTCATTCCAGTACTCCGACATGCAAGGGGACGGGACATACATCCACCGAAGGGGAAACTATTCCATGCAGGCGTTCGCGAACATGGACATCGCCGGCATTTGGGCAAAGGGAGCACGGCACCTGGTAATCGAGAACTGCGAGGTGGCACACCTGGGAAGCCACGGCATCTGGCTCGAGGAGGGCAGTAAGTATTGCACGGTAAAACGCTGTCACATCTACGATCTGGCGGGTGGCGGCGTCTACATCGGGAACGGCCAGTATCAGTACAAAGCCAAGAACGACAACGTGGCGACGCATCACAACACGGTCGACAACTGCTTCATCCACGATCTGTGCCATGTGTATCACGGGTCGGTGGGCGTGTGGATAGGCTGCAGCTCACACAATGCCGTAACGCACAATGAAATCAGCGACATGGATTACACCGGCATATCCGTCGGCTTTACCTGGCGGAGTTGGGACGTGGATCAGGAGGGGAATACGATAGCGTTCAATCACATCCACCACCTGATGAACGGCGTGCTTGCCGATGGCGGAGGAATATATACGCTGGGGGATTCCCGGGGCACGAGAATACAGAATAACCTTATCCACGATCTTGTCCCCTACCCCTACAAGAGTTTTGCCATCGGACTGTACCAGGACCAGGCATCCGCGGACATGCTCCTGGAAAACAACATCGTATACAACGTGGCATCCAGAGGATTCGGCTATCATCTGCATTACGGAGAGAGGAATACGGTACGAAACAACATATTTGCGTTTATCGACGGCAAGGGGATCAACCGCACGAAAAAGTTCGCGAAAGAGAATGAGCCGATTACGATCGAAGGAAATATCGTGTACGCAGCCAATGAAATGCATCCGTTCATCGGCGGTACGGGATTCCTGCCCGGCAAGGTACGGTGCGATCGTAATGTGTATTTCAATACGAGGGGATATGTCGACTTCCGGGACATCAAGAACGCGAAGATAGGGTTTGACGAATGGCAAGAACTGGGAAACGACGCGAACGGCGTCGTGGCGGACCCGCTGTTCAAGGATGCCGGGAAGTTTGATTTTACGCTGGATGAGAAGTCTCCGGCGTTGGCGAAGGGGTTCAAGCGGATAGACGTGGGGAAGATCGGGCTGTACGGCGAGAAGGAGTGGGTAGCGCTGCCTGAGCGCGTGAGACGGGAGCCGGTGTATCTGCCGCCGCCGAACGGTCTGATGGGGATGCTTCTGGACTTCGAGGGCCAGGAGCCGGGAGATTTTCCCTTGCATTACCGAATCTCCGACGACAAGACGCGGTCGGTTACCGTTTCCGACAAAGGAGCGCTGGGGAGCAAGCGCTGTCTCAAGTTCCAGGATGCAAAGGGCAACCCGAGCTGGAAACCGCATATATGGAACTATGTGCATATTGGTAAGGGCCGGGTGGTGTTTTCCTTCTATATGATGAATGATCAGAAGAAGCCGGCGAGGGTCCTCATCTCGTTCCGCGACTGGCGCACGAGATTGATTACCGGGCCGAATGTGGTGGTTACACGCGGTAATAGCGTGACCGTCGGCAAGGTGAAATGTGGTACAATCCCGAGGGGAACATGGGGGTGTATCGAGATCGACTTCACACTCGGCGAAGGAGCAGCGAAAACCTTCACGCTTAAGGTAACCACATCTGAAGGGACAAAGACCACCAAGGATCTTCCTTTCGAAAGCGTTGATTTCGAGGTGTGCACCTGGTACGGATTTGTCTCGGCCACTGACGAAGAAGCATACTGGTATCTTGACAAGGTGAAGATAGATTCCAAGTAACGGAAAGAGTCGAGTGCATAACCAGTGCATCCACACGGACGCGCTGTTCGCGCGCCGGTGATGCGCGTGTTCTGTCTAAAAAGAAGAATTGATTTCTGCATGCCTGCGTGATATTAGTACTAC
>CAZIXB010000188.1:0-2910 GCA_964543205.1 uncultured Victivallales bacterium
TTAAACCGATTTTGCCCCGCACTAACAGCGCTCTGAACCGTTTCTGCTCGAAAAAAGTGTGAGATATGCGGGTTACCCGACCAACTTACCCGGTCTGCTGATGAAAGCCTTTGAAGGGAGAGGGACGAAGTGAGTCGGGTAGGTGTACGAGTAAGGATAAGACAATATGGGCCATGGGAACGGTCTGTTTGAAAACACTTTTCGAACAGCTTCTATTTAGATTGACATTTCGTTTGAGGGTTGTAAAGTATATGTTAAGAAGTTGTCCGTCTGATTAAGAATTATTCTGGTTCTATCACTATGAGTCATTTGGACGCAGCCGAGCAGCGGGATTGATGGTGATTGTCTAGTTATTATTTTATTTCTGAATGCCTGAGCATTTATATTATTTAGATGAAAAACAGCCATAAGGAGGCCGAGATATGTTGAACAGCAGGATTTTGAATTCAGCGCTTTCAGTCGTTGTATTATTTGCAGGATTGTCTTGGGATGCAACAGCAGTGGAGTTGATGGTGGAAGAACCCGCCGGAGTTCCAAGCTCTGACATGGAATGGGTTACTACAGGAGTGCCGCTGCCGCAGGGAGCAGTCAGAAATGCGAAAGAGCTTTGCGTGGTGCAGGGAAGCCGCAAACTTCCATCCCAGGTAAAAAACCTGTGCGCATGGCCGGACGGGTCGGTCAAATGGGCGCTTTGCACTTTTCCTGTAAAACTAGAGGCAAACGGCGATGCGGAAGTTAAGCTTGCTGATACGGGAAACAGTACAAAAGGCAGCCCCCTTTCGGTAAAGGACGGATCCAAAGAAATCATTGTCAATACAGGTGTGATTGAAGCGCGTATAGACAAAGAGAATTTCCGCATTCTCGACGAAGTGAAACGTAACAATAACGTCCTGCTTAAACAGGACCAGTCAGATGGCGCAATTCTCTGGCTCTCCCCGAATCGGTCAATCAATGCGGCTGATATACAACCCGAGGAGATGGTAATTGAGGAGGAAGGCCCTTGCCGCGTTTGTGTTACAGCTAAAGGCCGGTTTAAAGGCGCAATGACCAAGGGTGGAAAAGAGATGATACGATGGACCTGCCGTTTGTATTTCAATGCCATGTCCGACCAGGTCCGCATCCATTTCACGCTGGGAAATGATGGAGCCATGGGAGCAAACAGGCGGGACGGACGCGAATATTTCAAGTTTGACGCTTTGACCCTGGATTTTGGTTTGAAGCTTGGAAATGTTGTCAAAGTGGCCGGCGATGAAGCGAACGGCACGGTGTCTGGCGACAAGGCTTTTGTTCTCCGACAGAGAGGGGCTTACAAAAAGCCAGGTATTTTTGAGGCGCGGCTGGGTGATAAGGTCCTGGTGAATGACCAGTCAAGGAGCTCAGGGGCGCTGGCAATTGCCGGACGGCAGGGCGGGCTGTTGTTTGCAACTCGCGACTTCTGGCAGAACTACCCCAAAGAATTGAAAGTTACGCCGGAAAAATTGAGTGTAGCTTTGTGGCCGGAGTTTGGGGGATACCCTGAAGGAAGGGATGTATATAATCTTTGCGGCGGGCGTCAGAAAACGTACCAGATGGTATTGTCTTTTGGAGGAGGCGGAAAGGACGAGGCCGGGAATCTCGCGAAGCGTCTGAACAAGCCGTTAATGGCCCTGGCCGAGCCCGAGTACTACGCGGATTGCGGCGCTCTTGGTCTGCTTGGTCCTGCCGGTGTTAAAACTGGCAATGAGGAATTGGATGCGAAGATCAAGCGTTATGACGAATTGCAGCGGTCCAAGCCTGCTGGTTTGACCGAAGCTGCGGAAAAACAGCGTCTCGGTCCATATTATAACTGGGTCAATTACGGGGATCTGAACTGGGCGGCCGGCTCTTGCAGCCTTCATTATGATTGGACGCACATAATGCTGATTCATTGGCTTCGCACGGGCCAAAGGGACTTCTTTGAATGGGGCAGCGCCATGGCGCGTCATCAACATGATATCGACATGCCGCGTTCGGAAAGAGACGGAATATCGTATCGGTACCTCAGCGCCTATGAAAAGGAAACCAGCGATCGAGGACCTACAGGTTGGCATCTTAGTACCGACAAGGGCCGGATGCTTCCGATTACCAGTCACCATTGGGTCAAGGGACAGGGTCTTTACGCTGTATTGACGGGCGATCCGGAAGCGTTTATAACGCTTAGGCTTAATGGAGCCGAAGGGGTGCGCAATCGTATGAGGCACGCGTTAAAGGAGAAGCGAAAATACCAGGCTCGATCCTACGGATGGTCCATAGAGTGTTTACTTGCAGTTTACGGGTTTACAGGCGATGAATCGTGCCTGAAAGACGCACAAACACTTTTTGAGAATGGCTTGTGGTACATGTTCAACGAAAGAGGAAAAACCGGGGACATGGGCGGCAATGTGCAGACCTCGTATATTGGCAGGCCTCTAATTGACTATCACATGCACACAAGCGACTCCAGGTCGCTGGAAATGCTGAAAGCTATTACCGATGCCAGTGATAAATGGAAAGGCAAATATGAATACATGATGTTTGAGGATCCATCCGCGTATGTTTACTATCGCACCGGCGATGAATCTTACCTGGAGAAGGCGCGCGATTATCTTGCATACCTGCTCCAGAAAAGGGGTAAATTCAGATATAGCGGGCTGGCCTGGACAAAGGAAGAAGCGAAGACCAGTCGCACTGGTTTTATCCATATCGGGATTGAACGGCTGAAGAAACTCGGGCGGGCTCCTGCAAAACAGAAGTAAAGCCAAAAGCTGCATTTTGAATGTAATCCGTGGTCAAATCCATTCTGGCTTGCGATAATGGCGCTATGAATGGTTTCTGCCGGAGAAGTGTGAGATATGCGGGTTAACCCGCATATCTCACAAAATTCCTGCTGCAAGCGCGGATAGCGCCACTGCG
>CAZIXB010000189.1:0-2908 GCA_964543205.1 uncultured Victivallales bacterium
GATCTGATGTAAACAGCCATTCTAACCGGCTATCCCCGGAGGTTTTTACTATCGCGCAATCGTCGCCGGCGCCGCGGATGACATCCGGAGATCCGGTCAGCATATCGACAAGCCGTTCGATTGTTTTGTGTTCGCCTGTTTCGCCAAGGGTTGTCATGGTTTGAAGTTTTGCCGCTTTGAAGAATTTTGTCAATTCTGTCCGGCAAGCAGCGGCGCAAGATGGCCTTTTAGTTCATTCGATATTTCTCTGGCGAGGTAGCGTTGCATTCTTTCATGCTGCCCTGCCAGCACGGCATTTCGCAGTCTTGAGTTCAGAATCAGTTCGCTTGCTGTTTCGGCGATGAGCGGGTAATTTTTCTCGCTGAAAATAATGCCTGCCCTGTCCATTGTGTCGGGTATTGCTCCTGCGGCGTAGGCTATAACCGGAACCCGGTGGGCCATGGCCTCAAGCAGGGGGATGCAGAAACCTTCGTGTTCGCTCATGCACAGGAACATTGATGCTGACTGGTAGAAGCCTGAAAGCTGTCGTTGTGTTACTGATCCCGCGAAATATGCATGCCGTTCCAGCCCCAGTTCCCTTTGCAGACTAAGCAGCAGATGGTAATAACGTTCTGTTCCGGCAAAGGATCCCACATGTATCAATCTGGCGTCAAAGCCTGAACTTAAACGAATACAAGCCATTGCGTAAAGCAGATCTTCAATTTTCTTATTCGGCGCGCATCTGCCGACAAACAGTATATTTTTTGTTCCGTCGTTGAACCTTTTCATCACCTTTCTGTCCGGAGGCGAGGTGATGTCTTTAATATTAAGAAGTATAGGCAGAACCTTGACCTTTGAGTATCCTGCCTGGCGCAGTTCTTCTGCGTTGAACTCGCTGTCTGCCAGGTTGATTTCCGCGGAGTCTTTGAGGGAGCGTATTTGTTCCCTGCCTTTTTTCAAGTTGGCCGCGGTCGTTCGGTTGATGAGTTCGAAGTAGCAGTGGGGGGTAATGTTATGATACCTGATGGCTTTACGGCAGTTGAGTTTTTTGAATTCTTCGTTGACAGGGGAGCCTATGGAAAGGTGAAGAAGCATGATGTCGTCCGAACTGATGTTGCGATGCGCTTCAGAGAAATCTTTTGCGTCGTGCCTGAGTTCGGGAAGAATCCGTTTTTTTTCGCTGAAGATTGCAGATTCATAACCCCAGCTTCTGAATGTTTCGCGGTATTCTCGGGCCTCGTTGCTTATAGCATCGCCATTTGTCAGGCCTGCGGTCAGTTGATGGATTGCACGAGTTTTCGTCATTGTTATATGGCGTCAAGGCAGTTTGAAAGAAAAACTTTGAAAGAACCCGGTTCCGTTTCAGCGGTCAGTCTGCTTTTCTTCCTCTGCTTTTTTCTTAAGTTCATCTGTGTTTGCGCCATAGTCGCGCAGTTTTTCCAGCGTTGTCTTGTTTTCCGGATCGAGAATAAAGCTCTTTTCCCAATTAGACAGCGCTTTTTGTGTCTTGCCCAGCTTTCGGTATATGTCTCCGAGGTGGTCCAGGAGAACAGGATCTTCGCCCATCAATTCCAGCGCCGTTTTGATTTCATCCCTGGCTTTTTCAAACCTTCCTTGTTTGTAGTATATCCATCCAAGGGTGTCAATGTATGCTCCGTTTTCCGGTTCTGCTTCCAAAGCCTCCCGGACATAAACGAGAGCCTTGTCGAGGTTGGTGTTGTTTTCCGCCCAGGTATAGGCGATAAAATTTTTCGCCTGATGGGACCCGGGATACTTGCGCAGGCATTCTTTCACAATGGCTATTGCCTGTTCAGGTTTTCCGGTCTTGTCCATGATGGCGCCATAGCGCAGGTAGAACTCCATTGGCGGCGGTTCTATGTTGTCGGATTCTTCCCATGCCCGCAAGGCCTTTTCGAAAGTTTCGATTGATTTGATGTTCATTTTTTCTATGGAATATAACATTGCGAGCCGGTACAGGATCGGGAAGTTGTCTTTGAACTTTTTTGCTGTTGACTCGAGAAAGCGGATGGATTTTTTATAATCCTGGGCGCTGTACACGGCTGCCAGTTTTATTGCCAAACCCGGATCATCCGGATTGGCTGCCGCGGATTTTCTGAGGAGGTCAGCGGCCTTGTCGAAGTTGCCTGTAGAAACATACAACTCTCCCAGGATTTCCTGGAAGCGCGCTTTTCTTTCTCCTGCATGTTCTGCCATGAGTTCGAAAAAAGGAATAGCCTGCCGGACCTGTTTTGCCTGGATATGCCGCAAGGCTATGTTATAGCAGTATGACAGCGCCGGTTCTTTGTCGGGGAGATTATTCATAGCCGTCTGCAGCGTCTTTAATGCCTCTTTGTCATTGTTGTTTATGACATGTATGGCGGCGAGCTGGCGGTAGAGTTCCCATTTGCCGGGCGCAAGATCAATAGCGGCTTTGTACTGGCCGGTTGCCTTGTTATGTTTCCCATTGCCAAGGTAGATCAATGCCAGAGAAATCCTTGGTTCCGGATCAGAAGGGTTTTGTCTGACCGCCTCTTCCAGGATATCTAATGCTTTTTCGCGCTGGTTGTTCCTCATGCATAGTCCCGCGGCATGAGTGTACAGTCCGAGTGTGCCTGGATCTTTTTCGATCGCCGCTTCGAGGTGCCAAAGCGCCTTGCTGGTGTCGGACGCAGAGCTTTCTTCGTGCAGCAGCGCAGCGCCATAGTGGGCAAGCGCCTCAACAAGACGTTCCTGGTTTTTTTTGAGCTGTGCGCCCCCGGGCCCAATCTTTTCACCCGGGCGCAGCGAGCCGCAACCTGCCGTGCAGACCAGCGCGGTTGCAAAAAACCATTTTAAGAAGGTCATACAAATATCTTTGCAGATGACTATTTATTCTTGTGTCTGTTTTCTTTTTTCCGTTTGCGGTACTTGTGTTTTGTGATCTTTTTTG
>CAZIXB010000190.1:0-2859 GCA_964543205.1 uncultured Victivallales bacterium
TTGAGACAAGCGAGAAAGCCAACGCGTTGTCCCGCAGACTTCTGAGCATAGCCATCGCAAGCAACCGCCCTTTGCCTGAAGAATTAGACGCTATTTCACTCAGAAAGGTGCTTAACGAAACCATTGGAATGGTTAAACCCGACTTTGATAAACGCGGCATCGAAATTGACATCAAGCATTCCGATAATTTCCCTTTTGTAAAGGCAGAAGGGGGCCAGTTAACCGATTGCCTTGTGAACATTTTCCTTAATGCCGCAGAAGCTATATCCGAGCCGGGCGGAAGGGTAAAAGTCGACATATCTGAAAAAAAACTTGATCACGCCGAATACTGCGTTCTCAGAATCCGCGACAACGGCGATGGCATGCCCCCGGATGTTCTGAAAAGATCTTCCGAGCCGTTTTTTACAACAAAGAATCCAAAACGGTCCACGGGGTTGGGGTTGACGATAGTGCAGGGATCAATGCAGGCATGGGACGGACAACTGAAAATCAGAAGCAGAGTTGGTCAGGGAACAAGCGTCAGATTATTTCTACAGAAATGCCGGCCTGGACCCGAGACCAATCAGAAGACAGAGATTCCGACTGCTTTTGTAGCCGACGATAGAGAGGATATCCTGGCCCTTGCGGAAGGCGCCCTGAAAAACATGGGCTACAGGGTAATGTGCGCAGCCTCCGGAGAGGATTCAATAGCAACGGTCAAAAAACATAATGGCAAAATAGATCTGTTCCTGGTTGATGTTTTTATGCCGGGAAAAAACGGAAAAGACGTTCTGGAAGAGATTCTTGTCGCAGATCCGACCGCTAATGTCATAATGATGTCCGGATTTTCAAAAGATTACGTGAGAGACTACCTGGATAGAGGCGTCTGGGGATATCTCCAGAAGCCTTTTGACGAAGAAAAGCTCATGAAAGCCATGAGCCGCATAAAACAGAAGCAAGAAAAATAGGAATTATGGCGGGCATGCATAATAAACAACCGATTGGTTTTCTACAATTCATCTGTCTGCTGCTTATCTGTTCTTTTTGCGGTTGCGCTGAGAAGAATAAAGATAAGGACAACACAAAAGCAGAGGCTGACAACAGATCAAACGCCGCAATTCTCCTGGACGGTATAACCGGAAAAAGCGCAGTTGAACACGGCAGAAAAACCCAGGAGACTATCCGCGACATCAGCAAGGAACAAACAAAGTCGCTCGATCAGGCCATGGATCTTTAATCCTGCACAAGGATATGCAGGGCTAGCCCGCATATCTCACGGAATTGCGCAGGACATTTTTTTGCTTGCCAGCAAAAAAGCAAACAGATATACAGATTTGATAATTGCAGTAGAAAGCGACCGCAAAGATTCCTTTTCAACCATTTAACACTCTGGCTTAAAAGAAAATGGCTGACATCAAGATAGTTTGCAAAGATTGCAACAAAGAATTCCGTGTTTCAGAATTCATCGAGAACGATAAGTGCGTATGTCCGGCATGCGGCGCGGAAAACACTAAGCCCGCTGGCGCCGGAACAGTCGAGAAAAAGAAACCGCTCAAGCTGAAGCCTAAAGAGGACACCGGCAATACCGTAACCCCGGAGAGCTATGAGGCGGCGCGGAAAGCCTCAAACTGGAGTGTGCGCGAGCAGATCAACGATGACCTCTCAAAAGATAAAAAACGTTCGTTTCACTGCGCCGGAAGCTGGGTTGTCTTTATTCTGCTCGGAGCGGCAACCGGCTTCCTGAGATATGGCGACTTTTTGCCCAACGATAGACTCGCTCAGATGCAGGAATACGGACCGTATGCCATCCTCCTGTTTCAAGTTGTTATTATTCTCAGAGCTTTCAAGGATTCAGTATTCCAGGGAATACTCTGCCTCCTGATCCCGTTTTATTCAGTCTATTATATTTTTCTTGTCTCAGATGATTTCTACCTGCGCGCCATTCTTGGAGGCATGCTCGTCGGAACCGGCCAGGACACGGCAGTGTTCCTTAACGAGGAATTCCAGGATATCATCAAAACTGTGGATAGTTTTATACAGACAGGCGGCGGAGCCGTTCGATGAGTTAACTCGAAAGCTTTTCGATCTCCGATACAATTACTTCGCTCAGTTCCGCCTTTTTCATAAGCAATAAATCCCTCGTAGCGCCGCCGGCAAAAAACAGCGTTGCCTTGTTTGTGTCGGACGCAAAACCGGACCCTGGCGCTCCCACTATGTTGCCTACAATCATGTCCAGCTTCTTGTTCCTCAGCTTTTGAACCGCGGAAGCCGCCATGTCGCCAGTTTCGGCAGCAAAACCCACATGAATGCGTTTTCCCTTGGATTCTCCCAGTGAGTACAGAATATCGGGGTTTCTCTCGATCCTGATACTTTCGCCTATGCTGGTCTTTTTCAGTTTACCGGCGGTTCTTTGCGCCGGGCGCACGTCGCATACCGCGGCAGCCATTATAATCGCATCAAATCTCTCTACCGCAGCGTGCACCGCCTCATACATCTCAAGGGCCGTCTCTATACCCACAAATTCGACGCCGCCGGGAACAGCAAGACTTACCGGCCCAGAAATTAGCATGGTACGGTGCCCCCTGCGACAACAGCATTCTGCCAGCTCATACCCCATCCTGCCCGTCGACCTGTTTGTAAGAAAACGAACATCATCTATAGGTTCCCGGGTTGGACCGGCCGTTACCAGAATACGCATTTACCGCTGCTCCTCGTTGCTGATAATTTAATATTGTTAAAAAAACACTACCCAGCTAAACTTGCGTTTTATAATAACAGAATTAGCCCGTATATCTCACACTTTTTTTAGCAGAAACGGGTCAGAGCGCTGTTAGCCCGCATATCTCACAGAATTTCGTAACGAGAGCGTGGAGAGTGCTG
>CAZIXB010000191.1:0-2859 GCA_964543205.1 uncultured Victivallales bacterium
GAGTAGGTGTACGAGTACGTTTTTCTCCGGCTTTGCCTCCCCTCCCCACACCAACGCACGAACACACCAACTCACATCCCCTTCCCCTTCATCATTGAATATCGAATATATCCCTTTCTCTCAACTAATAATGCGCTTTCTACCGCCGTCCCTTAACCGCGCGAGCCAGCGTCACCGGATCCGAATACATAACCGGGCTTCCCACCGGCAGGCCTGACGCCAGTCTTGAAACTCTCACACCTCTGCCCGCCAGAGCTTCAGAAAGAAATGATGCCGTAGCATCGCTCTCCACGTCAGTGTTCAACGCCAGCAATACCTCTTCTATATCCTCTTTTTGTATCCGTTCGACCAGTTCATTAATCCTCAGGTCGTCCGGACCGGCGCCCCGCGATGCGGATATCTTGCCCATGAGCGCGTGATATTTTCCTTCGTAAGCGCCGGAACTTTCAAGAAGCATGATCTCTCCGGGATTTTCCACAACACATAAGATCTTTGTGTTCCTGTTCGGATCGGAGCATATACGGCATGGATCCCTGTCAACAGCGGTAATCATCCCGCAAACCGAACAACACATCAATTCCCTGTACGCCGACTGCATGCTCCTGCCGATATCGCGAAGCAGCCCCTCCTTGTCTTCAACCAGCTTTACAGCCATGCGTTCTGCTGATCTCCTGCCGACTCCGGGAAGCCGCGCCAGGGAGGCAACAAGAATCTCAAAAGTATTCGAGGATCCAGCCACAATCTACTTTCCAAGAAGCTGGGAAAGCCCTTCCATGCCGCCAGTGAGTTCAGACATCTGCCTTCCGGCCTTGTCCTTGGCTTCCTTGAGCGCTCCGTTCACAGCAGCAGTCAGGCCTTTCTCAATTTCCTTCTGCTTGGATTCATCCAGCAGCCCTGCATCAACGGTTATACTCTGAATGGTCATGTCGCCTCGCGCAGTGACTTTTATCTTTTCAGACCACGTATAAGTCACTGTCTCTCTCGCAAGTTGCTTCTGCATCTTTTTCATGTTCTTCCGCATGGACGCGGCCTGCTTCATCATACCCATCATGTTCGCCATATTTATCTCCCCTTCTTGTTCACACACTGTCAAAGCTAACAGCAAATACCCTTCTTCCACTCTCCCCAAAAGTACAGCTCCATGCCCGCCGAAGCTACCAATAACCAATAATAGCCTATTCTCTTATTTCCATCACGCTGCCGTTGAAAGTTTCAAGCGCTTTCTGAACAGCCGGATCTTCAAGCAGATCTCTTCTTGTTTTCTTCCCTTTTTTCTTCTTCTTCTCCTGATCCTGCGCCGGCGCGGTTTCCGCGATCTCCGGCTGACTGGCGCTCTCGGTTATAGAGCCGGGCTCAGGCTCGTCTTCATCGGGCAGTTCATCAGTTACTTCAAACTTAGCCCTGACCTGCCGTTTCAGCAGGGAACCAAGGGCCCTTTCCAGGGCATTACGGTTTCTTGCTGTCTTAAATCTCTCAATACTCTTTGCGGCATCGGGCGCAAATCCGATAGTTACTGAATCCTCGCCCAAAGCCACCGGCCGCGCGTCTTTCAAGGCGCTTCTTACCATAACAGACATCTTAGCCGCATTCTCAATAACATCATTCCATTTGGACTTCAGATTCTGCAGCTCAAGTCCGCTGTCGCGCTCAACAATGGTTTGTCTTACACCGTCCGGCTCAGCGGCGCCAGTTTGAGTCGTCTCCTTGCGCTTTGCAGGCTGACTGCTCCGGGTCGGAGGCATGTAGGAATCGGAAGGTTCATTTACGACAACTCCCTTATTGCTCCCGTTTTTTTTTATGTCGTTGATCATGGCCATTATCTCGCCCAGCGATGCAACGACGGCGGCGCGACTGCACCGTATCAGCGCTGTTTCAAGAATTGTCCGCTTCGAAAGCGCGTAGCGCATCCGGCGCTCGGCTTCAATCAGGATATCGGTAAAACGAAGTATCTTTTCAGTGTCGGTCTTTTTTGCCTGTTCAATAAGCTGCTCGATTTCTTCAGACATCAGATCCATGGTCTGAGCTTCTTTTCCGGCATGCATACACACAAGCATATCCCGAAAATACTCAACAAGATCCAGCGCCATTCGCTGAAGATCCTTGCCGGCCTTGTCAAGCTCATCCACGCATCGAAGAATGCCGGGAACCTCGCCGGATAAAATACTGTCCGTGAGCTGCCGCATTCTTTCCCGTGAGGCCAGGCCGAATACAGAAAGCACATCGTCTTCGGCAATCTTATCGCCCTTGAAAGAAACCAGTTGATCCAGCGCAGATTCAGCGTCTCTCAATCCGCCTTCCGAGGCCCGCGCAACCGCAAAAAGCGCGCCATGATCAGCTTCAATATTCTCCTCCCGGCATATTGCCTCAAGTCTTTCCACAATCAGCGGCACAGGTATGCGCCTGAGGTCAAACCTCTGGCAACGCGAAAGAATGGTGGGCAATATCTTCTCGGGCTCCGTAGTCGCAAAAATAAATTTTACATGCGGGGGCGGTTCTTCCAAAGTCTTGAGAAGCGCATTAAAGGCCGCGGCGCTGAGCATGTGCACTTCGTCTATAATGTATATCTTGTAATTACCCCTGGTGGGCGTATATTTGACCGTCTCCCGCAAGTCCCGGACCTGGTCAACGCTGTTGTTCGATGCCCCGTCTATCTCCTGGACATCCAGGCTTGATCCAACAGCAATTTCCCGGCAAGAATCACATTTCCCGCATGGCGTTACTGTTGGCCCTTCCTGACAATTGAGAGCCTTGGCAAATATTCGCGCGATTGATGTCTTGCCAATGCCCCGGGGTCCGACCAGCAAGTAAGCGTGCGCGAGCCTGTCGCTTTCTATAGCATTTTTCAGCGTGCCCGTTACG
>CAZIXB010000192.1:0-2846 GCA_964543205.1 uncultured Victivallales bacterium
TGCTCAGCACAAAGACACTGTATTTTTCCGGTTCAGGAGCAAGAGCCTGAAGCAGTCTGGTCAATTCAGCCCTTTTTTCATGCACAAAAACATATGAACTCAACAGGCCCTGATCCACAATTTCACGAATTGCTTTCTTTATTTCTTCGCGACCGTGGCCTGCATTCGTTATCAGTACGCCGGAAGACCAGTCAATCCATTTATTGCCCCATTTATCCCAAATATTAAAATTCTCAGCCTTGTGCCAGACAATCGGCGGCATGCCCATCATGGAGCGCGGTTCCGACTTTGCCAGATCTTCAAAAATAGGCAGCGATTCGGGAACCGGCAGTTTGGTCTTTATTGTCCGGTGCCTGGCGCTGACCTGTGGCACATCTACAGGTGTTAAATCATACTCAGCCATTTATGCTCTCCTTCTTTCAACATGGGGTTTGTCCCCGTACTTTATCTCTACAATATCGCCGTCATTCTCAATAGACATCCTGGCCGCTTCGATTACAAGCTCATTAATGTAACTGTTGCCCGGAGTCGCGATTATCCCTTTCTCATCAACTTCCCTGATAATTTCCCGGCGCCGCTTCATGGCGGCGGGCGAATCCATAGCGCTTACCTCGTTTTCCATCCGGTGAATTGTATTGATGGTGGCGGCAATAGAATCGTAACCGTAGCCTACCGGCTTGTATCCCGCGCCTTCCCATGAAACCAGCCGGTAGAAATCAGGGTTCACATAATTGTAGTGTGTGCCGCCGGCGCCGGTCTCCTCGGGATAGCAGTGTGCCACCCCGCGGAACTGATCGTCATGCTCAATCAGTCCGGACTTTCCGTCGGCCTCGCAGTACATTACCAGACACTGGTCATTGCTGCCGCCTCCGTCATCCGGATAGCCTAATCCGTCAATAACCGAAAGAATTGCGCCGTTTTCAAAACGAACCCTCCCATTGGCCCACATGTAGCCCTCGTTTCCATTGGGAAACCTGCCTTTAACCCCGGAAACGCTGACATCCACCGGCTTTAGGCCGGTGATAAAATAGACCAGATCCACATAGTGGCACCCCACATAAACAAATGGATCTGTCTTGTCGGCTGTAAACCAGTTCTGGAAATTAGAGAACCGGTAAAAATACGGTTCAATCATCTTGGCTTCGCCCATAACAAAACTGCCGAAATGACCCTGCCGGTACTGGCGTCTGGCCAGAAGAGAACGGCGGTCAAAGCGTTTGTGATATTCCACGCCTATAAATAAACCCTTCTCCCGGGCAATCTCCTCTATCTCTACATCCTGCTCGTAGCTTAAAACAAGCGGCTTGACGCACAATATGTTCTGATCGCAGGCCAGCGCTTCCTTCAGAACCATGTAGTGAAGGTTATCTGGCATGGCAACAACCACAACCTGCCTTGGGGGCATCCCTGCAAGAGTTTCCTTGAATAACTCTGGATAGTTATTGTCTTCAGGCTCCGATGTGCCCGGATGCGCCGTGAAATCCTGTCCTGGAAAAGCTTCCTTTATTTCCTCATTATCTTTGAGCGCTTTCAATGGCGGAGAATTCAACGCGCACACGTGAATCTCGCCTGCAACACCAAGCCTCTGTAAATGGTAAACAGAAGGCAGAATAAGATCGTTCGTGATCATCCCGCCCCCGATAATGGTTACATCAACAGTTTTCATATCTTCCCTCTTCTGTCAGCTCTTTCGTTAAACAACTGAGCAAAATAGACAAACACGCCGCCCGGGTCAATGTGGTAATCGCGCCGATATTCCGCAGCCCCCCGCCCATCATCCCGGCTCGAGCCCGCAAGCCCTATGCTTTCCTTGACCCGGACAATATGTTTTGCTTCTATACCATTTTTATGGCTTAAACAACAAATGAAACCTGCGCCAGTTAACAATATGACGGGTTTCAAAATAGAAAAGGAAATAACCATGAGCGAAATAAGCGTTGCTTCAATACGTGAAGGACTCGATAAACTGGATATCTCAAAAGGCGACAAAATTGTGATGCACTCAAGCCTCCAGCGCCTGGCAAAAGCAAAGGAACTGATCAAACTTCCGAACTGCGGCGGAGATATCCTGATCGACGCTTTCCTGGAACAGGTAGGGCCCGAAGGCCTGGTTTGCTTCCCGGTGTTCTCAAAAACTTTCCTGAGCCCGTCCTCCGGACCGGTCGGGGATGCTTTTGATCCTGACACAACACCAAGCAGAGTCGGCAGCATCACTAACCTGGCGCTGCAACGGGATAATTCGGTTCGCTCACTGCACCCTACGCATTCCTGGTCCGCCATTGGAAAAGACGCCGTCGAGTTTGTTAAAGGTCATGACAAAACCTCAACATTCGGGCGCGATTCAATATGCGGCCGGATGTATGACTTGGATTGTAAAATCGTGTGGTTCGGGACAACGGGAACAACAAACACCAGCACTCATTTTGCGGAAGACTGGCTGGATCTCCCCAACATGACCAGCGAAGACGCCGTGGTTAAAGACGCAGATGGATTCCGCAAAGTGACAGTGTACAAATCACCCAGCGGCCCCAGGAACTTCTACAAGGACGGCTGCCCCCTGGATGCACTGCTTGAAGAATGGGATATACAGCAGACAGAACAGATTCATAGCGCAACAGTAAAGGTTATGAGCCACAAAGTCTTTATGCTCCACCTTCTCAAAGCAATGATCGACAACCCGTGCCTGCTGCTCAAAGAAGGCCGGGACGATGCCTATCATAAACAATTCTACAAGTTGAACCGGCAGCACATGGAGCAGCTCAAGGCAAAAAAAGGCGGAGAAGAAGGAATTCTTGCATCGCTGAATATTGAACCCAGTGCATGAACATTAACAAAGAAGCTGCATC
>CAZIXB010000193.1:0-2811 GCA_964543205.1 uncultured Victivallales bacterium
CGCAGCAGCGCTCTCCACGCTCTCACTACGAAATCCTGTGAGATATGCGGGCTAAAACTTCCACGTTTCATAGCAGACTATTTTGTCCATGGGCAGCCTGTTTGCCGGTTTTGAATCCCCGGCAGGATAGCCAAGAGTCATCAGCTCGACAACACGAATGTCGTCCGGGATGCCGAGTATTGATTTGACCTGGTCTTCAAAAAACGACCCTATCCAGCATGTGCCCAGACCCTCTTCAACAGCCTGAAGCGCCATATGTTCCATAGCTATGGCCACATCCACCGGGTAAGCAATCTGCCCGCACCGCATGACATAATCAGTTTTTGTTGCGCAACAAGCAATAACTACGGGCGCTTCCCCCACAAAAGGCTGGTTATTGGCGGCAATCTGGAGCTTTTCGATCATGGCGGCATCCTGCACAACTACAAACCGCCATTCCTGTATGTTCTTGGCCGAAGGCGCCAGCCTTGCGGCTTCCAGCACAGTGCAGAGTTTGTCTTTTTCAACCTTCCTCGAATTGTAATTCCTGACGGAATACCGCTGTTTAATCTGTTTCATTAAAGACATAATCAATCTCCTTTACTCTGCCGCCTTCTTCCCCTGTCTACTTCCGGACAATGGTTTCAAATACAAGCGATGCCCGTCCCCATCCTGAACGGGCGCCAGGAGAGCTAATTGCGCACCTGACCAGCGCCCATGAGGGCCGGTAGAGCTCTCCGGCTCTGAATCCTGAAATTTCCGCCGCTGCTATTGCGGCAAAAATCTCTGAAACAGGCAGATCATTAAGAGCAACCTCTTTTCTTATCAGCGCCCAATCGTCAATTTCTTTGCTGCCGACAGATCTTACCTGTGGATTTTCGTCCGTTTCAACAACTTGTGCGGCAATATCTTCAAGCGGCACAGGTTCAGTCTCTTCAAAGCCCTTGATCATGGCTTTGGCATCAAGATAAGGCGCAATCTTCTGCTCCAGTTGCCGAAGCTCTTCAAAATATCCCCGCTTCTCTTCAAGCCTGGCTGCAATCCGACCAAGCCTGCCCGGAGCGCCAATGGTCAGGAACAAACCTGCCAGGACAAGCACAACCCCAAGCGCCCACAAGACGGCAATAAAATATAACCTGTTGCGCATTATGATCTCTCCCCGAAACTATCCAAAATAAACCCGAACCTGTCGCCTTCGAGATCTGCGGCTTTTTCATGCAACTGAGTCTGATATCCTTTGCTTTCCAGGTACTCCCGCAAAGACCGCACGGCGGCAGTCGAAGGGGCAACGCCCTCGATTCGAAGAGAGCCTTCGGCGATTGTTAAAGACTGGTATTCAAGATCCTTTTCTGAAGCGATTTCGGTCACGGCATGTAAAACCGGGCGTAAAGATGCGCGCCTTTTCATTCTCAAAAACGGCTCAAGCTTGAGCATTCGATCCATTGTTTCGGATCTGGCCTTATTCTGGGCATCAGTCCCTTTCAAATTGTCAATACTGTATCCCGCAAGTTCGTTGCGCATGGACATAAGTTTCGAATCCATCGAGCTTTCCCGCTCTGCTGCAAGCCTGGATACGGCAATGTTGGCTCCACAGAGGATACCCCCGGCCAATACCATCGCCGCTCCCGCGGCCCAGGCCCTGGCCACAACCTTTTCCGCCACCGCAGGATGCTCGAACTTTCCTCGCCTTAGGTTGCAGCGAAGCGGACCTTCCTCGAAAGAACGCTGCGCCAGACCGCGAACAAGAAAGGTTTCAGGTTGATCCAGCGCTTCAACCAAAGCCCCGTCAACACCCGAATCCCGCGTAAACCGTTCAACCCCTTCCTGCCGGCTGGCGCCCCAGCCACACAATAATATCTTAATGGGAACAGAAAACTCCGGGCCAACAGGCAAACCGGTAGAAGTGTCGTCCAAACGGCCGGACTTCTTCAGCGTGGCAACAGTGGCCTTTAAAATCCTCCGGACATGCGCCAGATCATAGGGACGAACGTTATACGAGCCCAGATAGGCTGACCCGTTGCCGAGAACAAGAGTCCAGTTCCGGCAGCCCATCTGCACAACTGCCCTTATATGGCGGTCACCTGTTACAGGCCGCTCAATAACACTCTGGGTCCATAATGCGAGACCTTCGTGGTCAATTATGAGCGGATCGATTCCGGCATCTGTCAAAGCATCAAGCCTTGCCTCAATGTCACGGTTCCGGGCTGCGACCCCAAGGGCGGACGTGCCTTGATCTTCCTGCCTGTATCCGGTAAAAACGTAGACACATTCCTCCACGGGAAAAGGTAGTCTGATGTCAAGCAAAGTAGGAAGGACTTTCTCGGCCTTGCTCTGTTTTGCAAAAGGAGCCTCAAGCCTGCATGTTACCGATTCGCGCACACTTACAAACCCGGTCACTGCAGTGTTGTCGCCAAACGGAAGCGCTTCGTCGAGGGGAACGGGTTCAGTCCTTATTCCATGCCTTGTGCGCAAACAACTGTAGGCAACAAAACCGGATTCAAGCCCGCCATCCTCCGGCGGAAGACCAAAATCCGAGAGACTGCCGGCCACCCAACGCTGTTTTGCGCCGGACAAATCTTTTCTGCTTTCTGCCATTGTATGCGAGCTGCTCCCGGTTAAGCTGCCAGGTCATGCGTTTACCCGGCCAGTTGACACTTATCTTATATCCAAAAAAGTGGCGTTGGCCAAGTTTTTACTATCCGGGATAAATGGATTTTTGGACAATACAAAAAAAAGACTACAATTAAAGTATGAAATCAGCTTATATTGTCATTAAGCCGCATATCTCACGGAATTTCGTAGCGAGAGCGTGGAGAGCGCTGCTGCGGGGGC
>CAZIXB010000194.1:0-2809 GCA_964543205.1 uncultured Victivallales bacterium
GTGAGCATGAATCATTTGTGATACCGGAGATCGAAAAATACATTGGGCACGAACTGAACTGCACGGTTCCGGACGAAGAACTACTCAAACCTGTCAAGCAGCGACGGGAAAGCTGACAAGAGGAGGCGAACCTTGTGATCCGGCGGTTTAACCGTATATCTCACACTTTTTCGAGCAAAAACGGTTCAGATCGCTGTTAGCCCGCATATCTCACAGAATTTCGTAACGAGAGCGTGGAGAGTGCTGCTGCGGGGGTGCAAATTGGTAAAACGCCGGAGCAGCCGTATAGACATACTGCAATCTGGCGTTTTGCCAATTCGTGCCGTCGCAGTAGCGCTATCCGCGCTCGCAGCAGGAATTTTGTGAGATATGCGGGTTAGGGAAACTATTTATGAAGTCACGTTATACTCTTTTTATGATTGCGCTTGTTTTCTGCTTCGGCTTGAATCGGCAGGCCGTTGGGGCAGGTGAAAGATCAACCACAAATAAGGCGGCAAAGACCGCCGGGGTTGAGTCCGCGGCTGAAGTCGGGCAGTTTGAGCGTAAGATCGAAGTCGTACCTCTCAAGTCGCTCAGTTTCAAAGATGCCAGGAAGGCGCTGGAGCCTTTGCTGTCGGAAAACGGTATTCTGGTTCATCTTGAGACTGATAATGTCGTGATGGTCTATGATATACCTGAGAGAATACAGCGCATTAAACAACTTCTTCAGGAAATTGACCGGGACCCGGTGAATATCCGTATCACAGTAAGTTTTGATGAAACCGGAAGAAAAGAGCTTTCCGGGTTGGGGATCGAAAGGGGAGAGGCCGATGTCCGCATTTCTCCTCGGGGCGCTGATCTGCGGGGTGAGTTCTCATTACGGGCGGAAAAGAGCGCTGCTCGTGATACATCGCGCAGCGCCCAGTTTATTCTCACCAGGAACAACAATCCTGCCAGAATATGGGTCGGCAAGAAAGTTGCCCACCAGGTATGGACATTTGAATATGGCATTCGCCATGGCTGGTGGAGTTCGGATATTGTCTACAGGGATATCGGGGCGAGTCTCTGGGCTCTTCCGCGTGTGATTGGCGACGATAAGATTGTGGTGCAGGTATATCCCAGGCTGACTCTTGAGGGGGCGAAAGATCTGACTGTTGAGGCTAAGGAACTGGCTACCGAGGTAGTGGTTCAGGACGGCGGGACTGCGCGTATAGGCGGACTCGACAAGGAAAAGAAGAACGCCTACCGATACCTGTTCGGGGTAGGCAGGGTTTTCAACGGAAGCTCATTGTCCATAACGCTTAGGGCTGACATAATGGATTCGGGGAAGAAGGGCCGTTAATGCAGTTCGCGCTTTTTTCCGGCGACAGCCGCGACAAGCGCCGGTAATTTAACCGCAAAGACGCTCAAGATGCGCAAGGGAAAATACTGAAAGGCCAGGAGAGCATGTCGAACAAACAGGACAGGTGTGTGATTAGAGAATTGGCGGTTCGAGTGGCCGAGGTCGCGGCCGATCCGATTCAAGAGGAAAAGCGCCGTCTCTGGCGGGCCTTGAACGGGTTGCGACCGGAGCGGCCGATGGTCATGATTGCCCAGGTTCCCTGGCACGAGATGAATCGGGACGGGTCGTTGACCTTGCGTTGCGAGGATCCCGAAATCCGCCGCTACGAGGAGACGTTGCGCCGGACGCTGTTTCAGGCGGAGCATTTTCCGGTCGACAAAGTTGTCGAGCCTTTCATCCATGTGCCGAAGGCCATTGAAAACACCGCATTTGGCATCCGGCAGCGCGACGAAACAGCTGTGACCGATCCTGCCAATGCCGTTGTGGGTCACAAATATGAAAACCAGTTGGAAACCGACGCAGATTTGGAGAAGATACAGCCGCCGCGAATTGTTCATGACGAAGCCGAGACCGAACGGCGCCTGGCCATTGCGCATGACTTGTTCGACGGTTTACTTGAGGTGCGATCGCATGGGGCATGGTGCCGGTATCCGTTATGGGATTGGATCGCGATGTGGATGGGTGTTGAAAACGCGCTGTACGCGCTGGTGGATCGACCCGAATTCATGCATCGCCTCGTTGCGCGTATGACGGACAACTGTCTGAGCCAGATTGATCAATTAGAGGAACAAGGCGGATTTTGCGAGCCGCAACCGGAAATTCACTGTTCCGGCGCCTATGCAGACGATCTGCCTGCGCCGGGCTATACGCCGGGCAAGTCGCGAGCCGGGGATCTGTGGATGTACGGCATGGCGCAGATGTTTTCGAGTGTTTCGCCCGGCATGTTTCGGGAATTCGAGGTGGACTACATCCGCCGCATTGCCGAGCGATTCGGTATGGTGTATTACGGCTGCTGCGAGCCGTTGGACGACCGAATCGCCGAGGTGCGGATGATTCCGAACGTGCGTAAGGTGTCGATGAGCCCGTGGGCCAACCAGGAACGCGGCGCCCGGGAAATCGGGGCGGATTTTGTGTTTTCGCGTAAGCCGAATCCGGCGCTGTTGGCCGGCGAACGGTTCGATGCGCAAGGTGCGCGCGCCGATCTGGAAGCAACTAAGGAGCTTTGCGACCTTTATGGCTGCCCGCTGGAGTTTATTCTCAAGGATATCAGTACGGTACGCTACGAACCCGAGCGCCTGTTTGAATGGGCGCGTATCGCCATGGACGTTGCCGGTCGGTCCATTGGCGCTGCCGTCCGCCGACGTGTCACGCCGTAGGCCCTGCGAAGACGGAAGCTACGTGAGCGTAGGCCGGTCATAACTCCCGGTTCACGTAATCATTGTGACTTGGGTTGCAGACCGGTTGGTATAGCGCTCTGGTATATTTCCC
>CAZIXB010000195.1:0-2749 GCA_964543205.1 uncultured Victivallales bacterium
GCTGAAAGGTGATGAGTAAGAAAAAGGAACAGCGAGGGTCCCATCCTATAAAACCTTTAATCCAATGTATTTTAGGTATTCGAAAGTGGGATCGTAGAAGGATGGAGGGCGGGTATGATCGTCAGGATCGCCGCGCGGGACCACGATTACCATGCCTTGGCGAGCGCGGGTCAAAAGAACACGATAGGCATTTTTTTGGTACAATTGCCGTTCAGGCTGTCTGACTCGCTGCCACTTGTTGCCTTTGAATGAATGCTGGATCCATCCGTGCGGTGAATACCGGAAATCCGCATCCCATACCACGCATGCCCAATCGACTTCTAATCCCTGTATATCAAACTCAGTTGCAACATCCTCAAGATAGTATGAGGACCGTACATCATCTTTACCATTCAGGAACCAATGGATCGGGTCAACCTTAGGCCTAATATCAATAGCGTGTGGTTTTAGTCGCTCTGCTTGCGAAGAAACGATCATCCCATACCGTTCTGATCCGCGGGCCTGCTTTCGCAGCCAATTCTTAGCCTTATCTAAGTCTCGTGTAATCACAATAGGATATTCAGATTGCAAAGTGACCAATGTCTTTCTTGCACTTTCTTGGTCCATATCTAACATTTGTTTTACCAGCTTGGATACGTTTTCTGCCCGGAATGATCGCATTGACACAGCAAGGTGGAGGTTGGCATTGAAGAAAACGTTTTGCCGTTGGCCAACATGCTCCAATACTTTACCGGCTGCGTATTCAGTGTCTGTCAGGCGGTCCGATATGTAAATATGCCAATCCGAAAAAGACCGGTTAAGGGCTTCAATCCATTCACTTATGCCTGCTTCTCCAGTATTGATTTCTTGTCCGCCGCCAACCAAACAGACAATCACTCCCCAGTCCTCATGTCTGTCAATACAAGAGATTAGAAATTCTGGCTCAGACACAGCGAAATCAGGCCGGTTCTTTTTCTGTTTCATGAACCCGGCCGTTTGCTTCAAGTTCCATGCACGTTGCGCCTCATCAAAAATCGCTACATGATCGATTGGAGGTTTCTCGTCAACCAGGTAGGCATCACGATAATGGTGCACATTCTGTACAAAAGCCTTTACCTCACTATGCGCCATTTTTTTGGTGGTCTTTTTGCCTTTCGCTTTGTCTTGCTTCACCTTGTCCCGTGCCAGCGCTTCTTGCAGGACCCGAACAAGAGGACCATTACCAGAAAGAAATACGCTCACGGTATTATCATTCTGATCTAGGTGGCGGGTGGCAATGTTTAATCCAACAAGTGTTTTCCCTGCCCCCGGCACACCAGTGACAAAGCAAATTACTTTTTGAGACTGTGCTTTGGCTTTTCGGATTATTTGAGAAATGGCTTCTGTTGTTTCTTGCAGATTCTTGGCGCCAGCATCACTGCGTGATATTTCTGTCACCGAATGTCCCTTAAACAATGCAACAGTGGCTTCAATTATTGTTGGTGTTGGGCAATATCGTCCATTTTCCCACTGAGCAGGATTGATAGGTTTGCCATCGGCAAATTCTAAGACCGAATGCATAACTGTCTGCAAAGATGCCGTATTTGATTTCAAAGGGAAAAGCATTCCATCATTTTGCAGTGTCATCCGCGGCAATATAGGCAATGAGTCAGCTTCCGTTGCAATTAATACTGGTGCAATGATCTGGTTGTGGCTTGTCTCGTGAAAATTCTTAAGGTCGAGGGCATAATCATAGACCTGATCCAGATCGCTTGTTTGATAATTGCTTGAGCTGACTTTAAATTCCAAAACAAAAATGACGGAAGCAATCACGAGAACAACATCAATTCTTTCGCCCATTCGTGGAATGGAATATTCAAAATAAATTGCGCCCTGTTGGTCTTGCAGCACCTTTTTTAGAATTTTAGTCTGCGTTTCCCAGGCAACTCGCTGGGTTTGACGGATGGAGGAGTCATCACTTCCTTGGGATAATCTGCCCAGGATTAAGTCTGTGTCAGATTTCAAGAAATTACATATGCTGTCGGAATAATAAGCCCGCTTCATTGAGCAAAAACTATCAAACATAGTCTGTCTGCGCCAACTTTTTCCCCACGGATTCCCGACGCTTTCCCGACATTCCTGCAGGCATTTCCGCACATTTCCATGTACGAGATTACCTGACCGGGACTAAACACTGTTAGGCTCCCAATAGGATCGAGGGTTTGGTTTTTAGAATCTTGGCAAAGGCCTTGAGTTCGTAATCGTACACGCGGCGGCGACCGTTTTCGATCTTCGCGATGCCTGGGCGGTCAATCTGCACTCCGGCTCGCGCTAGCTTGGCAGAGAGCTGATCTTGACTAAGCCCAAGATTGGCTCGCGCTTTACGGATCTTCTCTCCAGCAATGTTCTTTTTTGGAACGCTCATACCCAAGAAATTATCAGTTTTTGCGTTGATAAATGTGCTATTCGGGCACATTATTAAATGTGCTACCTTAGCACATAAGGAGAAGCGAAAACTAAGCTGCAAGTTCAGCGAATATGGTGACTTATGACACAGAAACCAGGTAGAACCTCACGTCTCCCATTCGTGTGCATTCGCGCAATTAGCGGTTCTAACTCTGGACTCTGCAAGAGGTGTTTATGAAAAGAAGATTTTCCATCCTATTGATCGTGTTAATCCTGCCTGCTTTCTCCTCTACCCTTCTTGCGCATTCGTTCACCGGCACGGTGAGCCGCGTAATCGACGGTGATACGATTATTGTGAATCCTGTCGATCCTGTAGATCCTGTCA
>CAZIXB010000196.1:0-2724 GCA_964543205.1 uncultured Victivallales bacterium
ATACGGCTGCTCCGGCGTTTTATCAATTTGCGCCCCCGCAGCAGCGCTCTCCACACTCTCGCTACGAAATTCTGTGAGATATGCGGGCTAAATACGCTGAAACAGATTATCAATGACTTTCCTGGCCACAGCCGGAAGATCCGGGTCTCTTGCGCCCATGATCAGCGCTACATCACCAGATTCAGCAGTCGATGCAAGAGTTCTTGCGATAGCCTCCAGCGATTCAACATTTGCAACATTGACACCGCGACGTCGAAGCAATTCGGCCAGCACATCAGAGTCTTCTTCGGCTCCTGCCGTACCGCCGGCATAATACACAGGCAGCAGGTATAACCGATCATCTTTCCGGCACAGACGGCTGAACAGTTTGACAAGGTCCTCGCGCATTGACCGAAGCGGTCCAAAACCGTGCGGACGCCATACGGCAAGCAAACGGCGGCAATATGGAGCTACAGCGTTCCATGCCGCTTCGATTTTGGCAGGGTTATGCGCGAAATCATCAATAACAACAATTCCCCTGCATCTGCCAGCCACTTCCATCCGCCGATGAACACCGGGAAAATTAGACATGGCTTCGGCCGAAGCAACAACTTCAACACCAATCATAAGACACAAGTTAACGGCAAGACACGCGTTGTAGACATTGTAAAGACCTGGACAAGGCAACTTAAACCTGCAGTCTCTGTATGTGAACTCGCTGCAATCCGCGGTCAATACAAGATCGTCAAACAGGTCCTTGCCTATCAATCTGCCATCGACCACCGGCCCTTTTACCATGCTTTTAAAACGGTCGAAAAGGTCATTAGTCTGTTCGAGATCAAAATGATCCCTGGACGCATTCGTGATGACCGCGCAACTCGGCTGAAACCGCAACAACGATCTGTCGCTTTCATCAAGTTCTACAACCCAGACGCCGCCTGAACCTCTTCTCACGTTCCCTGCCAAGCCTGGGCCTGCCCATGCTTTAACAATTCCACCGTTAATAACCCACGGATCCCTGCCGCTTTGCTCCAGAATCCACCCTATCATGGCAGTAACTGTGGTTTTGCCGGATGTCCCGGTAATACCCACCAGTTTTCGGCCTTTAAGTAGCCCCGCAAGACATTCAGCCCGATGCTCGACAGGAACATCTCTTCTTCTCGCCTCCAGCAAATCCGGGTTATCCGGTTCAATGGCCGTGCTGCATACTACTACAGAGGCGTCTCGAACCCCCGTTCCGTCCTGCGGCACAAGTTCAATGCCCGCATCCTCTATAACATGGGCAATCTCAGGCATTGTCCGCCGCTCCAAATACCGATCCGACCCGCTTACGTCCGCGCCTTTGCATTTTAGCGCCTGCGCAAGAGCGCTCATTCCGCTGCCAAGTATTCCAACCAGATGGTATCTCATGGGTTCTTTGCGCGGCAGGTTCCGCCCTACCTTCCGCGCTTAATCTGCACCGCAACGCTCCTGGCCTTTGACAATGCTCCAGGCTTGTCAACGGTCACCTGAACTGACTTGACCATTTGATTCTGCAACGACAGATGCGCAAGCCGGTCTGCCAGACGTTCAACAAGCATGTACTGACTGGATTCAATGTGACGCACAAGGGCTTTCTTAAGCGTCCTGTAATTTAGAGTATCACCCAGATGATCGGTTGCTCCGGAGCGGGAAAGATCGCATTCCAGTTCAAGGTTCACCACAACCTTCTGCTTGTTATCCCTTTCTTCGGGCTTGGTGCCGATTATACAATCAACTTCAAGGTCCCTGATGAACATTCTATCCATTTGCTTCACCTTTCCCCTGCGTTCAAATGCCCGCCGGAATCTACATACAATATCTGTCCTGTTAGATAATCCGCCTTTGCCGCGAAAACCACAGCCTCGGCAACATCTTCCACACTACATTTATGCGGCGTTATCGGCAATGCCTTTCCTGGAGATGCAGAGGTTTTAACCGAAGATGGCTCTAGTATATTCCCCGGCGCAACACCATTGACCCTTATCAGAGGAGCAAGTTCGACAGCCAGATCAAGAGTCACTGCCGCCAGGGCCTTCTTGGAAACAAGATACGCCAGGCATCCTGGCTCGTGGCCTGAGATCCTGGCATCGAGCAGATTCACAATACTGGCGCAGGGACTTTTAGAACCTTCATCAAACGACTGCGCCGCAAATTCCCTGCAGAGAATTACCGGGGCCGAAAGGTTGGGATCAAGCTCCCCTGTCATCCTGTCCAGGGTGGTCTGTTGCAATGGATCTCTGTGATATACTGAAGCATTGTTCACCAGGATATTCACCGGACCGAATTCTTTCACGGCGCGGGCAAAAACATCAACGCATCCGCGTTCCGAACAAAGATCCCCCTGGACAACAAATGTGCTGTCGCAGCCAAGTTCACAGGCCAGTTCTTCGGCCTCTTTTCTCGAATTCCGGTAATGGATAACAACTCTGCAACCAACCCCGCGGAGCGCCTTAACAATGCCGCGTCCGATCCTGCGAGCGCCGCCTGTAACCATTGCTGTTGAATCATTAAGGTTCATTTAATTGACGCCTTTTGTTATAATTTCTGGATTTCAAAGACTACATACACCATAATCCAGCACATGAAAAGCATACTTCCGGTCCTTTTCGGCATAATGTTGATGCTTGCCCTCGTGCCATGCACATCGCATGCAGGCAAACAAGACAACTCCACAACATTTATCATACCAGTCAAAGGCCCTATAGAACGAGGCCTGCTGTATAC
>CAZIXB010000197.1:0-2706 GCA_964543205.1 uncultured Victivallales bacterium
TTCCAATAGTGGCGAGTCTCGCGCAAACATCGGGGGCAGAACCGCTTCTTGTCGGATTTGGATCTGCCGAAGACAACGTGCATGCTCCCAACGAATCTTTTTCTCTTGATAGATTTAAACAAGGCTTCATGTATATTGCTTCAATGTTGTGTTCCCTGGATGGTCGGAATAGCGTGAGACATGCGGGTTAGCGCGGGGTATGCGCTGGCTCCGCTGCTATCGGTTGCGACTATGGCGGGGAAATCTACAACCTGGATCCGATGAACGGCTTCCGGGCCTAGATCCTGGTAGCAGACTGCATCGATTGTTTTTATGGATCGGGCGATCAGCGCTCCTGCGCCGCCGATGGCGGCAAAATAGACGCAATTATATTTTTTAATGCACTCCACGACGCTCGGGCTGCGTTTGCCTTTCCCGATCATACCTTTGAGCCCGCAGCGCCGAATTAGCTCAGGCGCATAGGCGTCCATGCGCCCGCTGGTGGTGGGGCCTGCGCTTCCGGTGGGATGTCCGGGTTTAGCGGGGGTAGGGCCGGTATAATAAATTATCCTGCCGCGAAGATCGACGGGCAGGCTTTCCCCTTTTTCGAGAGCTTCAACAAAACGTTTGTGCGCGGCATCTCGCGCTGTGTACAAGACTCCTGTTATAAGAACCTGATCTCCGGCTTTAAGCGAGCTTACAACCTGATCATCGAGACTTGCCTGAATTTTTTTCATGTTACCCATCCGGTCTGTTAATAGTTCTGCCCCAGTTATGGGGCTTTTTCTGGCATTAGGCTCGGGGACCTAACGCCCTTAATATGGGCCGGTCTAAAGTATTGCCGATACATGCCGCGCTGCATGGCAGTTAAGATTGACTGCCACCGGCAGAGACGCCATGTGGCACGGCGCGTGTTCCACATGAACAGCAAGGGCGGTAATGCTTCCACCGAGGCCCTGCGGACCCACGCCTGAAGAGTTTATCCCGTCGAGTATTTCCTGTTCAAGCCCGGCATATCTCTTGTCCGAATGATGTTTTCCTGTTTTACGGGCGAGAGCTTTTTTTGCAAGTAGTCCGCAGTATTCCAGGTTGCCGCCGATACCCACGCCCACGATCAGCGGCGGGCATGAATTCCCCCCTGCTTCAACTGCTGTTGACACCGCAAAGTCTATTATCCCTTTTGCCCCATCAGACGGTTTAAGCATGCGAACAGCGCTCATGTTTTCGCTTCCCGCGCCTTTTTGCAGAAGAGTGATATGGATTTTGTCTCCCTGAACTAATTCAATATGAATAACTGCCGGGGTGTTATTCCCTGTGTTGGTCCTGTCAAACACTGGATCGTCTACAATGGATTTTCGCAGGAAGCCGTCTTCGTAGCCCCGGGCTGTCCCATTATTAATAGCTTCTTCCAGTGTGCCGCCTTCCAGCGTCACATCGCTTCCGAGTTGAACCATGTAGATGGCGCTTCCGGTGTCCTGGCAGACAGGTGTTTTGTCCTGCTTTGCTATATCAGCGTTTTCAAGACACTGCCGGAGTATTGATCTGCCAATATTGTTTTTTTCTCTTTTTGCTGCCTCTTCCATGGCCTTGCGCACATCCGGAGGCAGGTTGCAGGCAGCCTCCTTGCAGAGTCCGGCTACTGTCCGGGCTACTTGATTCGCTGAAACTGTTTTCATCTGGGAAATGTTCTGCTCATTTTATTTGTCGTCCTCTTCTCCTGTAACGGGAGAAAACGTATTGGGGTCGGCTACAGTGTCACTGCCTACGAGCCCCACCAGCAGATGCTCGCGTGAGACAGGGTCGTATCGAAGTTCTTTGAGCAATCGGAAGTTCTCGATATCCCTTGTATTTGCCACATGTATTCTCCGGCCTGTACAGCTCAGCTTCCTGGTTCCTATCATGATATGTCTGTTCTCTGACGGTTTTATGGCGTGTCCCTGTTCTATAAATTCGCGCACTCTCACTTCCAGTTCAGCGATATCGATATTCAGTTTTTTGGGAAAACCTATGACGAAACCATGCCTTACTTCCGAATGTATATCCGGCGGATCATAGCCGTAATCATCCATGAGGATCATGGTGGTTATGTCTTCGGCTGAATGGGCCATCAGTCTGTAGCGACCTCCCTTTTCCGCCTTCTGCTTAAGAACAAGAGGGGAGGGCCCGAAAACAGTGGGGCGGTACAGCCGTACCTGTTCGCCGATAGATATGAGTACCTGGGCGTTGTACCCGAGTTGTTCATATACGAGATCGAAATGTTCGACAACAACCCTCTTTCCTTTGCGGATGGCGGATTTTATTGCAGCCACTATTTCGTAAGTCTGCCGGAATGCTCTTTCGTAGCGGGCATCAATATGGTACGTGTGCGCAGTAAAATAACCTTCTTCTTCTAAGTCATATATCGGCGCGGAACGGAGGTTTACGCCATCGTCGTCATTGGTTAGTTCAAGACCTGGGAACAGTCCGCGAATTAATGTTGATTTGCCGGAGCCCTCGCCTCCTATTATGGCTATCAACAGGTCGGATGGATAAAGGTACCGTTGGGCAAGCACTTTGCCAAGCTCGTAGAGCCGTTCGTTGCCTCGGGGGGCAAAGTAGTTGGCTGAAACAAGATGATCCCTGGCAACGTTGATTCTCTTCACAGGTCAACCTCCAGTTCCAGAAGAGGAGCGTGCTGCTGGGCTCCGTAAACATCTGTATCTCCAGAGGATCCTGACGGCACATTCC
>CAZIXB010000198.1:0-2698 GCA_964543205.1 uncultured Victivallales bacterium
TGCGCCAGAGAATCTGTAAAAATGCCTTGATGGAGGAAGGCTTGAACATGGCTACAAGCGTTGCCCCGATGGAAACAAGAATAGCCGGCAAAATTGCAAGCAATACCTGGAGAGGTCCGATAAGTATCGGAACTACCCCTACAGGCATGTCTAAAGGAATGATGAAATCGATCATGGCGGGAACAGTACAGCATGTTATATTTACATTCAAGCGAGATTTGAAAAAAAAATCTTTTTGTCAGAGCATGTGCATGGTCATGGTTTTGATCGATTGGCGGGAATCGACGAGGAGCGGGATAAAGATGGAAGAGTTGACAACGATCGGGAGACTCATCGGGACAAAGGATAGAAAACGAGAAAGATCGTGAGGCTAAAAAGATAATTCAGGTTTGCTTTCATGTTGTGAATTTTGTATTCTTTAAAGTGTGCGTATAGGCTATCTGCCTTTTTTCTTAAACGAAATAATCGCAGCAATTCGCATTATGGCCCACGGCTTCAATAGAGTCGGCCAGGAATGACCGACTTACTGGGGTAAGACAGGCATTCCTGCCTGTCCTCTCATGCGTCAATGGCAATAATTGGAATTGCTGCAATAATTGTTTGATTTGTGGATATGGTTTAATCGGCGCATAGTAATGAGTGAATCCAGAAATAACGATAAGCAGTCCGATTTTGTAATCAATCCTTACGTTACCAGCGACCGCTGCGTTGATGCGCGTAGTGTTCAGTCGATTGCCGATTCTCTGTCAAAACCGGGAATGAAGGCCAGGGACAAAGCGCTTGCGGTTTATAACTACATCCGGCGGACCATGTTCCATTATCGTTTTTTAAGCAAAAAAACCGGGGGAGGCGGGGGAGCCGCTGATCTTATAAACAGGGTCGGCTATTGTCTCTGTACGCCCACTGCGGGGGCGCAATCGCACATTCTGCAGTCAATGGGAGTGAATGCCCGCATCCTGGGAACCACCGGGCATGGAAGTTTTGTCGCCGAGTGGGATAACCGGTGGCATTGGATGGATGCTTTTATCGGGTTGGCGGCATGGAACGAGGGTTTTGATGACCTGGCAACTCCTGAACAGTTAAAAGCGGATCCGGGGCTTCTTAAGCGTGAAAAGCCCTCGCCGGCCCCGCTTTTGCCGTGCGGCGATGTTTTGTATGCGGACATACTTCGTTTTGAACCCGGAAATACTGAGTATGAAGAGAAATGCGGCAGAACCGATGTTGAATGGGTAGAACGCTGCGAACTATCAGAGCGCAGGAACTATATATGGGACAATCGCTTCAAGCCGGACATTATTCTGCGTCCCGGTGAAAGCTATACGCGCAACTGGGACCATGAGCCGGGCATGTATTTTCTGACCGGCGTAGATTCAAAATTCGCGCCGCCGCATCATTTCTGCGGCGAGCAGGCGGAAAGACGCGATAGCGTCAACTGGCGTTACTGGCGTCCGTATATGAAATCAATAGAAAGCTTTGATCCTAAGACAGGCGAAAAGCAGACTGTTCGCACGGGGCGATACTGGGCTAACGGCCGGCTTACATGGAGGCCTTCACTTTCGGTTCTTGCGCAATGTTCTGAAACTGAAAATGTTCAATTGATTGAAGGCCGGCTGGTTCCAGTTGACTCGGACCTGCCAATGAAGTTGGCATGGCGGACTGATCTGCCTTACTTCTGCCAGGGGGGCAGCCTTGAGGTTGAAGGCGAAGGGGAGATGTCTCTTTCAATAGACACACTTGACAAGCAGGGTACACTATTGGCCGGTATGAGAATTGAACGCGAAACAAGTTTCGATTTACGGCCCGGCTTTCTTGAAGACATAGGAACCACCGGTTACAGATTATGTCTTGAAATCCTGGGTGGTTCTGCCTATATAAAAAAATTAGAGCAGACAACTGTGTTCCAGCACAACATGTATGCTCTTCCGCAATTGATGCCAGGCCAGAATGAAATCACCATAGATCTTGCCAACCCGGATGTCCTGAAAAGAAGAGGATTTTATGTCGAGTTTGAATGGGAAGGCAAAGACGGGGGCATATGCAGAAAACGGGAAAAAGTCGAATCCTCGCCGCAGACATTTTCAGTTGAGATAGATCGCGCAGCGGAAGATCTTCCGCGTATGCGCAAGTTGACGTTGGAAAATACAGAATAGAGAAAGGAAAACAGACATGCGTAGAGTTATTGCATCAGTATTGGCCGTAATGTGGCTTCTGCCCGGAGTTGTGAAGGCGGAGGAAAAGGAAGGCGGCAGCAACGTTATATTAAACAACGATACTTTCTGGCGCTTCCGCCTGGTCAGGCAAACCGAGGAGCTGGTGAAACCGTCCGGCGAGATTGTTTTTGGATACGTGACAAGGGATTTCGAAAACTCTACTCGAATTCATAGCTGGTTCAAGGCACACGAAGGTGAACCTACGTTGCCGTCAGACCGTTGGTCGGTTAAGGTTGTGCCTGAAGATAAGGTCAACACCGTGCCTTCGGATACTTCTCCTGACTGGATGAAGCCCGACTTTGACGATGGCGGGTGGTGCCGCACGCGCGGGCCAATGTTGCGTGGCGCTCTTTCCACGGATGATGGTTGGAAGCTGATTCTTATGCGAGCCAGTTTCGGGGTAGAAGATCCCTCGGCAGCAGGTGACCTTAAACTTTCGATGGCTTTTCGCGGAGGAGTTGTGGCGTACATGAACGGCAAAGAGGTCG
>CAZIXB010000199.1:0-2691 GCA_964543205.1 uncultured Victivallales bacterium
TGCTGGTGAAACAAACTAGGGAACAATTGCGGGTTGTTGTTATTGACAACAAGCTCCGATTGAGGTAAATACACACACTTGTTCCTTTGCCCCCATCGTCTAGTGGCCTAGGACGCCGGGTTCTCATCCCGGTAACACGGGTTCGACTCCCGTTGGGGGTGCCAGCCTTCGCCAAGGCTTCGGCTGGCTGCGCCGCATGAACGACTGGCGAAGGCTGTCCGCCGAAGCTTGGCGTAGGAGGACATTCAATATGACCGATACACTTTACTACGTCTATCTTATTCGAAGCGTCAAATTTCCGGATCAGAAATATGTTGGATTCAGCGAGAATATTGAGACCCGTTTGAAGGATCACAACAAAGGAAAATCAATCCACACTGCCAAATATCGCCCTTGGAAGCTGGTTTCCTACCATGCTTTTACAGACGTTAAGAAAGCCAGAGACTTCGAAGAATACCTGAAAAGTGGATCTGGCAGAGCTTTTGCCGTGAAACGATTTTGGTAGTCTCTCGCTTAATCTGTCATAGGGTTTGAAATCCGAACTTTACCAAAGTCCCGCAAATGCGGGTTTTCTTGTTATCAGGTTTTTCGAAAGTTCGTATTGGATGCTGGTAGGCAAGCAGTAATCCCACAGTCTGCAGTTTAACTGGCGACTGTAGGGTCAAAGACTCGATAAGAATGATAATTCTGCCAGTTCATACACATCTTTTGCTTGCATTTGCTCTCATGAGAGAAAATCGTTAGCCAGCATATCTCACAGTGGGGCTATCCGCGCTCGCAGCAGGAATTTTGTGAGATATGCGGGTTAGCCAGATGCCAGTAGTAGAATGCCTCAGGGGAGATCTTCCACAGCCTCGCAAAACGCTCAAAGCGCTTGTCTAATTGGAGCGTCCTTAACTCAGCAGGTTCAGGCATGGAACGGATTTTATCTAACGATGTGTCGGTCTTGCCGGCACGAAGCAAAGTAGCCAATGCAGCAACGCGTGATGCCGGAATGCCGGCGGCCAGAACACCAAAACGCGCACCAAGCAAGTGACTGTTGAGGGATTCAACTCCCTGCTTGAAGAATTGGGTCTTATCATTGTCGATCGGTGTAGTAAGCCCCAGCCCTGTAACGTGATAAGCTGCATCTATGGAATCATCAAGGCAGGCTTCTTTTGTAAAATCACCTTCACGAGCTTTGTTCTGGAGGAAGTACGCATTGTTGTAAGCGGACTCGACAGCAGGTAAATTCTGGGCTATGGCAAAAAGCTCGCCAACATCAAACAGATGTTTGAGGACGCGGGTTGGATCAGGTTCCGGCACACGTCCTCCTGGATTTCTTGGTTCTGGTTTATACAAAACACCTATTGTAGATGGAGCGAATGCGCTGAGCTTATCTCCGAGTAGACTCTCTATCGTTGGAACCCGCACATTTTGCGGCTCTTCAATATCCAGGAAATCTGTTTCAATGGGTTTTGTCTCGAGATTGTCATAGCCGATATCCGCAATCTGGACATCGAGCTGGATGGCCATTGGACGGCCCTGTGTGGGAGAATCATAGTTAAGCTGAAAATACCTGGTGGGTGGATTTTCCCGATCCCGATGATCCTGATATGTATATCCGGTAAAAGGAGCAAATTGGGAGATTTCACCCAGCGCCTTCTGAATGTCTGCCAGGCTGGCGGGCGTTACGATATCAGCATCTATGGAAAGCCGCCTGGGAGGATCGAGGTGCAATAACAGGCTGGTACCGCCCTTGAAAACGAAGTCCAGTTCAGCTTTTGACAGTCTGCCGACGACTTCAAAGGCCATAATGCACTTTTCGACTAACTGTGCATCTCTGGCCTTGAGCTTTCGACTTTGCTCGTTAATCCAGTCTATTTCAAAGCATTTACCCGACAGCATTTACATAACATCCTTACGCACAGTTAGTGACAACAACAGCGCCCCGCCGCTCTGTCTGCGTAAAGTAATTCACTAATGCCGGAATTGTGATTATTCCCGCGTTAGTGCACTGTTATCACCGATTAATTCGCCTAAAGGAATCTCCCTCTCGCTGGCATAATACAGCATGCTTCCCCAGGAAAGCCGTGATGTGGATGCAAGAGCCTCCAACATTTCGTGAAAATCTGCCTTCCCCATGATATTCAAGGCCTTGTTTTCCATGAAGAGGTCAACCAGGACAGCTTCCGGCGGGCTTAGATGCCCTTCTTCAGTTGGCGCTTTTCCTACCAGGGGACGAATTACAACGGTTTTTCCGTTTGGGACCACTTCATTGGCCTGGTTTTTTCCCGGATTCTGATGGACCATATAACCGGCTGAACGCAGGACATCAGCTACAGCCGACAGCCCATCCTTTTCCACATTCACGAAGGTGATGAATTTGGAGAGAATGTGATGCATCCAGGGATTGATCTGTTGGGTTGACCAGCAGACGAAATCGAGAAGTGGAAACTGTTTCTCCAGAAGTTTTGCGATTTTCTTTACCGGTTTCGGGTCGAGCTTGCATGGTTCCTTGATCCCTGAATACCAGCCGCGGCCGGCATCATGGACAATTCCCTGAGCCATGGCATCGCTCATATAATGACGCAGCGTGCCATTCGTGATTTCCAGTCCTTTTTCATCCAGCAGACGGCGCACCGCATCCATGCTGAAATAGGGCGCCATTTGCTTGAGCTCTTCGAGCAGGACGGAACGCAGGTCGGATTT
>CAZIXB010000200.1:0-2690 GCA_964543205.1 uncultured Victivallales bacterium
GAGTGGGTGCCTGACATGAACATCGTTTCCTCCCTAAACGGGTTCGCGCGCGCCACACCGTGATAACCGTGCACAGGGGAAGGCCCAAGTTCGATCCACTCGCGTTTCTCGTCGCTGAACAGGCGCATGGCCGAATCCTTCTTTATGTTCCTGGGCGGCGCAAGAATACCTTTAAGGTAAGGGGAATAGGCGATCGTCATGGGGCCTGTCTGTTCTTCCTCGCCCTTTATCTGGGGTTCCCAGGTATCGTTGACCACGTCATAGCGGCGCATAAGGGTAAAAAATATACTGCGGTTCGGATCGAACGCGTTGCGCGAATACTGGTGGCCGAATTTCTGTAGAAGCCCCGGCGCATTTTCCTTGCCGAAAAACTCAATCGCGCGCCAGGCGTTCTTTTCCTCGGAATATGCGAGAAAACTGCGGGTCTTGCGCACACCGAAATACAGGAACTGTCCCGTGCGGCTGCACCAGTGCGCGTCGTCCGACCAGGTGCCGACATGCAACCCCCCGCGATTGGGGGAACCGTCTCGATCAGGAGCTTTCCACAAGCCGGGGATCATTTTAGTCTTCAGCTCCGCCCAAGTACCCGGTTCCATGGACAGCGCTAACTTCGAAAGTTCGGTTTTGCCGCGCCGCGCGGCGACGGCCTTTTTTACTTCTTCGCCGTCAGGCAGCCAGGTCGGCTCATACGCCTGTGCGGTTATACCCGTCAAAATCATAATTGCAGCCGTAAAGATCAACTTTTGTTGCATTGTAGTTCCTCCTCTTTTTTTTATTCTAATCTATCATATCATAAAAACGACATCTGCAATCCTTTGAACGCCGCGATATAACAACCTGTTATGCAAAAGCGAACTCGCAGAACTTTCCCTATCAAGGCACCGCATATTCCAGCCTTCTTCGGGCCGGAAGACCGAATCGTTCACGGTAGGTTTCCCAGGCCGTATAGTAGCTGTCCGCGGGCATTCCTTCATGGACCGAATGACTGGTATGCAGGATATGTCCGCCGGGCGACCGCAGGCCCCAATCCAGGCAATGGAGGGTATGCTTTCGGATTTCTTCGGCGGTTCCGTTGCACATGGCGTGCCGCGCATCGATGTTGCCTATGACAGTGACCTGTTCCTTTATCCCTTCATGAACCAATCGTTCCATGGTCATACCCGCGCCAAAGTCGACTTCCTTGTAACCATCCGCGCCGCTGCGAAAAAAGAACTCGTCGCGGATAGGCCAGAGGTTTCCGTCGGATGTATAAACCGCATATGCGTCCATTTGGTGAACCAACTCGATCTGTCTTTGAACCGCGGGCAGAACATAACGGCTATAGAGGTCGGGCGAAATCAACGGCCCTTGATCGCTGCTGATATCGCCGCCCAAAGCGACGACGTCTGCTCCTCGCCGTACGCATCCTTCCATGATCGCGAGCCCGCGCCGCAGTTCCGCCTGCAGCCATCGCTCATAAAGTTGCGGTTCCTCGATCATCCATATCCACATTGAAGGGGGATACTGTGCCGCCGCGGTGCCCGCGCCAATCTCGACCATGCAAACCAGGTCAAGCCGGAGCTCCGCAAGCAGTTCGCGTACCCGCTTCAACCGCGCAAAAGTCCATTCTCCGAGCGCGGGAGGCTCGTCGGGATCGCTGGCTTCCACCTGCCTGCGAAAATCGTTTTCAGTTGTTCCGTGCAACACCCAGTTGCCGGACTCAGCCCCTGCGTTGACAGGCTCCACCCTGCAAGTCAGCGGATTCCAGGCATGGTCAATGCCATTGCGGCGCCAGCTCTCAGTCCCTGTCTTTTCAACGGGCGAGTCATTAGGTTGCGGCGATTCGCCCACCAGAACCATATCCAACTCAAAAAAACGGGCCATACTCACATCGGCCCGAGCCAAAGCATCGACTTCTTCTTCCCATGAAATATTATCAGAATGGGCGTCCCAGGCCATGGCCATGTCCGTGGCTATGTTACGTCCGCACACGTCCCAGTAAATAGGATGATAAGGCCAGAAGATCTCAAATAGCGGTGTGCGGTCGGGGGCGCGATGCGCGAAAGCTTCCGTGACCCGCCGTCGCTGAGGGCCAACGCCTGATACTGTTTCTATATGATTTTTCTCACGATTATTTACCGAAAGTTGACAGTCATTTCGTTTCCCATCCCGGACTTCATTAAAAGGTTGATTCTTTCTTTCGGATTTACCGGTCATTGATCGGCTTCCTCCTCCCGCAACCTCTGCGCCGCTCGAATCATGGCCAGGTAATTCTCTATGGGCACGTAGCCGGGAATGGAGTTGCCGGATCCCAGGGCAAATCCCTTGTGCTCTATCGAATAGTCTATAACCTCTTTCACATATGCCTTTATTTCCTGCTCGCTGCATCTGCACAATACATCTGTGTCAACACCGCCGAAATTGCCTATCCTGTCACCGTATTTCTCAACCCAGGTTTTAAATGGAGCAATCTGATCCTCATTTGAATGCTTTGCATCAATTTTTGCCGAATTAATAATGTCATCCATTACGTCGAATATATTGCCGCATGAGTGCAGAAGGAAGGGCTTGTTGTAGGAGTGTACAAGCCTTGTTATATTACGGTACTGGGGTATAATCCTTGTTTTTACGTCTTCAGTTTTCAAAAGAGTCTGCGATTTGTAACCCAGATCATCGCCGAACCTTAACAATGTATATATATCGCCGAACTC
>CAZIXB010000201.1:0-2622 GCA_964543205.1 uncultured Victivallales bacterium
CCTAAAAGTGGATAAAAAAGGGATAAGTTTAAATATATTAAGAAGAATATGATCCTATAGAAATACACTTTTTATCCTAAAAAGGTGGACTTAAAATGAGTGAAATAAGATTTAAAACAAACAACGAGGAAGAGGCTAAAATTAAGGTAATTATGAAAGTTTTGAAAATTCCCACAAAATCGCAGGTGGTTCGAACTTTAATTACTGAGAAATATCAAGAATGCCTTAAACTCGAACAATAGGAGGGTTTTAATTGATGTCTTTAGAGATTGATTTGAGTGGGTTAACTCGAAAGGAAAAAGTCTTGAAAATTTTAGAGACAAAAGGTCCGGAAGTCGAACGTTCCGACATTGTCGATTTAACCGGTATTGATTCAAATCTCTCTAAGATTTTACGTGCATTAGAGAAGGAAAATAAAATCGTTCGTCGCTATGAGCAAATCGGAAGGGCTAAATATTGTTATGTGCGACTTTCAGATAAAACGACTAATAGTCATTCATCATTGACTAATAGTCATTTTAAACTTGAGCCTAATAGTCATTCATCATTGACTAATAGTCGGACTAATAGTCAAAATATCCTTGATCCGGATCACGATCTTGACCTTGAAAAATTGCTCGAAAATGTGTCAAAAACGTCCGATTTTAAACGCCTTATTTACCGGACTATTGTCGGTAAGGTGTGGCGTGGAACTAATGCCGGATTGGACCGAAAATTAACGAAATTAATTAAAAAAATAAGAGAAATTGAGGGTTAGATTTTATGAATTACAAAAAGATTTCGGAAAACAATTGGGAGATTAATTATATTTTTTGGTTGGGAAATGATGTGCTTGTAGTTGCATGTGTTAATAAAAAAAGGATGCGGGATGAGACTCCTGAATGGGCTGCCTACGTCGGATCTGTTTTAAGCGAACAAGAATGGGAAAGGGTTGCTAAAAACGGAAGTAAATTACCGAAAAAGATTGCGGAAGCGATATTTCCTTTCTCAAAAACGCATAGATGGAGGGCATAGTTGCAATGTGTGTAATGTGTATAGATTGTTATAATAGAATGGTCGTGGAGGAGCAATTCTAAATGAATTTATCAAAAATTACGGTTTTTATTCTAACAATTGTCGTGTTTCTCTATTATGGAATTGTCCAATTGCTTCTCGTTTCGGAAGGATTTTACTTTCTTATTTTTATCCCTTATTCCAATAGTGTCCTATTTTTACCATGGACCTTGTCAATTCTGTTGTTGTTAATTTACATCGTGTTAATTACCTTAAATGAATCCAATTTGGAGGAAAATGAAGAAAATGATTAGGACTGTAAACGGACCCGGAAAAAATCAACTATTTCTCAAAATCAAGCAACCGGTAAAATCTTTACTGGATTTTTGTCTTTTGGTTAGTGTGTATCTTAAAGATACACTCTTTTATACTACTCTTGTAAGCCCTCGGTTGCCTAACCTACCTTTGCCCGGTTCCGGCAGAAAACCCAAATCTACTAAAAAATCTAAATTGGGGCTGAGGCAATTCATTGCCGCCCCTAATAAAAATCAAAAAATAAAGCAGGTGTAAAATATGGAATTAAAAAAAGAGGAATTTAATGCAATTTACAAACGTGTAAGGGCTTCGGTTAATAATTTCCTAAACCATGAGTTATATGATGCTCTTCTTGATGATAAGCACCTCTCGTATTTGTTACGGATAATTAAGCAAGTTATCATCAATGAAAAGGAAAAGATTCAAAAGACTAAAGAGGTGTAAATCGTGGCAAAAAGCGAAGGAATTAATTTCAGCCGGATAAATTTTCATTATTTTGATGATGATTTTACGGAATTATCGGAAATTGCAATGGACCTTGAAAGTGAATATGGAAAAGCCCTTGAGAATGTAAATCAGAGTATTCAAAACGGTCTTAAAACATATCTGAATGATGTAAATACCCAATTAAGCAAGATTCTAAAAAAGAGCAGGGAAAACATTGAAAATGAAATGAAATTTCATGATTGGGTCAGAAATGAAGTGCTTAAGCGATTGCAACAAATCCATGAAATCTTTACCCAAACCGATGATTTTACGATGCCTAAAGCCGTCGAACAGAACCAAAAGATTGAAGAATTAATCTCAATACTACAAAATGGAGTGTTTTAACTATGAAAATCAGTTTCTATGATAATGAAAATCATGTAATTACCACGGAAATTATTGATAATATAAATAAAATCCAATTGGACAGGTTATTTACGGACCTAAAATGCAATAGGGCAAAAATCTATACAATCGACCAATTTCACGTTAAGGAAAGGCTTAGACGGGTCGGTAATGCAATATTGCATGGATTAATGAAACTAACGGTTGGTTATATCGGTAAATCCGTTGCTTGGAATTATAAAAAATTAGACGAGGTAAGAGAACGTGAAAATTGTAACTGTTAATGTTCCGGAAAGTTATATTGAGGCCATTGAGAAAGTTACCGGGGAGGATGGATTGTATCCGAGCCGGTCAGAGTTAATTCGGTGTGCTGTCAGAGAGTTTCTTCTGAAAGAGTTGCGAATGGCTAAAAACATGGCAAAATACAATGAGCCAAAGGTCAAAATCTGTGAGAAAGAAACGGACAAAAAGAAATACGTTCGA
>CAZIXB010000202.1:0-2560 GCA_964543205.1 uncultured Victivallales bacterium
TATACGGCTGCTCCGGCGTTTTACCAATTCGCGCCCCCGCAGCAGCGCTTTGCACACTCTCACTACGAAATTCCGTGAGATATGCGGGTTAGCCCCGCGCGTTCGCCCGACGGTGTTAGCATAAGTTTTTTTCGTTTTCAGTTTTAACCGCTTCGGGGTATTGTGCCGCAGTTTATGAAATTCCATCTATACAACATTCCTTTTGCGCCCCGGAAGCTTCCGTTTTTTTATGGTTGGGTTGTGGCCTTAACGGGGACTTTAGGGATCATCGCCAGTGTTCCCGGTCAGACTCACGGTGTTTCGGCGTTTACAGACCACCTGGTTCAAGCCCTCGGAATAAACCGGAGCAGGCTGAGCATTGCATATATGGTCGGAACCATTGCCAGCGCGGTTTTGTTGACAAATGGTGGCAAGTTGTACGACCGGTTCGGCGCCCGGGTGGTTGCCCCGGCAGCCTGTGTCACTATGGGTGCGTCGCTTCTATTGCTCAGTCAATGCGACAGGATTGCGGGTTATATAACAAGAACTATGGGGCTTACTGGATCGTGGGTTGTGCCGTTTATTGTTGTGACGATGTTATTTTTCGGCTTGCGTTTCAGCGGGCAGGGGATGATGACCATGGTTTCGCGCAACATGATAATGAAATGGTTTGATGTGTATCGCGGCATGGTTGTGGGTATAACCGGATTGCTGGTGATGCCTGCCTTCAATGCGGCGCCCAAGCTGCTGAATATGCTTGTGGCGCAGATGGGGTGGCGCGGAGCATGGATTTGTCTGGCCGCGGTTATCGGTCTTGGGTTTTCTCTTCTGGCCGCTATCCTGTTCAGGGATAACCCCGAGGCTTGCGGGCTTGTGCCTGACGGACTGGCGCATACTCGCAGGGAGAAAGCTAATGATGGCGGAAAAGATAATCTGAGGCAGTATACCCTTGCGGAGGCGAGAAAGACGTATTCATTCTGGGTGTTTGCATTGGGGCTGGGCCTTTTCGGTTTTCTGGGCACGGGCTTGAGTTTTCATGTTTCTTCAATCTTTGTAACCTCAGGGTTAACGAGGGAAGCCGGTTTTTCAATCTTTATTCCGAGCGTTATAATATCCATGTGTTTACGACCCTTGGCCGGGTGGTTGAGCGATCGTATTGAGCTGAAATGGTTGTTGTGCAGCATGTTGGTGGGCATCGGAATTTCAGGGCTTGGCTTAAGTATGCTCAGTCCGGGGTTGTCAAAATGGGTAATAATAGCCGGCAACGGGCTTTCGGGGGCCATGTTCGGTTTACTAGTCGGCATTACATGGCCGGTTTTCTTCGGGCGGGGGCACATCGGCGCCATTAGCGGGTTTAATATGGCTATAATGGTATTCTCAAGCGCGATAGGGCCATGGGTGTTCAGCAAGTCTAAGTCGATGCTCGGTTCATATGACGCGGCGGCAGGGCTCTGTTTATTTTCTGCGGTGATTTTGCTGATTGCGGCCAGGTGGGCGGATAATCCGCAGGAGGGCGTTTGTGAGGCGTGACCGGCGGGAACCGGGGAGAGAGTATGGACTATAGGAGGTGAGAAGGGCAGAAAAAGAGTGAGAGAAAAAAGGGTTGATTCGGGGGCGCGAGGCATTTATGATTCGAATTTCTATTATTGGCTGGCGATTAACATAGCGGCGGCGTAGCTCAGTTGGTCAGAGCAGAGGAATCATAATCCTCGTGTCCGGGGTTCGAATCCCTGCGCCGCCACCAGAAAAAGCCATGTCAACTGCCGAACCAGGGATTGCATGTATCGCCTAATTTTCAATGCTATCGGTGTAATCGGCGGTTAAATTTACTCTATTCGCGCCTTGCGCGAATAATCCGGGATATGTAAAAACAAAAAATTTGCCTTTATTATTGATTCGGAAGATGTAAACAAGTAAAGATTCACATTTTCGGCAAATAGATAGAAAGGGAGGACTGAAGTGAACGAGTTCATATTGTTTGGAGGAATGGGAGCCGCCGTGCTGGCGCTGGTTGTTGCAGGCTGGAAATCTCACTGGATCAAGCGCCAGGATCCCGGAACAGAACAGATGCAGGAAATCGGCACTGCGGTAAAAGAAGGCGCAATGGCCTTTTTGACTCGCGAATACAAGGTGCTGGCGATTTTCGTGTTAGCTGTGGCCTGTCTTCTGGCGTTTGGCAACGAAGGCAATATACGTTTTGTAGCCGTGTCATTTGTGGTAGGCGCGCTTTGTTCGGGCGCCGCCGGTTTCTTCGGCATGCGTGTTGCGACCAGCGCTAATGTCAGGACCACCCAGCGGGCGCGTGAGGGCCTTGCCGAAGCTCTGAAAGTTGCATTTTCCGGAGGTCTTGTGATGGGCCTGAGTGTTGTAGGGCTGGGTGTGCTAGGGTTGACGGTGCTTATGCTGGTATATACCCGCATGTTTGGAGATTCCATTGAAGTTTTGAAGGGTACTGTTCTTCCGGTTGTAAACGGTTTTGCGATGGGCGCCTCATCCATAGCTCTTTTTGCGCGTGTGGGCGGTGGCATATACACCAAGGCCGCTGATGTCGGGGCCGACCTGGTGGGTAAAGTTGAAGCGG
>CAZIXB010000203.1:0-2558 GCA_964543205.1 uncultured Victivallales bacterium
ACTTACCCGACCTGCTTACCCGCTCTTCTCCCTTCCGCCACGTCCCACGTCCCACGTCCCACAATCTCCCCCTACCCCTTTCGCGCCCTTTAGCGTCTTTCGTAGTTTTCTCCTCTTCCCTCTCTCCTTCTCCCCATCCTGTAAATCCCGCCTGCCACGTTCCACATCCCACATCCCACACTCCCCCCTCACCCTCTCGGATGAAACTGTCCATGCACTTTCTTCAGTCTGCTCCTGTCAACATGAGTATAAATCTGCGTAGTTGATATGTCCGCATGCCCCAGCATCTCCTGTATCACGCGCAGCGGAGCTCCATTTGAGAGAAGATGACTGGCAAATGAATGCCTAAGTGTATGCGGAGATATTTTTTTCTGTATACCGGCCTTGCGCGCGTATTCCTTGATCAACTTCCATATCCCTTTCCTGGAAAAACCTTTTCCCCGATACGTCAGAAAAACGCAACCGTCATCAGCCGGTTCCCCTCCTCCATTTGCTGTCTTCAGGAAATTTCCCCTGAAATCTCTCAGGTAACGAACAAGGCATTCCCCCGCCTTGCGGCCAAACGGAACCACCCGGACCTTACTGCCCTTGCCTGTACACCTCACATAACAGGAATCAAGATGCACATCACTAATCTTCATATCCGCAACTTCGCTGACCCTCAATCCAGTGGCATACATCAGCTCAAGCAACGCCTTGTCCCTGACCCCAATCCTGTCTTCCGAAGGCGCTTTCAAAAGCCTTTCCACTTCACGCCCCGTCAACACGCCCGGAAGCGACTTCCATAGACGCGGTGTATCCATGAATTCGGCGATATTCCCCGCAAGCAGCTCTTCGCCGGCAAGATAACGGAGAAAAACTCTAATCGTGACAAATCGCCTGGCAACCGAATTGATATTCAGGCCTCGCTCCTTTTCTGCGGCAAGGTAGTCAAGAATATCACGGCGTGTAAGAAGGTTGATCGCTCCAATCTTATTGCGCTTCATGTATCCATTGAAGCTCTTGAGATCGAATTTATAAGCCTCACATGTATTTGGGCTTAATCCCTGTTCAAGAACAAGATAGTCCAGAAACTGTTGAATCAAAGGATCCATGTGAACTCATTCCGAACGATTACCTGGTATTTTCATCGCCAAAACCGCGGTTGCGCGATATCGCCTTCGCTTGCTGCACTTATCTGCACTCCGAGGGCAGCTGCTCTCTGGCCCGGGGGTCAGCAGGCACATCGTTGGCAGCAAAACCGCTTTTCGCTATATCATGCTCAATATTCTTAAGCGAATGCTTCAGGCTGTTGTAAGTCACAACAACAGTTCGCTCGTCCATGTTTACCCTTACATTGTCGCTCTTCTCCGGCCCGTTCGACCTTCTTCTTGCGACTTTGACTACCATTTCGGCGCAAGCCTTATTTTTCATGCCCGGCACATGAATTATGGCAGTTCGAAAATCATTGCGTCTGCATGACACCGCAAACAGACATAAAAGAGAGAAAGTCAGTATTGTGATTCTTTTCATATGGATACATTATTCAAAAGAACCCAAGTAGTAAACCCAGAATTGCAATGACAAGGATCAAAACAATGATAGTGACAAGGATAGGAGGCCACAAAGATCCCGACAAGACCCGATTTCTTGCTTCCGTGAGCCTTGGCCCGATGTTATCATGAAAAATGGATAGACTTACTTTAATAAACGGAAAGCAGAGAGGAATATGAAAAGCGATACGATCAAGAAAGGATGGGATAGAGCGCCGCATCGCAGCCTTATGCGGGCTACAGGATTGACCGACAAGGATATCAGCCAGCCCATCATAGGCGTGTGCAATTCTTTTACTGAGGCAATTCCTGGTCACGTCCATCTCAACAAGGTGGCAGAATACATAAAAAAATATATAAGGCGAAACGGCGGCACACCGCTTGAATTCAATACAATGGGTTTATGCGACGGCATAGCCATGGGACATGAAGGCATGAAATACTCGCTTCCAAGCCGAGAGATCATAGCCGATTGCGTCGAAGCCACAGCGCGCGCGCATTGTTTCGATGCGCTGATATGCATTGTCAACTGCGATAAAATTGTTCCAGGCATGTTTATGGGGGCGCTCAGGGTGAACGTGCCGACAATACTGGTCAGCGGCGGCCCCATGATGGCAGGCAGAACATCCAATGGCCGCGCAGTAGACCTTGTAAGCGTGTTCGAAGGCGTATCCGCTCACCGTAAGGGCGATCTCTCAGACGCCGAACTGGAAGAACTGGAACGCGCCGCATGTCCCGGATGCGGCTCATGCTCAGGCATGTTTACCGCCAATTCCATGAACTGCCTCTGCGAGGCCATAGGAATGTCAATGCCCGGAAACGGCACAGTGCCTGCCATTGACGGAAGGCGGAAAAAAATATACCGCGACGCAGCGCAGCGCATAGTTGAAATGGCCCATGACGAAGGCCCGCTCCCGCGCGATATAGTTACGCGTGAATCCATTGATAACGCTTTTGCGCTGGATATGGCGATGGGAGGCAGCACCAATACGGTGCTTCACGCGCTTGCAATAGCCCGCGAAGCAA
>CAZIXB010000204.1:0-2557 GCA_964543205.1 uncultured Victivallales bacterium
TTGCCTGCTGCATGGAGCAATTGCGCAATTTGACCCATTCGTGGGATGTTTACGCGGTGGCCACGGTACAGGAGGAAGTCGGGTTGCGCGGGGCAATTACCGGCGCTTACAGTGTTGCCCCGGATATCGGAATTGCGATTGATGTCGGTTTCGGTAAACAACCCGGCATTCCGGAAGCGTTCAATGCGATTGAACTGGGCAAAGGTCCTGCGTTATGCAGGGGCCCGAATATCCACCCGGAAATGTTTGAAGCTTTGCGTAAAACCGCCCGGCAAAATGAAATTCCTTTTCAAACAGAAATCTGCACCCGCGGCACCGGCACTGATGCCAATGCCATACAGCTAACCCGGGAAGGGATACCAACCGCTTTGCTGAGTATTCCTTTGCGCAGTATGCACACACCGGTGGAAATGCTGCAGGTTAAAGATGTTGAGCGTACGGGAAGATTGCTGGCGCATTTTATCGCCGGCCTTGACAACGCTTTTATAGATAAACTTTCACGGAAAATTAAATAGAGTATGCGGCGAAGGGCCGTAAGCGCACAATATAATGAGACTGAAAACACTTGAAAAATTGTCAAATGCGGCGGGTGTGGCAGGCGATGAATCCGCTGTAAGAGATATCATAATATCAGCAATCCGTTCAAATGTGGACAGCCTGCGGGTTGATTCTCTTGGCAATCTGTTGGGGTTCAAAAAGGGCACGGGGCGTAAACGGCGGAAAATAATGCTGGCAGCGCACATGGACGAGATCGGACTGATGATTTCACACGCCAATGAAAAGGGTCTGCTTTTTTTCCAGAAGGTAGGAGGAATAGATGACCGTGTTCTGCCTGCCAAGACAGTTTTGATTGGAAAAGATCGTGTCCCGGGTTTGATTTGTATCAAGCCGGTGCATCTTACCCCTCCAGATGAGCGAAAAAACATCATCAAGCATGACGCGATGGTTATTGATATCGGGGTGAGCAGCCGCGAGGAGGCTGAAAAGTTGGTCAACCAGGGAGATTTCGCGGTGTTTGCAACTGAATTTGAAGATCTGGGCGGCGTGGTTAAGGGCAAGGCCTTTGATGACCGCGCTGGCTGCGCAGCGTTAATTGAACTGATCAAAGCCGGACCGTATCAGTTTGATTTCTATCCGGTGTTTACAACAATGGAAGAAGTAGGATTGCGCGGTGCGCGGGTGGCGGCTTTCGGGATTGAACCGGATGCGGCATTTGTGCTCGAAGGTACCATTTGCGATGACTCGCCAAAAGATAAGGATATCAGTCCGACAACAGAGCTGGGCAAAGGCCCGGCCATCAGTGTTATGGATAAAACCATGATTGCCGACAAAGACATGGTACAGTTATTGATTTCGACCGCGGAAGAGGAAAACATTCCATATCAGATTAAACAGCCCGGCCAGGGCGGGACTGACGCCGGGGCCATTCATCTGGCGCGTAGAGGAGTTCCTACTGTGGCAGTTTCAGCTCCATGCCGCTATATTCATTCGCCGGTTTCGATGATGAGCAAAAAAGATTTAAATAATACCGTAAAACTTATGCTGAAGGTTATGCAACGGTTGTAGCGGGGAAGGAAAGTTTTTTGAAAGACGCGAAAGGCAGAGCAGAGATGAAAGAAGTAATAAAAAAGCTGGTTGAAGCTTATGGACCGTCAGGACATGAAGAACAGGTGCGTGAAATCATAAAGGAAGAACTTGACGGTCTGGCCGATGATATCAGGGTCGATGCGCTGGGGAATTTGATTGTATTGAAAAAAGGCGCCGGCAACGGACGCAAGGTGATGCTTTCAGCGCATATGGATGAGATCGGTGTAATTGTAGCATACATTGACCGAAGCGGCTTTCTGAGAGTCAATCCGATCGGCGGGGTGAATCCTTTATATTCAGTTGCCAAAAGGGTGCGTTTTGCCGATGGAACGATAGGCGTTATCGGCATGGAAAAACAGGACGATAAGAAAAAAATCCCGCAATTTGACAAACTTTTTGTGGATGTGAGCGGGAATGACCGCAGCCCTCCGGTGAAGGTGGGTGACGCAGCTTGTTTTGACAGCGGAATGGAGATGCGCGGTGATAATATCATTGCGAAAGCTTTAGATGATCGGATTGGTTGCGCAGTATTGATAGGGGTTTTGCGGGCATTAAAGAAATCAATCCATGACGTATATTTTGTGTTCAGCGTCCAGGAAGAAGTCGGTTTGCGCGGCGCAATTACCGGCGCTTACGGCATAGAGCCTGACATGGGTATTGCGGTGGATGTCACGGCTTGTCCTGACACGCCCGAACCCCCTTATAAGATGGCGATTGAACTAGGCAAGGGACCAGCGGTAAAAATAAAAGACGGCGGAATGCTCGCTTCGCCCAGGGTCAAAGAGTTAATGATTCAAACCGCAGAAAAGCGCCGCATTCCATATCAAATTGAAGTGCTCGGGTTCGGCTCAACTGACGCGCGCGCTATTCAGACTTCTCACAGCGGCGTTGAGTCGGGCTGTCTTTCAATTCCGTGCCGGTATGTGCATTCTTCTTCGGAAACAGTCAACTACCACGATGTCAACAATGC
>CAZIXB010000205.1:0-2515 GCA_964543205.1 uncultured Victivallales bacterium
GGGCGAACGCGCATATCTCACGGAATTCTGTGAGATATGCGGGTTAGCAAGAGCGGATACTGAAGTTTCATGCTGGATTCAGCTCTGGCAAATATTATAATCCCTCCATGCTGGTAACTTTAAAAATCAAAAATTTTGCCATTGTCGATAATATCAAGGTTGATCTGTCTGCAGGACTCAACGTGATCACAGGAGAAACAGGGGCGGGCAAATCAATCCTGGCGGGAGCTCTCGGGCTTGTTCTGGGCGAACGGGCAGATAAAAACATGATCCGCTCGGGAGAAAACAGGTGCGGTGTTGAAGCAGTGTTCAGCCTGGCGGATTCCTCTGAGGTGGACGGCATCCTGGAAGACCTGGGCCTTGACCCATGCGAAGAAGGCAACCTGGTTATCCGACGCATAGTAGCAAGCGAAGGCTCAGGCAGAAACCTGGTCAATGATTCACCGGTAACCGTACAGACCCTGAAACGGATCGGCAATCTGCTGGTGGATATGCACGGCCCGCATGACCACCAGTCGCTGCTGACCCGCGAAAACCAGATCGACCTGCTGGATTCATACGGCCATCTTTGGGAATACCGCACGGCATATGAAGATTCATACAATCGGATGCAGGAACTCTCCGGGCACATAGCAGAACTGGACTGTGATGAAGAACAGGTGGCCGAACAGATCAACTTTCTGTTGTTCCAAGCCAAAGAAATCGAAGACGCTGATCTTTCTGAAGAAGATGAGAATCTTGACGAAGAACACAGCGTTGCCGCAAATGCAAACAGAATTATCGAACTGGCCAACACCATAAACGAAACCCTGGCTGAATCGGAGAATTCCGCGTTCCATGCCATGGTGGCAGCGCAGAATGCGCTGACCGAACTTTCCGGTCTCACCGAACAGGCAGAGCAATGGAGAGACGAAGCAGAATCAATCAATATTCAGCTTCGTGAACTGGCAGACTCGGTCGCAGGTTTCGCCCAGTCAATCGAAACAGACAATGAACGCCTTCAATGGCTGGAAGACCGCATGGCGCTCTTACAGAAACTCAATAGAAAATACGGCGGGTCAATAGAGTCCATCAAAGAACACCTGGCAAAGATAAAAGAACAAATTGAAGACCTGTCCACAAGAAATGAACAGATTGAAAGACTCCGGAAAGAACTGGCCGCAGAACAGGAACAGGCTCTGATGAAAGGCGGAAAACTGAGCGCAGCCAGACACAAGACAGCCGATAAGCTGGCCGAAGCCGTCACCTCCGAACTGCGCGACCTGGGCTTCCAGCACGGACTTTTTACAGTAGGTCTTTCGCATGGCAAGCCAAAACATTCCGGCCTGGATGACATTGAGTTCGGATTCGCGCCAAACGTTGGCGAGCCGGAACGACCCCTCCGCGTAATTGCCTCAAGCGGCGAGATATCCAGGGTAATGCTGGCAGTAAAAGCTGTTCTTGCGCTGCACGACCGGATCCCGGTGCTTGTCTTTGACGAGATCGACACAAATGTCGGCGGTGAAATGGGCAACGCCATCGGCGACAAGCTCGCGGGCATTGCCGGCAACCACCAGGTAATCTGCATCACACACCTTGCACAGGTTGCCGCCCACGGTGAAACCCATCTGGCCGTCCGCAAGACAGTGCGCGAAGGACGCACATATTCAAATGTCGGCCCGATTACCGAAGAACAACGTGTTAACGAAATAGCAAGGATGTTGAGCGGAAAGACCACAAAAGTCGCAGTGGAACATGCCAGGGAAATGATGAAAGACAAAAAGTAACAGGGTTCAGAGCGCTGTTAGCCCGCATATGTAAGGGAATTTTCCACAATTTCTACGGAATCACCTGATTGCCTGTTTTTTCTTTACAGCCATAATAGATAACAAAAATTGGTCTCCGCTGGAAAATCTATTATTGGAGAACTGATATAGAATAAAGGACCCACTGCAGTCTTAATCGTAATCGCAATCGTAATAGATCAAGAGACTTTTAGACAAAAAAATAAGCGCTACAGGTTTTGACAGTAAGAATAAAAAAGGAGGAAATCATGGCCACTAGAAAAGCGTCAGCAAAATGGAACGGGGATCTCAAGAAAGGAAAAGGAATAATCCGGATTGGCAACGAGGAAAAACCATATTCTTTCGCATCGAGATTCGATGAAGCCGAAGGGACCAACCCGGAAGAACTTATTGCAGCGGCACACGCCGGATGCTTTTCCATGGCTCTCTCCCTGGGGCTCTCGGAAGCTGGATACACGCCTGAAAGCATTGAGACAGAGGCCCAAGTACACCTCGAACCATCAGGCGACGGATTTGCAATACCCTCGATCGATCTGGATGTAAACGCAAGCGTTCCAGGCATCAATGAAGATACATTCCGCAAACATGCTCAAGAGGCAAAGGACAACTGCCCTGTTTCAAAAGCGCTTGCCGGATGCGAAATCAAACTTTCGGCTGCTGTTAACAGCTAACCCGAATATCTCACAAAATTCCTGCTGCGAGCGCGGATAGCGCCACTGCGACGACACGAA